>JABABJ010000086.1 GCA_014238275.1 Leptospirales bacterium | reverse complement strand
CTGGAATTAAGACCTTTCGTGCAAGCGACGGTCTATGGGAGGAGCATCCCATAGAAGATGTTGCAGTCCCAGAGGCATTTGAACGAAACTCGGCTTTAGTACATGAGTTTTATAACAAGCGAAGGAAAGCTATTCTGGAAAAAGGAATGATAGATATCTTTGTCTATCTCAATTATCGTATCCCAAGTATTCATTAGCTTTTGCAAAAAATTCTATTTGTCTTATTTTGGATTTGATTTTGCTATGGGGTTCACAAAAAAAACTTATTTTCTACTTGACATCTAAAAAAGCATGGTCTTTCTATCTAAGAGAGGATTCTAGGACAGATAGGTTGGTAGATAGATAGGTTGCAGAAAACTCCTATTTGGACTTTTGGTATGAGCTAAGATAGTTTCAGAATCATTTCAGAATAATCTTGCAAAATTCAAAGCAACTCAAAAGCACGTCGAGAAGCACCTTCATACGATAGGATATTCCCAATCAAGACCTCCCACCCTATGTTAAACGAAGATAGAACCAAAAGTAGATAGGACATCTTCTAGAAAATTAGATATTTATCCATAAAGTAGCACCATCGCATATATATGAAGCATTTGAAAAAACGCTCTCCCTCTCTTTATGATCCTTCATTGGATAAGGACTCCTGCGGAGTAGGCTTTGCTGTAGATATTCAAGGGAGAAAATCAAGACATATTGTAGAAATGGGTCTTTCTTCCCTTTGTCGTCTTGAGCATAGGGGAGCAGTGGGGGCAGACCCCAAAACAGGAGATGGTTCGGGGATTCTAACACAAATTCCCCATTCCTTTTTTTGTCTGCAAGCTGACAAAAAAAATATCATTCTTCCCAAAGAAAACCGATATGCCATTGGTTTTATCTATCTACCTCAAAATCCTATTGCACGGAAGGGGATCGAAAACCTGATCGAAAAGGTTGTTGTAGATGAAAAGCAGATATTTTTGGGATGGCGTGATGTCCCTATCAAAAAGGAATGTGTGGGTTTTCATGCCCGAAAAACCATTCCTTTTATGAAACAATGTTTTGTCGCTTGTTCAGAGGATATAGAAGATACCCTTTCTTTTGACAGGAAGCTCTATTTAATACGTCGGGTGATTGATCGACGTGTTCGTGCTGAATATGGCTTAGATCGAAATCAATACTATGTTTCCTCTTTCTCCTGTCGGACTATTGTATATAAAGGGATGCTGACAGCAGATCAGTTAATGGAGTTCTATCTAGATCTTCAATGCCCAGAATTCATCTCTTCTCTTGCTCTTATCCATCAGAGATATTCCACGAATACCTTTCCTACTTGGGACCTTGCCCAGCCATTCCGAATGATTGCACATAATGGAGAGATCAATACGGTAAGAGGGAATCAGAACTGGATGGCAGCCCGTCAAATGCATATGAAAAGTACTCTTTATGGAAAGAATCTTCGCCGTATGCTTCCCATTATCATGGAAGGCCAAAGTGACTCCGCTACTTTTGATTCCGTTTTGGAGCTTTTATACATGACTGGAAGAAGTCTTCCTCATACTATCATGATGATGATTCCAGAGGCATGGTCTAAAAAGAAAGATATGCCAAAGGAGCTTCGTGCTTTTTATGAATATCATGCAGCAATGATGGAACCATGGGATGGTCCTGCTGCAATTGCTTTTACTGATGGAGAAATTATTGGGGCAACTCTTGATCGAAATGGTCTTCGCCCTGGAAGATACATAATCACAAGAGATCATAGCTTGCTTATGGCCTCTGAAGCAGGGACATTTGATATCCCTCCATCCCAGATGATATATAGTGGAAGACTCCGCCCTGGAAGGATGCTCCTTGTAGACACGAGAAATGGAACAATCATTCAAGATGAAGATATCAAACAAAAAGTTTCCTCCCAAAGTCCTTATCATAAATGGGTGGAAGAAAATATGATACGCCTTAGTAGGCTTCCCGATCCAGCCTTTGTACCACAACCGAACCATGAACGAATCCGTGAGAGACAAAGAGCTTTTGGTTATACAGTAGAAGAACTTAACCTTCATCTTCGCTCCATGGCACTTACAGGAAAGGAGCCTATTGGATCTATGGGAGCGGACTCTTCTCTTGCGATTCTTTCTGAAAAGCCAAGATCTCTCTTTCACTATTTTAAGCAACAGTTTGCACAAGTGACGAATCCTGCAATCGATCCTATCCGAGAAGAGCTTGTGATGGAGCTTACTGCTTATATAGGACCAGAGTCCAATCTCTTGGATGAAAGCCCGCAAAATGTTCAGCGTTTGGAGTTAGAGCATCCCGTATTGACAAAAAAGGATCTTGCAAAGATACGACATCTTTCTACGGGAGTTTTGCGTACTAAAACAATTAATATACTCTTTGATCCAGACGCAACACATAATATGAGAAATCGTTTAGATCAAGTATGCGACGAGGCTGCAGAGGCAGTCAGAAATGGGATTGGCCTAATCATTCTGTCGGATAGAGGAGTTGCTGAAAATATGGCAGCAATTCCAAGTCTTCTTGCTGTTTCTGCTGTCCATCATTCTTTAACACGAGTTGGCCTTCGTACCCTTACGGGTTTAATCGTTGAAAGTGGAGAACCTCTTGATGTAAATAGCTTTGCTGCACTTCTCTCATATGGAGCAAATGCTGTAAATCCTTATCTTGCCTTTGAGAGTCTTGCTGATATGATCAAAGAAGGCTACCTTCCCGAACTTAAGAACTTTAAAGAAGCAAGAAGTAATTATATTAATGCTATAGGTAAAGGACTTTTAAAAATATTCAGTAAAATGGGAATTTCCACACTCCAATCATATTGTGGTGCTCAGATGTTTGAAGCGATTGGAATTGATTCAGAATTGGCTAATCTCTATTTCACAAAGACTCAGACTCATATAGAAGGTCTTAGTCTTGAGATGCTTGAGGAAGGATGTGTTCGTCGTCATCGAAAAAGCTATGATCCTATGGAGACAGGAGATACTCTTCCTACAGGAAGCATTCATCACTATCGGAAACACGGAATCCCTCATCTTTTGAGTCCCGAGGCTATATATAGGCTTCAGGATGCCTGTCGTCAAAATGACTATGAAAAGTATACTTTATTTGCAGATACAATTAACAATCAGAAGGAAAGTGAGAGAGTCAACTTTCGAGGACTTTTTAAGATTTTACCTGCCAACAAGCCGCTTCCCTTAGATGAGGTTGAATCAGAAGAAGATCTTGTGAAACGATTTTCTACTGGAGCTATGAGTTTTGGTTCCATTTCTTGGGAGACCCATACGGATCTTGCTATAGCAATGAATCGTATCGGAGGAAAATCCAATACAGGAGAAGGAGGAGAAGATCCCGTTCGATTTATCCCTATGAAAAATGGAGATAGTATGCGATCTGCTATCAAACAAGTTGCTTCAGGGCGCTTTGGAGTGACAGCTCACTATTTAGTACATGCTGATGATATTCAGATTAAGATCGCTCAGGGAGCAAAACCTGGTGAAGGAGGACAGCTTCCAGGACTCAAAGTGGATTCTTATATTGCAAGGCTCCGTTTTAGTACTCCTGGGGTAACTTTGATCAGTCCTCCTCCTCATCATGATATTTACTCGATAGAGGATATCAAACAGCTCATTTTTGACTTAAAAAATGTCAATCCTAAGGCAAGGATTAGTGTGAAACTTGTTTCAGAAACAGGAGTAGGTACTGTTGCGACAGGTGTTGCTAAGGCACATGCCGATCATATATTGATTAGCGGTTTTGAAGGAGGAACGGGAGCAAGTCCTATCTCTTCTATTCATAATGCGGGGACTCCGTGGGAGCTTGGACTCAGTGAGGCTCATCAGGCCCTTGTGATAAATGGGCTAAGGGACAGAGTCTTTCTTGGAGTCGATGGAAAGATCCTCACAGGAAGAGATGTTGTGTTGGCAGCTCTTCTAGGGGCAGAAGAGTTTGGTTTTTCAGCCGCTCCTCTCATTGCATTAGGATGTGTTATGATGAGGAAATGTCATCTCAATACTTGTCCCGTTGGAATTGCTACTCAAGATCAGGTATTGCGAAAGCGTTATGGAGGGAATCCAGACCATGTAGTTCATTATATGTATTTTGTGGCTAAGGAGCTTCGTTCCTTAATGGCTGAGCTTGGATTCAAACGATTTACAGATATGGTAGGTAAGGTTGAGAGAATTAGCTTTGAGCCCCCTCGTTCTCATTGGAAGGCACGTGCTTTGGATTTTAGCCGACTTCTTCATGCTCCTCGTTCGGTCTATAGTACAGGACTCTTTCGATCGCGTCCTCAGGAGCATGGGCTTGACAAGCAAGCCGATCAATTGCTAATCCAGCAAGCAGAACCAGCAATAAGAAAAAATAAAAGAGAAGATGTCACAATTCATATGGATCTAAGGAATACAGATAGGAGCATTGGAGCAATGCTTTCTGGAGAGATCGCTCGACGTTTTGGCCCTAAAGGGATTCCAGATGCCAAAATACAGATTGATATGAAAGGGACAGCAGGGCAAAGCTTTGGTGCCTTTCTTGCAAAAGGGGTTTCGATTCACCTCACAGGTCTTGCAAATGACTACGTGGGGAAAGGACTTGATGGAGGCCGTATCGTTGTCAAGATAGATCCAGCAAGTGCTTTCCCAAATGTTTCGCAACATATCATCATAGGGAATACCTGTCTTTATGGTGCAACTAGTGGTGAGGCCTACTTTCAAGGAAGCACTGGAGAGAGGTTTTGCGTACGAAACTCAGGAGTAAGAACAGTCGTAGAGGGAGTAGGGGATCATGGTTGTGAATATATGACAGGGGGAAGGGTCGTAATTTTAGGAGAGGTTGGACGAAACTTTGCTGCAGGTATGTCGGGAGGGATTGCTTATGTATATGATCCGGAATCTTTATTTACAAAATATTTGAACCCTGAAATGATTGATCTGGAATCCTTGGAAGCAGAGGATGATATAGACGAATGCTTGGATCTCATCACAAGGCATTGCAATTATACGAGTTCTCTCCGAGCTGGAGGGATTCTCAAGGATTGGGAGAAGGAAAGGGAGCATTTTCTCAAGGTCATTCCCAAAGATTATAAGAGAGTTCTTCTTGAGGCAAAAGAGAGCCTCCAAAGGGGAGAGGATGGGAAAAGGGGTAGTAGCTTGCATCAAAAGCAAGTTCTACTCAAAAAAGGGGGAATATAGTTTGTTATTATAAACTTATCAAGCTGAAGGCTCGTCTATGAAATTTTTTTGTTTCCTGTAACTATTTTTTCCATATAATATGCCCATTGATACCATGATCTTCATATATTTTTAATATATCAAGGCAAAAGTTTTTCAGCTCTTTGTGATCTTCTTTTTTAGAAAGATCATATAAACGAATAAACATTTTTTTTCCAGTTTCAGTTTGTGCAAGCCTCTTTTTGATAAAATTATGTTTTGAGCATAAGGTTTGTCCGTTCTCTATTTTCGCCTTGCCACCCAAAGCTCTCGCTTTTATGTGATCAACATGAAGCTCCATTCCTTCTTGTTTGCCTTGTCCACAAATAACACATTTATACTCATCTCTCTTCAGGATAGTTTCTTTTAGTTTTATCGAAAAATCTTGAAGATTTCTTTTTTTTATTGCATTTGGATTATAGTGATAAACTCCCTTTTTAATTTTAATCAAATAACCCTTTTCATGGAGTTGTCTTATACCTCTGTCTGGATCCCTGAAAACCTTATCTGTTCTTTTAGTGTATTCTTTTGTAGCCCAATCAACAACTTCCGGATGAGAAATATCCCTGTTTGGATTTTTTTGAAAAAATTCCATAAGTAATTCTAGTTGTGATTGGAGTTTTCTGCTATTTTGTTTGGATCTGATTGTTCCTTTCATTTCCTTTTCATATTAAAATAAATTATTCTCATCAATTTTTGCTTCTTTTTTTAGCCGTCTGATAGCTATATCACAATAATTCTTATCGATATCAATCCCGATACCTTTTCGATTATGAATGGATGCTGCGATGAGTGTTGAGCCGCTTCCAAGAAAGGGGTCAAGGATAGTATCGCCAATAAAACTAAATAATTTTATGCATCTTTTGGGAAGCTCGATTGGGAATGCTGCAGGGTGCCCACCAGCCCCTTTTTTGTTCTGACCGTTGAATGTCCATATTCCGTTTGTCCAATCCATAAATTCTTGCCTTGTAATATCGTTTTTTCTACTTCCTCCTGTTTTTTTCCAGCTATCTTTATATAAAACCAAAATCAACTCTACCGGGGCAATAACATAGGGAGCAGAGGCAGACATCCATGAACCCCAAGCTGTACGGCGAGATATATTACCCTCATTCCAAACGATTGTCGAATGATATTTCCAGCCAATATCTTTGGCAATATTTGTAACATCTGCACCAACTGATCTTTGTCCTCCTTTATTTTTATCAAGTGGGATATTGAGTAAAAATCGACCTTCATTTTTTGATAGATCGAAACATTTTTCCATCCATTTTTGCATGAAAATTAGATAATCCTCGTAGGAGAGAGCATCGTTTAGAGAGTTGTAGTGAATATCTACATTGTAAGGTGGTGAGGTCACAATCAAATCAATGGAATTGTTTGGAATTGAGTCAACTTCTAAAATATTATTTTTATATATTAAAACATTCTCTGCCTGAAAATAAGGCTGGTGAACTGATTTCATGTTTTGTGCGGTTATATGAACCATACTTTAAAAAATGATTCCCGCTGCAATTTTCAGAAATAAAAGACTCCCTACTGCAAGTCCCATGGAAATACTAAATATGAGAAAGGCAAGATGAATCACCCTGTTTTTATAAAGGCTTTGTAGGAAGCCTTTAAAAGACTCTGT
>JABABJ010000120.1 GCA_014238275.1 Leptospirales bacterium | reverse complement strand
CTGGAATTAAGACCTTTCGTGCAAGCGACGGTCTATGGGAGGAGCATCCCATAGAAGATGTTGCAGTCCCAGAGGCATTTGAACGAAACTCGGCTTTAGTACATGAGTTTTATAACAAGCGAAGGAAAGCTATTCTGGAAAGCAAAGAAAACCCTGCTCACTTAGCTCTTGCTCGGTTTGAAAGACGTCATTTGGAAAAGGACGGTAATACCTTCCTACTCGTAACACAAAACATTGATGATTTTCATGAAAGGGCTGGAACTAAGTCTATTATACACATGCACGGGGAAATATTAAAAAAAAGATGCTCTCTATGCAGTCTAATTAGTGAGGTCAGGGAAGACCTTGATACGAAAGATCATTGCGAGCAATGCTTAGAAGAAGGAGTGATTCGTCCTCATATTGTATGGTTTGGTGAACAGCCTTTAGAAATGGAGTTGATCTATGAATCATTAGAAGGTGCTGATCTCTTTGTATCCATAGGAACCTCTGGAAATGTATATCCTGCTGCTGGTTTTGTTCAAATAGCTCGAAAAGTGAAGGCAAGGTGTGTGGAACTAAACTTGGAGCCATCTGAAGCAACAGTATTTTTTGATGATGTGAGACATGGACGTGCAACAAAAGTCGTTCCTGATTTTTTTGACTCTCTTATGTAAGGATGATTTTTCTTTGTCAAAATCTCAGGGTATATCATGAAAAAAACGACTCACAGCTTGTTCGAGATAGGAGTAAGTATCTTCCTTCCCTCGTTTTGCTGCTCCTTGCTTGAGTATACTGAGTTTGATCTGACATGCCGACTGAGCGGCATGGTATTGTGAGAGATTCAGCTCTGAGCGATTTTTTCTTAAAAATGTTAGTATAGCTCGGACTCTTTCTTCATCTAGGCACGGACGGGTTGTGCTAAGCTGTGGCCAGTTTCCTGATCGCTTTGTCGTGAGCTCTCTTGGAATCAGACCGATTGGATAGAAGGCCAGATAATTCAAGAAAAACAAAAAATCTTCACAGACCTCAAATGATTCATCAAAACAGCCACATTTCTCGAAGACATTCTTTCGTATGATGAGTGAGGAGCAGGAAACAAGACAATGAAAAAAAGAAGCTGTCAGGAAACGACCTAAGCGAGGGCGTAAAAAAGTTGGTTGTTTTAATTTGAGCCCATGTTTATTCCATACTTCTCTATTATGACAGGCATGAAGATTAGGACGTTTTTTCAAATACTCCCACTGATTCTCAAGTTTATCTCTATGCCAAAGGTCATCTGAATCCAAAAAGGCAATCCATGGACTAAACGAACAAGAAACACCTAGATTCCTTGCCGCAGAAACTCCTGGCTTAGAGCAAGAAATCATACGGAGATATATGCCAGAGCTCGTCTGAAACATTTCCTCTAAATGAGAGGAAATGTTTTCCTTTTGCAAATGAGCTAAACAAGTATCTTTTTTACTCAAATTAGTTTTTTGTTTTTGTGAATCTATCTTTGCTTGAGAGTAAAAAGGACTCAGAGTAGATTTGTTTTCTTGTCTATCAATATTCTCTTGCTTCACAATTTCCTGAAATACATCCTTGACAGCCTTTTTATCAGGATAAAACTTTTTAGCAGAAAAAGGACTTAGAACAACAATCAATTCCTGAGGGATTTTTGTTCCCTCCCATACGGATAATATAGCTTCAGAAATGAGGTGAGGCCGATTGCATACTGGAATGACACAGCTTATGGGAAGGAGCTCTTTATCTGAAATCATATATTATGAAAAAGGGAATGATAGATATCTTTGTCTATCTCAATTATCGTATCCTAAGTATTCATTAGCAGTATTCATTAGCTTTTGCAAAAACCATAGAAATTCTACTTGACAAATTTCCTTCATTGAGAGGGGATCATCACTATTGTGTTTATCGCTCGATTTTTTTTGTTTACCCTACTTATCTCTTTTCCCCTTGCTTTATTTCTATGCAAGGAAAGCCAGTCTTCGTTCCTTGCAAGAATTTCTAAAATG
>JABABJ010000126.1 GCA_014238275.1 Leptospirales bacterium | reverse complement strand
TCCCAGTCCCAGTGATGTCAATAGAATGAAGAGCCTCATTGTCAGCAAAGGTGGTCTTGTAAAGCTCACCTCCAGCAGCCTGAAGAGTTCCTGTAGTCAGAAATAGCTTATTCGCTCCAGAGAAGCTACATCCAACACAGTCGATTCCGTCTTGATTGACAAAAATATAGTCTGCATCGTTATTGATAATTCTAGTTTCACCTCTTAATACTGAGCGGTCGTCGGTTAATGACAGAACCTCACTAATGATGAGAGATGCGTTGAGAGTGTTATCAATGTTTACCCCTCCAGTGCCCAGATCAAACTGTTCATACAGATTGTGGGAGACCTTGTTGTTGTTGGGTGCAGCTATTGTGATCTCAGTCTGAGCCGAATTGACTCTTGGTGTTCTAACAAGACCAGTAGTATCTTTTGGCACAATTTGATTGTCGGGTACCGCATCCAACTCCCAAGCCATAGTGAGGAAGATGTGAAGGGCTATTGTTGCAAGACTTACGCTTCTTTTGAAAAATATCGGAATCAAAGAAAAGAAGTGCAGCTTGAACTTGTGGGCAAGCCGAAGCCGTTGCGACCTTCTCTTTGTAAAATATTCTCGCATTTTTGCAAAATTAAGGATTTGCAAAAGAGTTGTCCCTCTAGTCATTGCTCTTGTGAATGAGCTTATTGATAGAAGAAAGTTGGTGTTTTTTGTTCATTTTCGTAACCTAGGCCTAATATAGCTCCTCGATTTTGTCATAGGGGTCAAGAAGGTCAAGCAAAAAGAAGATTTTTTTAGGAATTGGTAAAAAAAAATGCAAGTTTTTTAGAGGGAATGTTCTACACAATTTGCGAGATCTATTAGGAGTTCCGGCAAATTATAGTTCTATTATAAGTCTTAAGAGGGCTTAGGTCTCGGAGAATACGATGATGAAGTGGCTAACTCATTGAGGATCTCTACTGGTATACGGCTTTGATTTAGTGTATAAAAGTGTATACCAGGGGCTCCTTGCTCCAACAGTTCACGGCATTGCTTCAAAGAAAATATAAAACTCACTTCTTGGAACCTTAGCTCGTCTGTGCCACATTGCTCTAAATCTTTCAAAAGTGAGGCTGGAAAGCTACAGTTAGCCATCTGTGTAAATTTTTCAATCTGGCGGAAATTACTGATAGGCATAATCCCTGGGATGATAGGAAGCGTAATATCATGAGAACGACAATTCTTTAAAAAATGGAAATAACACTCATTCCTAAAAAAAAGCTGTGTGACAAGAAAGTCTGCCCCTGACTCTACTTTACTCCTAAGATGTAGCAAGTCCTCTTCCATAGAGGAGGATTCTGGGTGAAGCTCTGGATAACAGGCTCCTCCTATTGAAAAATCTCGATCCTCATTATGAATATACTCAATTAGGTGGCTTGCATGACGAAAGTCTCCCTGAGGCAAGGGTTGGGCTCCCGCTCTGCTAGGATGATCCCCTCGTATAATCATGAGATTATAGATGCCTAGACGTTTTATCTCCCTTATATCGTCTAAGACGTGCTTTCTGTTGATTCCCAAGCAAGTATAGTGAGGCATTACCGTATGGCCGCATGCTGCTGCTTCACGCGACCACTCTAATGTCTTTTCGCGTATAGAACCCCCTGTCCCGCAGGTAATGGATACAAAATCTGCTTCTTTTTGCTTGAGTTCCTTGAGTGTTTCGTGTAGCTTCTCACTACCTGCTTGATGTTTAGGAGGAAAGACTTCAAAAGAAAAAACCGGCCGATTCCCAGAAGCCAAGGCATAAATCTCGGATATTTTTTGCTTTTTGCCTTGATTGCTGGCTTTCTTCATAGAAATGTAGTTCTGTCTTCCGTTTTGAGCTTGGGGGAATGGAGGGAAAAATTAAGATTTAAGCAGCGGTGAGAAGGACTCTTAGCTTCCCTTTTTTCCCAGCCTCCATTTTCCCCAAGCTACGACCAAATACTGCTCCTGCCTTATAACCCCCACTTTCTGCTCGTTGAGCATAGCCAGGCTCATCGGAGCTCACCAATAGGTTCCCCGCCATAACAGGCACCCTGTCCGCAATAACCCTCACCTCTACAATCCCTGCAACCGCTACGAGAATATGATCTGGGATGGGTTGAAAGACAAAGGGAGCAGCCTCTTCCTCATTCAAATCGGGAAGGAAACCTTTCGGGGGATTGCACACAAAAGACGCTGAAGAGACCACTACTCCGAATACTTGGCTATCGTTTTTTATGGTGGGCTTGTAAAGAAAATCGCCTTCTTCTTTAATGGCAGCAATATCGTTAGCTTGCAGGAAATCTTTCTTGCTCGTAGGGAAATACAAGGCTATACAGGAAGGTTGACCATCCACAAACAATGCCCCACGAAAGTGAGAGGCTCCTTGTGCAAGAAAGGCAAGGGAAGAGCTTGAGAAGCTCCTCCCTTGCGGAGAGTGGCCCGCCGTAAGGCTATAAAAATTCTCCGATACAAAGGCTCCTCCAGCAGAACGGCGAGAAGCTCCAAGCACTCCCCTCCCTCCTCCTAAGCCTAAACCAACAACCCCTGTCTCCAAGCCCGCTCCAGTAACTCCCTCCTGTCCACGTCCAAGAATTCCTGCTCCTCCACCATCGTTGACTCCAACAATAGAAGCGTGATCATCAGGGGGAGAACCTAGCTTTGCAATAACCGTTCCTTGTGCTTTTTGGATCTTCAGGCTTCCTTGGTGATCTTCAAATCTGTGGCTCTTGTGTGCATAATCATGTTCGTGGGGCATTGGATGGCGTTTGTCGGAAAGTCTAGGATCATTCGCTTGGACTACAGTACCGGGAGAGTTACTTCCTAAGCGAGCTACTTCAACGATACCTTTCGATTCCGTGCTTGCCTCTTGAAGTCGAGAGTCATTTGCCTGAATGACAGTTTGAGGCTCGATTCCACCATCTCGTGCTAGTATTACAACGCCTTTTTTTTGTACGGAAGCATCATTGAGCCTAGGATCATCGGATTGAATCGCAGCCTTGGAAGCCTTTTCTCCATGTTTTGCAAACCTCACTATACCTGGGTATTCTACATTCCCACGATGAAGACGGCGATCATTTCCCTGAACGGCTTCATTTGGATTGGTACTTTCGTCTTTGGCAAGACGGACTATACCGTGGAAGTTCTCTGTAGAATTACGAAGCCGAGAGTCATTCCCCTGCACAACAACCCCTGAACGATTTTCCCCATCAGAAGCAAGTTCGATAAGACCAGCACGATCCTCCGAGGCGATCTCAAGGCGAGAATCATCTGCCTGCACAGCAAATCCCTTTTTCTTTTCTGAGTTCTGGGCAAAGCGAACGATTCCAGAGGAAGTCTCCGTAGCATATCGAAGACGACGATCATTTCCCTGAATGGCTACACCTTCCTTTGTCTCCCCATCCAATGCTAGCTCCACAATACCTGCATGCTTGACAGTAGCATTCTGAAGACGACGATCATTTCCCTGAATGACTACACCCTCCTTTGTCTCTCCATCACTAGCAAGTCGCACCAGACCTGAACTAAGGGTAGACGCAAGCCGAGGAAGAGAGACATCCTTCCATGAGTGAGAGATTAAGGCACCCCCTGGCATATCAGGGAGGAAGGCATAGATTTCGATTTCAATCAGCTGGACTATATATTTTCCTTCAGGAGTACGAGGAAGCTCTCGGCATATAAGTCTTAGGTACCTCGCTGAAAAGGGAAGGAATCTCCAGCGATAGCAAATTCCAGACTCAGCTAAAAAACCCTTTTCTTCATGGAGGAAATGCCAAGAAAGGCCATCTTCACTGTATAAGAAGTGAAAATTTTCGGGGAAGTAGTG
>JABABJ010000121.1 GCA_014238275.1 Leptospirales bacterium | reverse complement strand
TTCCACCTTCACTAGATGTGAGACATGTCGAATCATCCCTTGAACAGGTGGAAGAAGAGTAAATTCTCTACTTTTACCAATACGATTCAAACCAAGTGCACGAAGGGTTGCTCTATGCTTAGGGATGCTTCCAATTTGACTTTTGACAAGAGAGACTCTCACTTTTTTCACACTTCCTGAGCTTGCAGGAGGGGTGCTTTCATTCCTTCTATCAGGCTTCATTTCCAATCCCTCTCGCAGATGGACTTCTAGGCAATGATAAGCTCTCTTTCTCTGCTTTTACTTTTTGTAGCTCTTCATCTTTCTTTATAGTAGTTTTTTTTACGATAGTTTTTTTTGCTAATCCTAGATTTTCTTTTTGAGCTTTGATTTCACCTTTGCCTTCAGTGCTAGATTTACCTTTACTTTTTTCTTTCTGTTCAGAAGCAAACCCGTCCTTCTTTGCTAATGTTTTTCCCTTTTCTTCCTTCACTCCAGATGGAGGAACAAGAGAAGTATCAGCAGGAAGAGTCTCTTCCTTTTTTTCTTTCGATGGAGGAGTCAGATTCCTTGAAGTATTGGAAGATACCCCTTGCTCCGATCCTTCAAATAACTGGTATAAATGTATGCGCCTTTTCCGAGCAAATTGAAGTGGAGTCTCAAGCTTTTGAAGAGCAGACATTGTAGCATGAACAACATTGAGCATATTTTTGGATCCAACCACTTTCGTTAAGACATCGTGAATTCCAGCCTGTTCTAGAACAAAACGAACAGCTTCTCCTGCAATCAAGCCAGTCCCTGGGGAAGCTGGACGAAGATAAACCTTCGATGCCTTAAAACGTCCAAACGACTCATGGGGGAGAGTATTCCTACGAGTTAGATTCAGAAGAGTCATCTTTTTTCGGGCAGACTCAATTGCTTTTCGGATTGCATCTGGAACCTCATTCGCTTTGCCAATTCCAGCACCAACCGATCCATTTTTATCACCAACTACCGCAATCGCATTAAATGAAAATCGACGACCTCCCTTTACTACCTTGGATACTCGGTTGATCTGGACTACCTTTTCCGAGATCTCTATTTCAGTCTCTCCTATTTTTTCCTCAGTAAATCTTTCAAACATTAAAACTCAAGCCCCTTTCCTCTTGCAGCAGCACTAAAAGCAAGCACTCTACCGTGATAGAGCATCCCCCTTCGATCTAAAACAACAGAGCGAACCCCTTTCTCTAAAGCTCTCTCTGCGATTAAAACACCGAGAGCCTCCGCTGATATTTTATTTTTTCCTTTTACAGAAAAATCTTTTTCATTACTTGCTGCAAAACATACTGTAAGCCCTTTACTATCGTTGATCACTTGGGCAAACAGAAAACGATTCGTTCGAGAAAAAACAAGTCGAGGAAGTTCTCGCTTGGAACGAATGGCATGTCGGACACGCTCTTTCCGTCGTTCTCTTCTTTTTTTTCTTTGTTCCAAACGGTTCATATTGATTTTAAGCCCTAGCCTCTTGCATTTCTTTACTTAGCTGCACGAGCAGACTTTCCTGCTTTTAAGACAATAACCTCATTGGCAAAACGTATTCCCTTACCTTTATAAGGCTCAGGGGGACGAAAGGAGCGGATTTTCGCAGCAGCCTGTCCCACATGTTGCTTGTTAATAGAACTAAGAGAAATTTTAGTCTGGTCTTTCACCTCTGCATCAACCCCATCTGGAAGAGGGTAAGTAATATCATGAGAATATCCAAGTGAAAGCGATAATTCACGCCCTTTGAGTCGAACACGATAACCAACCCCTATGAGCTCTAAATCTTTCTTCCAGCCTTCTGTAACACCAATGAGATGATTATTCAGTAAAGCTCTTGTTGTTCCATGAACTGCCCGAAGGTTTCTCGTATCGTTTTTACGCTTAAGATGAATGATATTTCCCTCACGATGGAGCTCGATTCCTTCAGGAAGAGGAAGCTCAAGAACCCCCTTGGGACCTTTCAGATGAATCTTCTTGTTTTCTTCTATCAATTCGACACCTTCAGTGACTTGAATAGGGGAATTACCAATCCGTGACATATTTCTTTTTTACCAAACTTGGCAAATGATCTCCCCGCCCAAGTTCATTTTCTTAGCCCTTCGTCCTGTCATAATCCCTTTGGAAGTAGAAAGAAGATATGTACCCATATTGTTACGAAGAGGACGAAGATTGGATACTTGAATATAAGATCTTCTCCCCGGTGTCGATACCTTTTTTAAGTGGCGAATCGCAGGCTCTTTATTATAATAACTCAAATGCACTTTCAAATCCTTTTTTTTGCCCTCTTCAACTCTCTTATAATCTCTGATAAAACCCTCTTCTTTCAAGACATTTAGAACAGCTTCTTTCATTTTTGAGGAGGGAAGAATGATCCAATCATACTTGGCTCGAGACGCATTTCGAATGCGACAAAGCATATCTGCTATAGGATCAGATAAACTCATTCTTTGATTCCTTTCATATTTTCACCAAATCTTTCATAAGAGACACTCAACATCATCATAAGCATGATTCTACCAAGAAGATTTTCGTACCCCTGGAATATGACCAAAACCTGCGAGGCGACGAAAGCATATACGACACATAGCGAAGCGTCGCATGAATCCACGAGAACGACCACAAAGGAGACATCGATTGTATTCTCTCACTTGAAACTTTTGCTTTTTCTTATGTTTTTCTCTAAGAGCCTTTTTTGCCATGATTCTTTATCAAGATTCCTCCGCTATTATATATTTCCAAAGCCTACGAAGACTTAGATGAAGTCTTAGCTTTCCTTTCCCGAAACGGCATCCCAATCCGTTTTAGGAGAGTGTAGGCCTCTTCATCATCCTCCGAAGTACTCACAATAGATATATTCATTCCATGATAACTGTCCACACTGTCTACATCTATTTCAGAAAAAATAATCTGCTCCTTAATAGAAAAGTTGTAGTTTCCTCGACCGTCAAAAGCCTTAGGATTCAATCCACGAAAGTCTCTTACTCGAGGAAGAGCAGTATGGATTAAGCGATCCAGAAAAGCAAGCATCTGAAAACCCCTCAAGCTAACCATTACTCCTATCGCTACTCCTTCTCTAAGCTTAAATCCAGCTATGGATTTACGAGCGTAGGTTTTGACAGGTCTTTGACCACTAATCGCAGTCAATTCTTCAGCTGCAGTCTCCAAGCTTTTGGCATCAGAAACTGCACTCCCTATACCAACATTCAGAATGACTTTCTCCAAACGAGGAACTTTCATAATATTATCGAGATTCATTTCTTTTTGAAGCGATGGAACGATATCTGTTTTGTACTTTTTAGTTAAAAGACTCATGGGTTATTTCTCTTTCTCCTTTTCTTTGATCTCTCTCTTTTCTTTTTTCTGCTTATCAAAAATCACTCGTACCTTGCTTCCATTCCTCTCTTCCCAATGAATCCTTCGACCTCTCTTAGTCTTAGAGTCATAGTACATCAATTTAGGAAGGGGGAGAGGAAACTCTACTTCCAATACTCCTCCATGAGGATTCTCTTGAGTTGGTCTTTGGAATCGTTTGACAAGATTTACACCTTGAACCACAGCACGATTCTTCCGACGGTCTAATGACATAATCTTCCCACGTTTCCCTGCTGCTTTACCTGAAATCACGATTACCTCATCATCCACCTTGAGCTTTGTTTTCACATAAACCTTAGGGCTAAAATCTTGTTTTCTTCTATTTTGATTCATTCGTTAAAGCACTTCTGGAGCTAAAGACACTATTTTCATAAACTTATGTTCTCTAAGCTCTCTTGCAACTGGTCCAAATATACGAGTACCTATTGGATTTTTCTTTTCATCAATGAGAGCACAGGCATTATCAGCAAAGGATATCCAAGAGCCATCAGGTCGACGTACTCTTTTCTTTGTCCGAACAATCACTGCTCTTTGGACAGCCTTATTGTGCACTTTCTTGCCACTTCTATCTTTCAGACCATAAGAGGGAAGAGCCTGACTCACAGCAACAACAATCACATCACCTATGCTTGCATAACGCCTGTGAGATCCTCCCAAGACCTTGATACACCTCACCTTCCGAGCTCCAGTGTTATCCGTTACTTCCAAAACTGTTTCTGTTTGTATCATTTTGCACGCTCCAGTATATTGATTAATTTATGCCTTTTATCACGAGAGAGTGGTCTTGTTTCAAGAATTTTCACAAGGTCCCCCTCTTTAGATTCATTTTTCTCATCATGAAATTTAACCTTTCTCGATCGAATCATTGACTTCTTGAATAAAGGATGTTGCACTCTCCTCACAAAAAGAAGAGTCCTTGTTTTACTCATCTTATCTGAGACAACTCTTCCTTGAAGAGTTTTCTGGTTCTTTTTTCGTTCTTTTGTAATCATCTATTACTCGCTCAAGCTATTTTTTCTTTCCTTTTGCCAATATAGAACCTTTCGAGGCTGAATCTTTTAATGAATCTTTTTTGGCTTTCTCTTTCGGATCCTTAGTATCTTTGCTGGATTTTTCGAGGGGGTTTTCTATTGGTTCATCTAAGAGCTTTTTTCTGTTTCTTTCTATCTGAATCGTAAGAACTCTTGCCACGTTCCTTCTAAGCAAACGAACCCTTGCTGGACTGGGGAGCGAACGAGCAGAGGCATAAGAGAAGCGAAGTCCCACAAGCTCTTTACGAGACTTGATCAAAAGAGTTGCAAGATCCTTGTCAGACATATCATGAACTTTCATAAACTTAGAGAACCTCCTTGGTTACAAAGCTTGTTTTCAGAGGAAGCTTATGATGAGCTAAACGAAGGGCTTTTCGTGCTGTTTCTTCTTGTATCCCACTCAACTCAAAAATGATCTGCCCCATTAAAACCCTAGCAGACCAGAACTCAGGTGTCCCCTTACCGCTTCCCATGCGAGTCTCAGCTGGCTTTTTTGTCATTGGCTTATCTGGGAAAATACGAATCCACATCTTACCACCTCGACGAACGTGGCGAGTAACTGCCCTTCGAGCGGCCTCAATTTGACGAGCAGTTACATATCCGCTACTAATTGCCTTTAGTCCAAATTCCCCAAAGGAAACCTTGTCTCCAGAAAGAGCACGCCCCTTGAGTCTTCCTCTCTGTTGCTTGCGATGTTTGACTTTTTTCGGTGAAAGCATAATATTCTGTTATCTTCTTATAAACCTCAGGTTTTGAATCTCAACCCTTTAGGGGCTTCACAAGATAATCGTCATCCTCTTCTTTTTCTTTTCCAACAAGAACATCTCCATGATAGGTCCAAACCTTTACTCCAATCACTCCATAGGGAGTCATAGCCTGACTTTCTGCAAACTCAAGCTCAGCACGAAGAGTATGAAGCGGGATACGCCCATCTTTATAATGCCCTGTCCGAGACATATCAGCCCCATTCAGACGACCAGAAACAGCTATTTTGATCCCTTTCACCCCTCCTCTCATTGCTCCTCGAAGTGCTTGTTTTACCACACGGCGGAAAGGCACTCTTTGTTCAAGCTGTTGTGCGACATTATCTCCAATAATTTGAGCAACAGTTTCTGGTTTTTTCACCTCAATAATGTTTACGTTTAGCGGTATAGTGATCTTTTTCTTGAATTCATTTTTGAGAGCTTCAATGCTTGCTCCCCTCTGACCGATCACTACTCCTGGGCGAACCGTATGTATACTAACATTCAGTTTTTCAGGGAATCTTTCTACGATAGTTTTCACAATTCCAGCTCGTTTAAAACGCTGAGAAATTGTCCTTCGGATCATCAAGTCTTCGTGAAGGTTCTTTGAATAATCCTTTGAGGCGTACCAAAGAGATGCCCAGCTCCTTGTAATCCCAAGGCGAATTCCTATTGGATTGACTTTCTGACCCATAATATAAGCTTACTCTTCCGTTCCCAAGACTACAGTAATATGACTTGTCTTTTTAAGCACAGGAGCAGCCCTCCCTTTAGACTGAGGACGCCAACGCTTCAAAACTGGACCACTATCCACATAGAGTTTCTTCACATACAAGCCCTGATCTTTGATCTTTTCGTTTGATTGGTGCACATTGGCACGAGCAGAGCGAATGAGCTTGAGCATAAGAGGTGCAGCTTTTTGCGACATAGAGTTCAGAAAGTCTATTGCTTCTGGATAAGAAAAACCTCGAACCTCATCTGCCACAAGGCGTGCCTTTCGAGGACTGATCATAAGAAAACGAACGATTGCTTTTGCTTCCATTTGATATACTTCCTGTTGATGTACTACTTGATCTCCTATTTATGTAATATTGTATTGCTCGTGCTTGATTCGTTTTATCTCTTAATTTTCTTATCTAAGGTAGTATGTCCCTTAAAGGTACGAGTAGGGGAAAACTCGCCAAGTTTATGACCTACCATATTTTCAGTAACATGTACTGGTATAAACTTCCTTCCATTATGAACTAAAAGGGTATGAGAAGTCATTTCAGGAAAAACTGTAGAGCGCCTAGACCAAGTTTTGATCGGCTTTTTTTCTCCTGAGTCATTCATTTTCATAATCTTTCTAAGGAGAGATTCTTCCACATAAGGTCCTTTTTTTAGAGATCGTGCCATGTATATACTCTCGTTTTCAACCTACTTTTTTCCGAACTGTCCGTCTTTGGACAATGAATCGATCAGATCTTTTATTTTTCTTTCGAGTTTTCCATCCTTTTGTAGGTTTCCCCCAAGGAGTACATGGATGCCCTCCCCCAGAAGACTTTCCTTCTCCTCCTCCAAGGGGATGATCCACAGGATTCATCGCAACCCCACGAGTATGAGGTCTCTTCCCTTTCCAACGATTTCTACCAGCCTTACCAATCTTCACTAGATTATGCTCTTGATTGCCAACCTGACCTATTACAGCACGACAATCTTGATGAATTTTTCGCATTTCTCCTGAGGGCATCTTAATTAAAACATAGGGAGAACTTTGCCCCGCAAGGACAGCAGCAGTCCCAGCGGATCGAGCTATTTGCCCCCCCTTACCCGCATGAATCTCTATATTATGAAGGACAGAACCAGGGGGTATGTTTTTCAGAGGGAGACAATTTCCGGGACGTATCGGTGCTTTGTCAGATGCAAGAATCTCCTGATCTTTTTGGAGACCATCGGGAGCAAGGATCAAACGCTTATCACCGTCTTGATAACAGATGAGTGCAATGTCTGCCGAACGATTCGGGTCGTAATGTATTGAGACAACATTTCCTATCACTCCATCCTTATCCCTTTTGAAATCGATGAGACGATAACGCCTTTTATGACGCCCTCCTTTATGCCGACTCGTCATCCTCCCTGAATGATTTCTCCCTGCTTTATAGTTAAGCTTCTGTATCAGCCCAGAAGGCAAGGGTTCACTGTCCAAAGAACGAGTTTCTCTCACTGTCTTATAGCGAAGCGAGCTAGTCATTGGTCTACTTTTTCTTATTGTCATTCTTTATAACCCAACTCTACCTTATCTTTTTTGTGATTCATCTTTTTGCGACTCATTTTTTTGCAATTCCAAGAAGATCCAAAGTCTGACCCGGTGCAAGGGTAACTACTGCCTTTTTCCATCCTGGACGACGAGATGGCTGCCTACGAAAACTTTTCATTTTACTTGGAACGTTTATGATATTGACCTTAAGAACCTTGACCTTGTATAAATAACGAAGGGCTTGACGAACGATCTCTTTATTCGCCATTTGATGCACTCGAAACACATACCTTTCATGCGAGGAGAGACTTTTTTTCAAAAGCTCCACTTTCTCCGTAATCACAGGAGAATAAATCACTTGAGTATAATCCATCAGGATTCCCCCTCACCTTCCTCAGAGAAACTTCCTCTGCTCACTTGCCTTTGTTTGTGATATTTTTCTTCCAAGAAAGGAAGAGCCGAGTCTGAAATCACGAGCTGTCCCGCGTAAAGAATCTCAGGAAGAAGTATCCTTTCCGCACAAACGAGTCGAATATTTTGTATATTAATAAACGATTTTTTCATTTTATCATCAGCCTGATATGCGACAAAGACAATCGTTGAGCTAGGGAATAAGCCCATTTTCAGGAAGATAGCATAAGCCCGAGAGGTGCTATAACTTTCCATCTTGAAACTGTCTAAAATAGAAATAGCCCCTTCTCCAGCACGCTTAGAAAAAACAGAACGCATTCCTGCTCTTCGCATTCTCTTGGGGAGAGATACTTTATAATTCCTCTTCTGACTCCCGAACGGGGCACCTCCCCCTTTCCACTGAGGAGAACGAATACTCCCCTGCCGAGCGTTTCCTGTTCCCTTTTGAGCCCATGGCTTTTTCCCTCCCCCAGAAACCTGTCCTCTCCCCTTAAGCCTAAAGGAAGACTGACGATTGTTCGCTCTCTCTGTACGAATCACTTGGGCGATCAGAGTTGGATTATAACTAGGCTCGAAAATAGATGGAGGAAGCTCTACCTCATCCACACGAGTACCATCAGAACGGAAGTGAGGGGCTTTCATTAGGGAAGCACCTCCAGACTCATATAGGAAGCACGATGTCCAGGGACAGAGCCCCTAAGAAAGATGAGGCTTTTTTCTTTATCTACAAGCTCTATAGCAAGATTGGAAATTGAAGTAGTTCGAAAACCCATTCTACCAGGAAGCTTACGCCCCTTAAAAACACGAGATGGATAAGCACTTGCTCCAAGTGAGCCAGGAGAGCGATGAAAACCAGAACCGTGAGACGCTCTTCCTCCTCCAAAGCCATGACGCTTCATCACCCCTTGAAACCCTTTTCCCTTGGAAACTCCTGTGACCTTCACCTTCTCTCCTTGCTGCAGAGCAGACAAACTCAAGCTCTTGCCAGCCTCCATCTCCTGAGAAGGAGCAACTCGAAACTCACGAAGAATCGAGCAGGAATGCCCTAAGCTCTTTTGGTGACCCTTTTCAGCCATTGTCATATTCTTTCCGGAAGAAAGCTCTACACCGATTTGAACAGCATCATATCCGTCTTTTTTTTTAGTTTTGATCTGAGTAATATAGTTATCTCCTGCATACAAAACAGTCACTGGAAGCATCTCTCCATTTTCACGAAAGAGGCTTGTCATACCTATTTTTTTTGCAATCATTGCCTTCATAACTCTTCAGCTCTTAATGTCTACCGAGACTCCTGCAGGGAGCTGCAGCTTCATCAGGGCATCTACGGTATCAGGATTTGTATTCATGATATCTATTAAACATTTATGAGTCCTTATCTCAAACTGCTCCCTTGCCTTCTTATTCACATGAACAGACCGGAGAACTGTAAACTTTTCAATTCGGGCTGGAAGCGGAATTGGACCAGAAATCCTTGCTCCTGTCTTTTTAGCAGTAATGACAATCTCAGCAGCAGAACGATCGATCAACTTGTGATCGAATGCTTTTAACTTTACACGAATACGATCTGCCATAAACTATCACAAGACCCCTCATTTACTCGCTAATAGACGCAACCACACCAGAACCTACTGTCTTACCGCCCTCACGGACAGCAAACTTCAGACCCTTCGCCATCGCAATGGGAGTAATCAATTCCACGTCCATTGAGGTATTGTCTCCTGGCATAACCATCTCTTTCCCCTCAGAAAGAGTCACAGAACCAGTAACATCCGTAGTACGAAAATAAAACTGCGGCCGATATTTGTTAAAGAATGGAGTATGCCTCCCCCCTTCTTCTTTTGTAAGGACATAGACCTCAGCCTTGAATTTTCTATAAGGCTTAATGGTTCCAGGTTTGGCAAGGACTTGCCCTCTTTGAATATCATCTTTTTTCAGACCTCGGAGAAGAACCCCTGCATTATCACCAGCCTGAGCATCATCCAGCAGCTTCCGAAACATTTCGATCCCTGTAATAACCGTCTTTTGGGTCTCTTTAACCCCGACAATTTCTATCTCGTCGTTGATAGACACCTTTCCTTGCTCTACTCTTCCTGTAGCGACAGTCCCTCTTCCTGTAATCGAGAAAACATCCTCTACTGGCATGAGAAAGTCCTTCTCAATAGCTCTCTTTGGCTCAGGAATATATTCATCCAAGGAAGTCATTAGCTTTAAGACTGACGCCTTTCCTATTTCAGACTCATCTCCTTCTAAGGCCTTGAGAGCGGAACCTTGCACAAACGGAGTATCCTTAGGGTAGCCATAGTTCTGCAAAAGCTCACGAACCTCCTCCCCTACAAGTTCAACCATTTCTTCACGCTCATCTTCTTTCACTGAGTCTACCTTGTTCAAATATACGACTATTGAAGGGACCCCCACCTGACGAGCCAAGAGAATGTGCTCTCGAGTTTGAGGCATCGCACCATCTACTGCAGAGACGACCAAAATAGCAGCATCCATCTGGGCAGCCCCTGTGATCATGTTCTTTACATAATCCGCATGCCCAGGGCAGTCAACATGAGCGTAGTGCCTCTTCTCTGTTTCATATTCCTGATGAGAAGTTGCAATGGTAATCCCACGCTCTCGCTCTTCGGGAGCATTATCAATCTCATCATATTTTACGGCTTTGTTAGTACCGCCACTATTTACAGCAGCTAGTACAGTTGTAATAGCCGCCGTTAACGTTGTTTTGCCATGATCTACATGACCAATTGTCCCCACATTCACATGAGGCTTTGTTCGTTCAAATTTTTCCTTCGACATTCTTTAAACCCACTCGAAAATATATTCTGATAGTCAGACTTTTCAATTAGGCGTACATGTCTAGTTATTTTTATATTTCTAGTAAAAAAAATAAAATTTTTTTGATTTTTTTCATGTATTTGAGTTTCCAAGCAAATGCTCTTATGATTTGAAGTTTCCCTAAAAATAATAACTCATAGAGACATTCCACTGGCTTATCCCTGTATCAGCTGCATTCAGCATAAGCTGATAGTCTGCTTTAAAAGCAATATTAGGGATTGGGAGATAAGATAGCCCAAAGGTATAAATACTTCGACTGTTAGCTGCATCACGAGAATAGCCACCTGGGACACTAAGCTGGGTATCAAGCCATTCTGTACGTATGTATGGCATCAAAACATGGGTATTCTTCTTGAGAAAGTAGAGTAGGTCATAGCCAAATTCCAAATATCCCCCTATCATGGATGTTCCTATGGAATCATCGCCTTCGAGAGAATTGATTTCATTGATCCCTCTTACACCGTCTTCATCGAGAGCCACAAGGGAAAGGACACTTCGGAAATAGATTCCTTTCCATTTCCAGTCGATATGAAAATCAGAAATGGACGTAAGAAGATCCAACTCAGCGTTATTTGCGTTCTGACCAGAATCACCAAAAAACGTAGAAACCCCTACTAGGAAACCTCCTATTTTATAATCCAGACGAACAGCCATTCCAAAATCTTCAGCAAGAGATTTGGCTCCTTTCTGTCTTCCTCCTCTAACCCCTGAAGAACTAAAATTAACACCATTCAAGCTACCAAAAGCATACAGCTTGTAGTGAATTCCCTTCCATTTGCCAAAAAAACCGAATCCTATTTCTCTCCATGTAGTTGGGATAAGAAATCTTTCAGTCAAAGAGCGATTGGCTCCTAGATAAGTAGGTGGCTCATGTATCTCGTTTACAATACCAAGAGGGGCTAAAAGAAGTCCTGCTCGAAAATTAATAGAGTTTGTAATCAGAAAATCCAACTGAACAAACTCAGCACTCAGTTCTTTGGCGTGTTCAATTTCGATCTCAGTGTTGAGGATGATTCTATCGTTGAATTTGTATCCAAAATAAAAGACCGCCCTAAGAAGATCTAGAATATCATAGTTCTTGTCTCTTGCTACATCCCTTCCCGATTCGTCTTGAGATGCAAAGTTGTTGTAGAGAACCTCTCCATAGCCTCCTATAGAAACACCTGAGAACTTTTGGTAGATCTTAGAGGATGCTGGTCCAAAGCCATAATCCTTCCAAGAATCTTCTGAAGCATTTTGAGAAGGGACAATATCCTTTTCCAGTTTTAGCTTATCTATTTCCTTTGCCAAGACTTGAATCTGATCCCTTAGCTCATTGATTTTCCTTGATTGAGAGCTTTCCTGTGCCTGAAGCCCTTGGCTCACATCGTAAAGGAAGGAGCAGATGTATAGGGCAAAAATCAAAGCAGCGACATTAGCTCGAATCGAAGCAAAGATAAAATCCATGAGACAATCCATGAGACAATCTTGCCTTGAATCAAATATAGAATTATTTTTCACTTTAGTTAGACCTCTTTTTTGCTATAGCTATTGAGATTGATTCCTATTCTCAATCTCAATAATCCATGAGGAAACCCCCTCTAAACATGTCTAGTTATTTTTATATTTTCAGCAAAAAAAATAAATTTTTTTTGAAGATGGCTCGAAAGATGGTTCGAAAGATGGCTCTATAAGAGTCAAAATAGTAGTAAAGTGACTGAAAAGTATCAATCATTGACCTAGTGTTGTAGGATTCACTGCAACGATGAAAAGAGAAATTCGGTTGTTATCCCCTTCTTTCTTCTTGTTCCAGAGAAGACCTTTCTGCAGGAGGCAAAAAAGATGAGAGCTTATCTTGAACGATACGAGGATTATCTCCCGATTGAATGCTTAAAATACCTTCCAGCATGATGGATTTCATCAAAACTTCATCTTGATCTCTCAAACGAAGCTTTGCCTCTATGGGAAGTGCAATGAGATTCGCTCCTATGGTTCCATAAAGAGTCGTAATAAGGGCAGCTGCCATACCAGTACCAATTGCGGAGGGATCTCCTGAGCCAAGATTTTTCAACATTTGTACGAGTCCTATCAGAGTTCCAATCATCCCAAAGGCTGGAAGATAGTTCCCTAAATCACCCCAAAACAAAATCCCTGCGTTATGTCTCTGCTGAATATTATTGATATCTGTTTCCAATATGTTCCGCACAAGCTCTGGGTCTGTTCCATCCACAACCAATTGGATTCCTTTTTTCAGAAAGGGCTCATCCAAGCTGACTAAATCATCTTCCAGTGCAAGAAGTCCCTCCCTACGGGCTCGCTCAGAAAAGCTTACCAGCGTCATAATTAACCCACTCTTATCCAAGCTAGCAGATATAAAAGCAAAACGAGTAAATCGAGGTATCCCTGTAAACTGTTTCAGTGGATTCGATACAATTGCAGCAGCAATTCCACCCCCAAAGGTGATCATAAGTGCAGGGATATTAATGATGTCTATGGGAGAAAGACCCGTGTACAGGGTTCCAAACAGAATGACAACACTACCACCAATGAGACCTGCTAATGTTGCTATATCCATAATAAAAGACAAAGACCGTACTTAATTTTCGGTCTTGACTCCTAAATTGGCAGGAAAAATTTCTTTCTCAAAGGCCTGAATGATCTTTCGTATTTGTTCGGGTTTTTGCTGAACTACGTATCTATGCTCATTGGAAAGGACGATAACAGTGTCTGGACATGCCTCAATCGTCTCAATCAATCGATGATTGAGCCAAAACTCTTCTCCTTTTAAGCGATTTAAGCGTATCAATCCCAAAAAATCTTTTGTCCTCTTGCCTTCAGAAGGCTATGAAAAGCAAAAGAACCACTCTCTTACTGGATCATAGCAGAAGATTCAAAAGACTGTTAATCTGTCAAAGTAAATTTGATTCCCTAATATGCAAGTATTCTTGGATTATTGTGGATAAGTAGTCTAGTGAATCCGACAATCAAATAAATGCTTTTTAGTATTAAAAAAGAAAATTTCTTTTTATGCATCTTTGCTCTTTTTATCATATTTCATTTTGAGCCTATATCTTTTTTATTCTCTCCTTTATATGGAGAAAACATAAGAGAGCTTCCCAAAGTCACAGGACCAAATCAAAATCAAAGTGATAAGCTCTACCACTTTCTCTTTCGCAACTCAGCGACTCCTACGGCTCCAAAGTATCCAAAGTCTTTCTCAAATACTCCGAATCCTCCTCCAAATAATGTTCCTCCAAATACTTATATAGAAGAAATCAAAGCAAGTAGCCAAAGAAAAAGAGAAAAAGAAAAGTCGTCATCAAACAAGAAGACTCCTCTGCTTCAGACAAAAACCCATCAAAACCTAGCCAAGGCATATTTAAAGAATCAGAAAACTAAAGTCAAACACAAATGGAACACCACAAAGATCTCAGAGTCAACTAAAAAGCCAAAGAAGATCAAAGAAAGAAAAAAGAAAATATCTTCTGATCTTCAGAACTCAAAATTTGCGGGAAGGTTTCGTCATCCTTCGCCTTCTTTTTATAGAGGAATTTATGTAAACAATTCTACAATAAGAAATCCACCCAAATATACTTATCTGCTTTCTAAGGCATGGAATCATGGAATGAATACGTTGATTATAGATGTTCAACCTCGAATGCCAAAAAAAGACTTCTTGCAATATGCTTCTCAAAAGGGATTTTACATTGTGGCACGTATTGTTGTTTTTCAAGGTGGACTCAAGAGCTATCCTCCTCCTCAAGAACATCTGAAGAAAATTTATCGTCTTGTGAGAAATGTTGCTTCTCAAGGATTCATGGAAATTCAATTGGATTATATACGTTTTACAGATACAAAGAAAATCAAAGGTTTGAGCCTTGCAAAGCGCTATCTTTGCATTAAAAAGATACTCCAAGAAGTGAGAAAGCAAATTAGACCCTATAAAATTAGACTTGGAGCAGATCTCTTTGGAAGGGTTGCTTTTAATTATGATGACTTAATAGGACAAAATTTAGAGCTTTTCGCATCCCAAGTAGATCTAATCTATCCAATGGCTTATCCCTCACACTTTTATGGGATGCCAAAACATATACGAGATCCACATAAAACAGTTTTTGAGAGTATTCGTAATTCAGTCCGAAGAGTCAAAGGGAATGCAAGAATTGTTGCCTATATCCAAGCCTTTCGAATGAGTATTGCAAAGACAGGACTTTCTTATCAAAACTATATCTATCAGCAGATTCTTGCAGCAGAATACGCAGGTGGTTCGGGCTACATTGCATGGAACGCAAAAAACGAATATAGTCATTTTTTTGCTGCTGTTGAAAAATATCGAAAAAACCAAGCCCGAAAAACAAATATTTAGGAGTGATATTAAGAAATATTGTCATTGAAAAGAATGATAGCAAATAAAAAAATGCTTAAAAAAGCAGCGAAAAAAGTTTTTATTGCGTTTGTATATGCCGTTATTAACTATGGAGTGGTTTTATGGTCTCTTTAGAGCAGCTTGATGAACTTGAAGGAAGAGTGCTTCGTGCACTAGAGTTGATATCTGATTTACGTTCGGAAAACTCTCATTTGGATCAGGAAAATCAAAGGTACCGTAGCGATTGCCATGAGCTTGAAAATAAACTGAAAGAGAAGGAAACGGAAACTACCGAGCTTCGCCGCCAAATTGAAGAGACTTCACGAGAATTTCAGGATCTAAGGGGAAGAGAAGATGTGCTAGAGCGTAAAATTAGCGATATGTTGAATAGGTTCAACAATACTGGATCTCATACTTCCTCAACTCCATCTTATAGCTCTCCTCCGTCTTCACCGCCTCCTTCCTATGAAACTCCTCCCCCGTCTTCACCGCCTCCTTCCTATACAACTCCTCCCCCGTCTTCACCTCCTCCTTCCCATACAACTCCTCTGGAGACCACGCAAAAAAGTACTTCTAGTTCAGACGAAAGCTTTGTGAAGATTGAAAGTGATCTTCCCTCAGGAAGAAATTTAACAAAATCATCCATCTCAAAGCAAGGAGGAACAGAAATATTCAATGAAACTGAAGAAGATGATATTATCATCATAGATGACCCAGCTGAGCCTCAGAAAAGCCCATCTTCCCATACTACCTCCTCATCATCTTCACCTAATATGGATGAGGAGCCTCTGACAGATCTTCCCGCTACCGATGCTAGCTTTTCAGATGAAGAAGAGGATGATTGGTCTCTTCAACTGGAAGGAGGTAAAGAAAACAATGAAATTTTAGACATGGCGGATCCTGAAGGTGACGACGATGATTTTCTTGTAGAAATAGAGAAGAACACCTCGTAAAGACCTAAAAACGAAACACAAAAACGTCAAGTAAATTTAAATTGAAAGGCTTGAAATGACAAACTCTTCTCGTATAGACATACTAGGAAGCGATTATGTTATCCAAGGGAGAGCAGAGCACGGCTATATGGCTGAAATTGGGAGGCTTGTGGACTCTCGAATGCGTGATATCATCAAGAAAACCCCTACCCTTAACTTCTCTAAAGTTGCTGTTTTAGCGGCAATCAATCTCGCAGATGAACTCCTTCAAGAGCGTCTCTTACGCGAAGAAAGTCCTCTCAAAAGAGATCAAGAAATAGGACGAAGGACTGTAGAGCTCATCTCTCTTCTCGATGAAGGGATGGCAGGAGACTCTCCACTCAATTAGCAGGAGGAAGAGGAAAGCTCTTTTTAGATATTTGCTTCTGAAGCAAGCGTTTGTTCTGTTTGCAAACTTGATGATATTTTGATGATATTCCCTACCTTTTATCTTGAAAGCCTCCAAGGGGAAGAGCTTGTTCCGTTCCTCCCTTCATAGATACTGCTGTAATTTCAGCCACATCCATAACACGAATATCTTCCGAAAGTCCTTTCGACTTCACACCATCTGATACCATCGTGATACAAAAAGGACAGGAAGTGGCGATTGTATCTGCCCCTGTATCTATGAGCTGTTGAGATCGAGTTCCATTGACTCGATCATATTTCTCTTCCATCCACATCTGAGCACCCCCCGCACCACAGCAGAGTGATTTCCTATGATGATCTTCTGCCTCAGCAAGATCCATCCCAGTTGCTTTACGGATTAGGTTTCTTGGCTCTTCAAAAATTTCGTTATATCTTCCTAAATAGCAGGAATCATGAAAAACAGCACGTCGAGACTTCATTTTTTCCTGTTTTTTGGGATCGATTTGTATCTTCTTTTTCTTCAGAAGATCGTCAATGAAGTCTGAGTGGTGCTGTACATTATAGCTACCACCCATCTGAGGATATTCGTTTTTGAGAGTATTGAAGCAGTGAGGGCAAGCAGTTACAATTTTCTGGAACTTATGGCGGTTTAGAGTCTCGACGTTTGCTTTAGCAAGGGTTTGATAGAGGTATTCATTTCCACCCCTCCTTGCACTATCTCCCGTACATTTTTCCTCGTTCCCAAGAATCGCAAAGTTTACACCAGCCTCCTTCATAATAGATACAAAAGAGCGAGCAATTTTCTTATTTCGCTCATCGAAGGAAGCTGCACATCCAACCCAGTAAAGCACATCAGCTTCTTTTTGCTCCTCCATTGTCTTGAGATCCAAATCAGAACACCAGTCAGTTCTTGAATGAGCTCCAATCCCCCATGGATTCGATTGACTTTCCATGTTCTCAAAGGCAGTCTGAAGCTCTGGAGGGAATTTACTCTCTGAAAGAACAAGATTTCGTCTCATTTCCATAATTGCATCTAACTGATTGTTTCCTACTGGACAAGCCTCTACACAAGCATTGCAAGAAGTGCATCCCCAAAGCTCCTCTTCCGTGATGAAAGGAGTTCCTATAATTTTCGAGGGAACAGGCTCGGATGATCCAGATGAACTATTAGAGGATTTCAGAAGCTCGCCTTGATACTCCATCATAGCGTGTTTGACATCCACCATGATCTTTTTCGGATCTAAGGGCTTGCCTGTACGGTGTGCAGGGCATTCTACCGTGCATCGACCACATTCAATACATGAAAGGCCGTCCAAAAGACTCGTCCAAGGCAACTCGCTTAGATTAGCCGCTCCCCAGACAGCATCTTCCGACTCCAGATCCATCATACTCATCTGCCCCAAGGGGCGATTTCGTATTAGGAAATAGTTGATTGGAGCAAAGATCAGATGAGCGTGTTTAGAAATAGGAACATATATCATAAAAGAATAAACAGTAAATAAATGAGACCACCAACTAAAATTTCGTATCGCCTCAGCCGTTCCAAGTCCGCTTCCCTCAAAAGGGAAGCCTACTTGAGCAAGAATCACAGAAACCAAGCGATCCATCCAGTTAGAATGAGATCCATTCAGAAAACTTTGAGCACTATGCCCCACTAGAGTGGAAATCATCAGCACTGCAATGAGAAGGAGAACAATAGCAGATTGAACTGAAGGAAGATCAAGCTCCTCAGAGCGACGTATCCAGCGACGATAGGCAAAAAAACCAAGACCTATCAATACCAAAAGAGAAAAGTACTGAACCACAGACTCATGAAAGTGAGTACCCGAAGTATTTGCTAAAAGAAAGATCGATGTAAATTCAATTCCAAGCAAGAGAATAAAAAACCATTGGACAAGAGGAGATGTCCTCCAATGAATCTTCTTTCCAATCCGAAAGGAATTCATCCAAAAGACCGTCAGAGCCATAAGCCCAAGGAGCACTAGAAAGAACAAAGCCCCCGTTTTCCCATCAGGAAGAAGGCCTAGGTTCATATAGTCAGTGACTCGAAACTGGTATGGATCCGTCCCTTGAGCAAAGAAGATCGACCACATATTTCCTGCTATGATCTGACTGACAGTATGGAGGGAATAACTAATAAAACCATAGAAGATGAAAGAATGCATGATCCCTCGAAGTGGATGCTGAAAGAGTTTGTATTGAAAAACAACGTTCAGAAGGACAGAACGAAGCCTCGCCTCAAGAGATGCAAGAGGACCTACAGATTGAGCCTTTGAGACAAGCCTTAGACGCTTAAAAACAGCATAGGAAAAGATTCCACTAACGATGGTAAACAGAGTTAAATGAAAAAGATGGGTCAACATAAGGTAACAGTGACCATCCTCTACTTTTGTGATCTACACGTCTACAAAAAACTAAAAAAACGTAAGTTCAAGATCAAAGCTAAGTTGCTTCGTAACCTAGACCTAATATGGCTCCTTCATTTTGTCATTGAGAAGAGAAAAGATACCCCCGTGGATTTGATTTTTCCATATTTCTCATTGTTTTTGATACTTCTCACTGTTATTTTACTTTACAAAAATAAGAGGGCAAAACAAACGGGATAGGGGCATCGTCCGTCTATTGTTCAGGGACTATTATGAAATTTTCGACAAACCAAATTAACGTCAATAAGATAGGAAATGTTCGTTTCCTACATTATCCAAATCAAAGCTATCTTACAAATATCAAGATTATGACAGGAGTAGGTTCCTCCGCCGAAGATAGTAACAAAGGTATGGCTCATATATTGGAACACATGTTTTTTAAGGGATCCTCCAAGCGTCCAGGAGCAACGGGAATTTCCAGAGCAGCAAACGATATAGGAGCCAAGATGAATGCCTATACCTCCTACGATCACACAGCCTATTACATTAGCGTTTTGAATGAGGTATTTGAAGAAGGATTTGATATTCTTGCAGATATGTACATCAATCCTCTTTTTCCAGAAGAAGAGTTTTCCAAAGAGCTCAATCCTATTTTAAGCGAGCTCCGTGAGCGTGAAGATGATCCAGAAAGCTTTCTCATGGAGCGTACTTTTGAGAAATGTTTCGGGAAAGAATATCATCCAATCATCGGATATGAGGAAACGATACGATCTGCTACAGTAGAAATGATGCACGGGTTTAAAAACCGTTTTTATGGCGGAGAGAACTGTCTCATATCTATCGTAGGAGGGATATCACAAGATACAGCTCGGAAATACGCAGAGTCTTTCTTTCAGAACAGCAAAAAGATGGAAGAATCACCGAAAAAAGAGGCTCACTTTCAGGAGGGTTCCCTTGAGCTTTCCAAGCCCGGAATTCGAGAGGCCTATTACAACCTCCTGTTTCCATCTCTTCCAGCAAAGCATCCAGACAGATTCAAACAAGATATGATGAGCTATCTTTTAGGAGGGAATGACTCGGCTCTTCTTTTCGAAAGAATACGAGAAGAACTTGGAATGTCTTGCTATGGAATTTATACGTGGATGATGAGAAATCAGCCATTCCACATCATGGGGATTAGCTGCGGTATCTCAGTGAATGAACTGGAACAAGTTCATCAAGAGGTAGAACAACAAATACATCGAATTTGCGATTCAATTCTCAGTCAGGATAGGCTAGAGAGAGCAAAGGCTTCGCTTCGAACCTCTATCGCTGCTAGGGCAGAAACAAGCTCAGGCCTCAATAGTATGATTGCTCTTCCCGTGCTTCGAGGTGAAACAGAAAATCCTGTCGAAAAAATGCTAATAGAATTAGAAAAAATTACCTTAGAGGATATACTAGAATCGGCACGCCAAACCCTTTCTGGACCTGTATTCCGCTCGGTACTCATTCCCGAATGAGTCCTATCTTATCTATAGAGGAGGCAAGTCATGCCCTTCAAGAAGGAGAAATTGTAGGTGTCCCTACAGAAACTGTATATGGGCTGGCTGCGAACGCTCTCGATGAAACTGCTGTAAAAAAGGTCTTTGAGGCGAAAAAGCGCCCCCTCACTCACCCTCTGATCTGTCACTTCCCCGATAAAGACTCGGTAGCTCGTTTTGCTTCTTTTCGCTCTCCCATAGAGGAGCAACTAAGTCTCTTATGGCCTGGTGCATTGACCCTTCTATTGAGTCATCATAGTAAGATTTCGAGTATTGTCCATGCAGGGCTTCCTAAGGCTTCTTTTCGAGTACCAGATCATCCCATCATGCTTGAGCTTTTACGGAGATGCAATTTCCCACTCGCCGCTCCCTCTGCCAATCTTTCGGGATGCCTTAGCCCAACAACAGCCTCTATGGTTATAGAGCAGCTAGGTTCAAGAATCGCTGGGGTCATAGATGGAGGGGCGTGTCAAGTGGGTTTAGAATCCACCATTGTGAATGTGAATGAAAACGAAGAAATTGAAATACTTCGCCACGGAGGAATCTCTATAGAAGAGATCGAAAGAAAGATCGAAAAGAAGATCTCCAAAAGACCTATCAAAGAAATGTATGCTACCGTAGGAAGAAAGAAAAGACCAATTTCATCAGGGCTTCAAAGTCGACATTATTGCCCTTCTTCTCCTTTAATCGTGTTCCTTTCCGAGACTTTACCAGAAGGATGGGAAGATACAAGAGAAGTTCAAGAGACCCTTCAACACTATAATGTCCCTGTGAAACAATGTTGTTTCTTGAGTTTTGGAGATGAATATCTTCCTATAGGATGGGGTAAGATCGCTTTTCTTTCTAAGAAAAAAGATTTACAAGAGGCCTCTCGAAGGCTTTTTTCTTGCCTTTCAGAATGCTGTAAAGAAGGATTTCGTCTTATTTTTGCTCATCTTCTTCCAGCCGAAGGTCTTGGAAACGCTATGAACGATCGCCTCTATAGGGCATCCTCCCATCGTTTTTTGCTTCCTTCTTAGTCATATTATTAGTAAGTATTAGCTATCGTATTAGTAAATATTTACTAAAAAGAGGCAGCACTATTGCTATTAGAAGATCGTAGCGGGCACGGATGCCCTGCTCTGGAAACTGACAGTTCTAATGATAGATAGCTTGTTTTATCTTTTCGTTTATATCTTTTGTGTCTAAAAATAAGACTATATTATTATTATAGATGAAGATCGAACTTTTTGCTGGATAGGATTCTATTAGTTTTCCTTTTTCAATCATTTTATTTTCAATTATTTTATAATTCTCATCATCAAGCTCTTGAAATTTAAAATCCGTAAATTTTCTAAATACATTATATTTTGACCAGTCAGTATTTAATGCTTCTTGAGGAGTAAACCATCCAGGCACACTGAATTTTTTTCGCCCTACTATCTTGAATAAAGTTAGCTTACTTTCATTTTCATAATTTTTGTGCAATCGGATAGTTGTTACAATTTGATTTGCACGGATGATATCAGAGCTTGTTTGTCTATAACCAGAATAAAAGAAAACATTAATATAAAAAATACTAATGATTATGAAAAACATAGAAGCTAAAAATCCTATATTTTTCAATAACCTAAAAGAAACTGTAGAGAACAGAAACAATCCAGCTATAAATATATTGCCAGCATAAAGAGCCCTGAGGGGCATATATATCCCAAATAATTTAGGTAGAAAAGTAACTAACGGAGTTGCAAGAAATAATACAATTACAACTACAAGCTTAAGTAAAATACGTTTCTTTTCATAAAATAATAAACCACACACACCAGAAAAAATTATTACTATTATAGTAAACTTAAAGATGTCTTTGAAGTAAAGAAAATCAATCTTTATAGCATATATTTCAAGTAGTCTATACAGATGAACTGAAATATTTTGTATTTCAAATGCAGTAGCATACCTTTGGACAGGATCTACATGATAATAGTATTTTAATAATACTCTATTTATACTATCTGATACAATCAAAGCTACAAGTACAAAAGCTATAAAAAACAATCCATCTCTTATAGAGTTCCAAGATTCTCTTTTACTTCTTGTTTGCAATATATCTAGTATGGTTTTAATCATAATAATTGCTAGACCTACTTGAATTATAGTTTGGTAAGTACCAATTGCACAAACAAATAATACAAAACCTATCATTCCTAGAAATCTACTTTGATAGGCTAGGAAAAGACCGTATACTCCCAATAGAGTTGAAAACCAAACAAGAGTATTTAGATTAAAGTAAAGATTGTGTGCTATAAAAGGTGAAGTTGAACAAAGAAAAGTTACAATCGCTATATTGAATTTACTCTTTTGTTTTAGTATCTGTGCTGTGAGAAAACCTGCTAAAGTGAATGAAAAAATTCCAAACAATGTATTAATATACGGCAAGATGTATAGTAGTGATCCTCCTGTTTTTGACAGAATGTCTTGGTAAATCATTCCTTCAAACCATCTACCCACCCAACTTGCACGTTCCCCTCCTTCAGTGAGGAGTTGAGCATAGTCATCTGTTGCAAGTAAATGGAAAAATAATTTTTGACCATAAACGAAAAGGTTCGCAACAAATAAGAAAAAAAAGAAAATTAGATTACTAGAGTTATTTTTTATATAGCTATTTATATTTTCTTCAATATCTATTTTTCCCATTTTAGAAAAAATATTTTTAGTAAATTGAATCATATTCCTGATAACATTGAAGAGAGAAAGTAGGTCTATATAAAACAAGTATTTTCTTCATAATCAATTGGATGCCAACTTTTAATTGGCTCTCTCAATGGAATAGTATTATATTCCTATAAGCGGAACAAGCCAGACAGCTCGCAGACAGCTCGACAGTCACACGGAGGGCTGTCACATTTTGCAAGTCTCCCCGTTTTGGCGTCCCTAAGTTGAACCCCAGATGGAGGGTGCAACTTAGGGTTTATAAAATCCCTGCTCTGGAAACTGACAGTTCTAATGATAGATAGCTTGTTTTATCTTTTCGTTTATATCTTTTGTGTCTAAAAATAAGACTATATTATTATTATAGATGAAGATCGAACTTTTTGCTGGAT
>JABABJ010000119.1 GCA_014238275.1 Leptospirales bacterium | reverse complement strand
TTAAAAAATGATTCCCGCTGCAATTTTCAGAAATAAAAGACTCCCTACTGCAAGTCCCATGGAAATACTAAATATGAGAAAGGCAAGATGAATCACCCTGTTTTTATAAAGGCTTTGTAGGAAGCCTTTAAAAGACTCTGTATCGGAAGCAATATTTTCAAAGTCTTCGACACGTGGTTTCTTAAAACGAACCTCACATAAGGAGGAAATCATCCATAAGCGAAGCCCTGTAAACGCTAAAAAATAAGAAAGAGGAGCTGTCACTATCGTGACGATGATAGTTATTGGATGAGATAAACTTATCAATGCCCCAACACCGGCTCCGATGCCTCTGGTCAGTATCCAGCTGATAGCAAGTTCTCGGATCGTAGAGACTCCTACTTCTTGGCGATAAAACAGGGTTCCAATTGCGAAAATAACCATTGTAGGAATCACCCAGTAAAGCACTTGAACCCAAGAACTTCGTCGAGGAATATTCATCAACTTATTCAAATTGATTGACTTTCTGCTTTTGAGATTTTTTTCGATTCCTTTGAGGTGAGCAGCTCCAGCTACGAGAAGAAGCCTTGTTTTTTTTCGACGAGATGATTTTGGATGCCGATATTTTTTCAATTCCCTACGAATACTTTCTGCCATCCATTCGTCTCTTTCATCCAGTATCACCTTTCGAATAGAATGGTACTTTGGAGGGAGGGAAGCTAAAAGGTCTTCTAATATATCACGAGACTTGAGCTCTTCAATTTGTTCTTCTTGAATGTCTTCTCCTTTGACCAGAAGAGAGGCTAGGAGGAGGTGAAAGAGCCATATCCTTGAAAAAAAACCAATCTGAGCCCAAGACCTTGCAAGAGTAATACGAATTTCTCGATCTACAAGAGCTAATTTACTTGTATGTTTTTCTGCAAGTCGAATTGCTGTTTTCATTTCTGCCCCCGGTTCGACTCCCATTTCCTTTCCAATTTTTTTTTGAAATGCAGAGAGAATGAGAGAGCTGAATAAGAGCCATATCTTCTTTTGGCGGATTACTTGGTTAATATCCAGCCTTTTCCATCGGTCAGGATCGATGAGAGCTTCCCAGCGAGGTTTGCATAATTCGACAGCCGTAAGATCGGGCTTGTACAGATGAAAGACTTTTTTGACATCCTCGACAGAACGGGCTGATATATGAGCTGTTCCTACGGCTAATACATCATTGTTTCCTTTCTTCCAAGAAAAATGAGGAGTATTTTTCAGATAATCTGTAAGCGATACAGATTTACGGGTAATTTTCTTTTTTTTAGATGTAGCCATAAGGAAATTAAGTTATACTACAAAACTAAGGGGTTTGTCCACTTCTGAAGCATTTACGTACTTTTGAAAAATCACTTTTAGAAGCCAAGAAAATAATCCACCTGTATTTTGGCTACTCATTCCAGAGTCTTTGATATACCTTGACAATTTCCTGAGCTTCTTTTTCAGCCGAAAAAAATTGAGATGATTGCTTTTTGCAGTCTTCTGACATCTTTTCTGCTGCTGCAGGAATTTCTAAAAAAGCTCTCAATTGTTTCTCAAGTCCTTTACTATCATTGCATGGAATCACCCAACCTGTCTTTCCCTCTTTTACCATTGAGCTAAAGGCACCTGTATCTGAAACAAGTATTGGAGTACCACAGGAAAGTGCCTCTGCTGGAGTCAATCCAAAGCCTTCATAGCGAGGGCAGGCAATACACAAATCCAAGGCTTGATAGAGCTCAGGAAGCTCATGATAAGGGATTTCTCCCGGCCATAAAACACGTTTGGCGATACCTGCTTGAATTGTCTCTTTTTGAAGTTGCCTTCTATAGCTTCTATCCCTCCAAGAAGTTCTTCCGGCTATGACAGCAACTGTATCAGGAAAGTCTGGAAGTACTTTACAAAGCACCTTGACAAATAAATCGCTTCCTTTTTCTGGACGAATATTTCCAAACTGACCAATAGCTCTTTTCCCAGGAAGCCCTCTTTTCCTTGCGTAGGATTCCCACATCCCTTTTTGATTTGGAGGAGGGTAGAATCGGTTTAAGTCTATACCATGAGCAATTACAGCAAGAACTTTTGGGCGAAGTCGTGCAGTATATTCAGTATTTGCAATGACTCCATCACTTTTTTTGATCATAAATCGAAGAGGGAAAGAATGATGGCCTTTCTTGGTTGAGGTATAGACGATTTTAATTTTCATTCGATATAGGTCTCGAAGTAAAATTCCCATCCATAGCTCATTTGTTCGGCGTGCATGCCAAATCCGAAAAGGGAGATCAGGGGGGGGAGTCCGGCCACAGCGAAGGATCTCGGAAAGACTGACTTTTCTCTCATTGCAGTGAATGGAAGAGCCGTAAAGACCTACAGATACAAGTTTTCTTTGAAATGGATAGAGGTTGACTAGGGTAGCTGTTACTCCCGTAAAATTGGTATTGAGGTTATTTAAGATCACATCGGGAAGCATAGTATATTATTGGATGTCCAGCATAGTATCTGAATTGATTCTCTTTAGAAAGGGTTCGATTGCTTTTGTCATTTCTTTCACAGGCTGTCTTCGATTCTTTTCAACATATTTTTTTGCCGAAGCTCCGCTCTTTTTACAATATTTTTCATCTTGAAATAGATGAGATACTTCTTTTGCAAGGTCATGAGAGTCTTGGATTTGTTTTGAGGCCCCCACTTGAGCCAAGGAAGAAGCAGAGGATGATATATTAGATTGATAGGGTCCATGAAGAAGCGAACACCCATAAGAGGCTGGTTCTATAATGTTGTGTCCTCCTAATGGTACTAGACTACCTCCGACGAAAACAATCTTAATAAGATCATAGAATAAAGGAAGATCACCAAAGGTATCGATGAGATAGACGATCTTTTGATCTCTTGTTTTTTCCCAAAGTTCTTTCTCTTGCTGATAGGCAGAATGAAGGATAGGTTGAAATCCATTTTGAAACAGAAAGGATCGGATTTTAGGGCTTCTTTTTGGATAGCGAGGGGCTAAAAAGAGAATAGTATGGGGAAATTTTTGACATAATATCTGATGAGCCAACAAGATTTCTTGCTCTTCTTTCGGGTGAGTGCTTGTGGCAAGCCAAGCCGTATGAGAGCCAAGAATTTTTTTTAGAGAAAAAATCCTTTTTCTGTCAAGAGATGTGGCTGCTTGGGCAAGTTTCAAATTACCGGAAGAGACACAGGATGGAGAGCCCAAGGAGCGAAAAATTCCAATATAGGAATCATCTTGACATACCACAAGTGAAAATGACGAAAAAATACGTTCAGAAAGAAATGAAAAACGTCTCCAGCGAACGAAACTTTTCTTGGACATTCGTGCCTGAAGCATGAGTAAAGGACATGTTTTTGCTGTCTCTATAATCAGGTTGGGCCAAAATTCTGATTCTATTCGGATAGCAAGGTTTGGCTTCCAATAACGAAGGAAACGTCTTACCCAAAAGATAGAGTCAAGAGGAGCGTATTGCTGGAGAATCTGACCCCTATACTTTTTCTTGTCTTTAGCTTCTTTCTCAATCCATGAGGCTGCATTACGATCTGTGCAGGTAAGAAGAATATTTTTTATCCAAGGGAATTTCTGGAATAAAGCTCTTATGGTTATCAGGGCAACTTTACTTTCTCCTAAGTTTACCGCGTGGATCCAGATTAACTTCCCTTTTGGCCGGCTTTTTGTGGGGAAACCTGCACACTCCAAGGAACGCCTCCAAGGCACAAGTTTGAGGATTACAGCAAAGAATACCAAGCTATAAAGGAAAGGTGTTAAGAGTAGGCTAAGGAACATGACCTGCATGACAGGAGCCATCATCATCTTTTTATATGATGGTAGAGGTCAAGAAGAAAAACCTTTATTGCAAGTTATAACGACTAAAAAGAACTGTTTCGACGATCTAACAAAAGACGTACTAGAGCTTCTCTGTCATTTTTCGATATTTTTTTATAGTTTTAAGATTCAGACCAAAGGATTCAAGTTGTTTGAGATTTTGTTTTGCTGTAGCTGTATCCAGATAGGTATGAACCTCTTGCACAGGGATAGAAAGGGAGCGAATAGCCTTCCAAAGGGAGGGCTTGTGTGCACATTCCTTTTCGTTGAGTTCGGAACAGTTTCTAAACTGTATACCCAAAAGTCTGGCTGTTTTCTGTGCCTCTGAGCAAATCATTCGATTCTTTGGATTCATTTCGTCTGAATAAGCAGAGGATGTGTGCATTTCGAGGGAAAATTTCCTTGTATGTAGACTCAGGGCATAAGTTTGATGGCCAGTCCCTCTTTCGTGAGCAATTCCTTTTTCAGAAACAAAACTGCATCCTGCAAGATACAGCCTCTTACTCCCCAAAAGAAAGCCTATCTGGAGGGCAATTCCAAGCAGGTTTCTACTTGGATTTTTCCATTCAGGGATAGATTGTAAGGGTCCTTCCCCGAGGATTTGATCCAACGGAAGAGTAGAACGGTAATAATAAGTCTTAGGGAACCATTGGCTTAGACTTGGGATACTACCTGTCCAGCCAAGAACTGGGGGTTTGGATAAACCTCTTCTTTCTGCCGCTTGAAGCATCGCCGAAAGATGAAAAATGGTTCCTCGCCCACTATCGATAGAAAGTGCAAGATCTACTTCAATCCCTTCTGAAAGGAGGGGGGCAAGAGCAGTATCAGAAGAAAGAATTAGAGCTCCCTTGGGTATTTTTCTCGCTTCTTCAAGAAGTCTTGGTCCAGAGCCACAATATACAACAAGAGGCTCCTCTGATCCTATGGATCCCTCTTTTCCTGTTCCAATTACAAAGGAGATTTCCTTTTGAGAGGCAGTAAGTCGATAAGCATTTCGTGTCCACTGTCGGAGAAAATGCTTGGAACTTGCTCGATCTACCTGAGAGGCTACATCATTCTGAAAAAAGGAAAAAGCTCTATCTGCAAGATCTGGAAATAATCTCTTATACACAGGGGTAACAAAGACATCTAAGGTATGAATTTGCTCTTCCCTTAGTTGTTTTTGGAGATTTTCTGCATGATGGAAGATTAAGCCTCTTTTTGAAAGCTCCTGTAGCCTTCCTGTCTTCTCAAGGCTCTGAAACACTTGAGGAATAGGCTCAAGAGCAAAAATAAGGGAAGAATGGATATTGGAAGCAAGCTCTTCTATGACGTAACCCCATCCAATTCCAACAATCAGAAAGGAAGCATTTCGATGAAGGGAATCAGGAATATCTTGGACAATACGTCTTGCTTCAGCGATTGGATCACGACGAGAATGAAGGAAGCCTTCTTGGTTAACTCCCTCATGAGTTTCACGTATATAAGAAAAATTGCTTGGAGGCTTGCTCCTCTGAATCAACTCAATCTCAAGGGGACAGATTAGCAAAGTAGAAGAAAATTCCTACTCCTCTGAGAGAGCTGGACTCTTCAACTCCGAAGGAAGAGGGTCGTCTATTTTAGAGCTTATGGGACCGCGAGAAAATACAGCATCAAGGGGAGACTGCGGAGATGAAGATACACTTGCAAGCTTCTGCTGAAGTTCTTCACGAGCCTCGTCAGAAATGTAGTCCCACTGGAGTTTCTGATTTTCGAGGGCAAATACAGCCTTAACAGAAGGCTTACGAGGGATCATCCTTTTGGGAAATTCCACATGACCCAGAAAATCAATTGTCTTACAAATCGCGACAGTCTTTGCATAGCGATTCTTTTCTGCAAGATGCAAAAGCACAGAAACATCAAAGTCCTTATTCACTTTATAAATTCACC
>JABABJ010000084.1 GCA_014238275.1 Leptospirales bacterium | reverse complement strand
TGTTTATCCGAATGTGCGACATGGTTATCATTTTGCTATTCTTCCGAAAAGGGAGTTTTTTGACTATGGACACAAAGAGCGAGAGAGAGATTTTTTGGGCCTATTTGAGAGGGCAGGGCTTCTCCTCTAATGAAGAAGAGAGTTTTTCTGTTTATGTAGACAGCAGAGTGTCTAGATATGAGGTTTTTTAGTTGGTGAATCGTTTTTTTAGAATGATCAATTTTCCTGTATTGGCCCTGATTCGGCTATATCAGTTTTTCCCAGGTCCCTTATTTGCAGGGAGTTGTCGATTCTATCCAACCTGTTCTCAATACGCTTACGAGTGTTTTGGAAAGTATAGCTTCCCTCAAGCCTTGCTAAAATCCACAAAAAGAATCCTTCGTTGCCAACCCTTTTCTAAGGGCTACAGTGACGAAATTAGGTAAAGAATGCAAGAAAGAGAGAAAAAGGGACCTTTTGGAGCATTAATGCCTATCATCCTCATGGGAGGTGCTTTGATTCTATTCATGCAGTACATGAAAGATGATTCAAAAGAACCCTCTTCAGATACATCATCAGATACATCATCAGTTCCAAGATCAGATAAGTCAGTTCAAAAGAATACGGTATCACCTAGGAAGTTTTCTACTTCTCACGACTTTAGATTTCGGGAAGGAAAGGGAAGGGAAGAAGTTGTGGAAACAGAACCATTTTTGATTTTTTTATCTTCTCAAGGAGCTAGGATTACTCGTCTTTACGTGAAAAACCATAAAAATATTTCCCTTCCTGTATCTGTTGTCATGGCTCAAAAAGATCCTATTTCTCGTAAGAATGGTGCTATTGAGATCACACGCAATCAGGGAATGGATTTTCAGCCCCATTTATATTACATGGATCCTCATGAGGAACAGCTTGGAAACCCTTCTCTCAACAGTGCTTTGTTTCAAATAACGAATCAAGAGGAGAGCCTTGATATTGGAGCGATGGAAATTGCCTATTTACTCCCTCTCAGATTTAAAAATCACCGTTTGGAGCTACAAAAAATCTATCGCTTCTATAAGAAAGAAAACTACTTTCGCCAAATTACCATATTACGCAATCTGGAAGGTAGAAACTTCAATTTTCGGTATACTGTGAAGGGGAGAGAAGTGTACGGATCTCTTTTCTATAAGCTCTTTGGATCTGTGGGTTCAGTAGGAAATACCCCTGCTCCTTCCCCGGGGATTGGCCATTACTCTGGAAGATTTTTTCTTTATAAAGATAAGTTTAAGCGTCGAAACAGTTTTTATGGTAGTAATAGCTTAGGGGGAGGATGTGGAGGCGGACCCTGTGCTTCTCAAAATTCTTCCGAGCCTTATTCAAGGTTTTTTGAAGCACCTAATACTTTAGAGTTTGCTGGGACGAGCAGTCGCTACTTTTTTGCCTATTCCGAATTTTTGGTTCCAGAAAATGACAAACAGAATCGTCCAGATGGATATCTTTATAGAAACGCAGAAGATCCTTCAGGAAAAGAGTCTTTCACAACAGGTTTTTTAAACTTTCGTCTTGCTCCTCGTCAGGCAGGTCGGATACAAATAGGAAGTCTAAGTCTTCTTGATGCAAAAAAGTCTACTCCCTCCTCTGTCATAGTAAGTAATCGTAGGGTCATTGAAGATCAGCAAGGGGAAAGAAAAGACGCGTTAATTCTTGATAACAAGGTATTCGTAGGGATTCGTTCTTTGCGGGGGCACTCCTTTCGAGAACCAAGTATGATGAGTTCCGCATTTGATGTAGATAAGCCGAATGATGATGCGGAAAAAGCAGTCTATACTTCAGGCTATAATGAATTTTTTTCTGGGATTCAGAACGTGATTGTTTCTTTGATGAGATGGCTTTATCAGGGGACTGGTAACTATGGCTGGTGCATTGTACTCATAGCTATTGGGTTTAAGTTACTTACCTTTCCTTTGAGTCAAGTTCAGGTGAAAAGTATGAGAAAAATGGCTGAGATACGTCCTGAAATGGATGTAATTAATCAAAAGTATGCTAAAGAACCTCAAGAGAGACAGAAAAAGATCATGCAACTTTTTAAAAGTCATAATATCAATCCTCTTAGGGGTTGCCTTCCCATTTTGATCCAAATGCCAATTTTTGTCGGTTTATTTAATGCTTTTTCCAATTCCATAGAACTTTGGCATAGTCCTTTTATTTTCTGGATGCAAGATCTTTCTCGACCTGATACAGTGGGAACGATACCTTTTCTGGGATTCGGTTTAAATATACTTCCTTTGCTTATGATAGGCTCACAAATACTTTACCAGAGATTTACTACGATTTCTTCTGACCCTCAACAGAAAATGCTTATGTATTTGATGCCTGTGATCATGCTGTTTTTCTTTTGGAGTATTCCCAGTGGGGTCACTCTTTATTGGACCTTACAGAATTTTATTTCGATTGCTTGGCATTTAGTTTCTGGATTTGTTGGCAAACAGAAGATGGTAGCAACTGTGTCATGAAATATTATATAAAGAAAATTACAAGGAGGAGATAAGGAAAATGTTAAAATATCTATTGGAGCATCAAGGACAAAGTCGAACGCAAGCGGAAGAAGAGGCTTTAAAAATACTGAATCTTTCAGAGAAGGAGATCAAATTTGAACAGGTTGGTTCTAATTCGCTTAAGCGTCTTTTTAAAAGCTCTCCTGCTGTGGTGCGAGGAGTGCCCACTCACGATGATGTCGATCAGGAAAGTGTGATACGGGGTGTGATCTATACCCTTCTCAGGAAAATGGGAGTTTCTGCAGAAATTCAGACTATACGGATCGAAGATGAAAATTTTTATGTTGAGATAGAATCTGAGAGCTCTAGTCTTTTGATTGGAAGGCATGGTCGTACTTTGGATTCTATTCAATTTTTAGCGAATCTTCTTGCAAGCAGGTGGGACTCAAGAATACCGAGAATCATACTCGATTTTTCAGGGTATCGTCAGCGTCGTAGGGAAAGTATTAAAGAACTTTGTCTAAAAGCATCGGACAAAGCAGCTTCTTCGGGTAGACCTGTTGTCTTAAACTATATGAGTCCTTATGAGCGGCGTATTGTACATGTCCTCCTAGATGAAGATGATAGGGTGATTACAGAATCAATGGGAAACAAGGTTTATAAGCGACTTCGTGTGATTCCTAAAGACTATACCGAAAGAAGAGGAAATCGTGGCCGAAGAGGCGATTTTCCAGAAGATCAAGAGTATGGAAGTGAGGAAAATTATTCCGAGGATCAAGACTATGGAAATGAGAATTATCGGGATGAAGATGACTATCCAGAAGATCAGGAGTATGGAAATGAGAGAGATGCTTCTAGCGGTCAAGATTATGAAGACGAAACCGATTATCCTGAAGATAAAGAATATAAGGGCGAGGCTGATGATCCTGAAAATGAGGAATATCGCCAAGAAAAAAGAGATGATCCTAGGGATGACAATCGACCGAATGATCGTTCGAACAATCGACCGAACAATCGACCGAATGATAGAGGTCGTTCGAACAGAGGCTATCACCGAGACAGAAGAAGAGATCGTACAAATTGAGGAAATTCTTTCTGAGGAAGATATTACTCTAGCTAAGAAGTTTCGTTTTTAGGACGAGAAAATTTCTTGCTCCATTTACCATTGAATAGAGCGAGCGGTAAAAGCCAAGACACTAGAGATACTATAGTGTCTATTGCTACAGCGGTGGGAAAAAGTGCTGTAGCAATCATTCGTATTTCTGGTTCTCATACTGAGGAGATATTGATGAATCACTGTCGCATTCAGAATGCTTCTTTGCAAGTTCCTTTGCCAGAGAGGAAGATGAGGCTATGTAGCTTTTTAGATGCTGAGAAAAAACTTTTAGATACTGGTTTATTTGTTTTTTATAAAGGACCTTCTTCTTATACAGGAGAGGATGGAGCAGAGCTTTTTCTTCATGGAAATATTCTTCTTCTTCGTATGATGATGGATTCTATTGTGAAGTCTGGATTAGCACAGCCAGCAGAGGCTGGTGAGTTTACAAAGCGAGCGTATCTTTCTGGGAAACTGGATCTTACACAGGCAGAGGCTGTCAATCGTATGATTTGTGCTCGGAGTGAGCGTGAACTTTTTGCCAGTCGCCGTAATTTAGAGGGCGAATTAAGTCGAATGGTTGCTAAATTTCGTTCCACACTTCTTTTGCTAAAAGCTCAAGAAGAAGCAAGGATTGATTTCTCTACGGAAGGCCTCGATTTTCAAGAGCCACATGAACAAAAAGAAAAATTAGATGATCTGATACAGCAACTTGATTCTATTCTCAATTGTGCACGAGAAACAGAAAAAATATGTCTAGGATTTCAGATAGCTTTAGTAGGCAGACCTAACGTGGGGAAGTCATCTTTTTTTAACCAAATCCTAGGATGGGATCGTTCTATTGTTTCCAATCAGTCAGGAACGACAAGAGATTATGTGAGTGAAGAAATACAGCTAGAAGGAGTTCCTGTCCGTGTTATTGATACGGCAGGTCTGCGGGAAACTCAAGACTCAATAGAAAAACAGGGGGTCATGTTTACAAAAAAAATTATCCGCCAAAGTCATCTGATTCTTAATATGATGGATGGGATTTCAGATGAAGAGAGTAATACTATTTCTTTTTTTTCCTCCGTAAAACCAAATATCCCTATGATTCATTTGCTTAACAAGTGGGATCTGGAACAAGTTCGTTCTGTCTATCCCCAGATTAAGCAAAGATTTCCGGATATTTTCTGCGTTTCCTGTCTTACGAAAGAAGGGCTGGACAAAATACGAAAACAGATACAGGATACTCTTTTTTCCGAAAGCTCTGCTGAAGAAGGTCTTCTTCTGGAAGAACGAAATCGATACCATTTTATGGAAGCAAAGAAATCCCTTCAAAAAGTGTCCGAGTTATGGAAAGAAAAGGCTCCTGATGAGATTGTGGCTATTGAAATAGATGAGGCTCTTTTTCATATAGGTTCGGTTACGAACCCAGTTCAAACCGAAGAAATATTAGGACGTGTGTTTTCTGTCTTTTGCGTAGGAAAGTAAAAAGTGCATACTTTATTTGACTCTATTATTTTTGGTTTAGTTCAAGGAGTTACTGAGTTTCTTCCTATTTCCAGTACAGCACATGTGCGACTGATAGGAGAAATTACACATACCTCAGATCCTGGAGCTGCTTTTTCTGCCGTAGTTCAGTTAGGAAGCCTTCTTTCTCTTTTGATATATTTCTCTCGTGACCTTATTGCTATTACTAAAGAAAGTTTTGTGGGTGTGATCCAAAATCAATGGATGAAAACAGAAAGCTCAAAGATGGGAGTATTTATAGGGATTGCTACTTTCCCGATTTGTGTAGTAGGATTCTTTTTGGCGGATTTAGTTCGAGGTCCTTTTCGTTCTCTTGAGGTTATTGGAGTTGCTTTAGTTTCTGTTGGTATTTGGCTTTGGTTTGCAGAGAGATTTTCTTTGAAATCTCGTAAACTAGATTCGATGGATTGGAAGGCTTCGTTGTGGATAGGCTTTGCTCAATGTTTAGCTTTGATTCCAGGGGCATCTCGTTCAGGTACCACATTAGCAGCAGCTCTCATGCTTGGCTTTTGTCGTCCTGATGCACTTAGGTTTTCATTTTTGATTTCTATTCCCACTATCTTCCTTGCAGGTGCCCATGAACTTCTTGTAGAATGGGAGTCTCTCTTGGATGTGGGACTTATTTCTATCTTATCAGCTTCTGTTGCTGCTTTCCTTTCAGGCTATTTAAGTATTGCATTTCTTTTTCGCTATCTTCGCACTCATACTACTCTCGTTTTTGTGTACTATCGTGTTGTTTTAGGACTTCTTATAATAGTTTGGATCCTTGCTTAATTCTAACAATTCACAGGGAAAACTAGCCCTAAAATGGTTCGGGAATCCCAATAAGGCGGAAATAACTCAATATTTACTATAAATTAGTGAAAACTTACTATTTTGGAGATATGAATCTAGTAGATTCTTACTAATAAAAAATAAAATATTTCTTGCACTCTTTTTCCAGCTATTTTGATGTGTTATCTTGATTTTCTTCTTGTATGAAAGATATCTTGTGCTTGCATGTCTAAAGGAAGCAAGCACAAGATAAATAGAAACTGTTACTTAGCATAGCTCGTCTTTTCTACTGGATCAGGCATCTTGCTTAACATGATCCTGACTAGCTCATGTTGATTCCGGTAGTTATCAGGAAGCTGGAGTTTAAAGTAAATAGTACTCAGATGATTGTAGACAGTATTGATACTTATCCCAAGCCTACTTGCAACTCCACCTGCTGATAGCCCTTGTGTTGTTGCGTTCGCTACTCGTAATTCCGCTTTACTAAGCTTTCTTGCAAAGGGATGACCTGTTAGATTGGAGATTGGCTCTAATATATTTTTTGAAATATACCCTTTTTGAGTCCTCATCAACTCTCTACAGGCTGGTAGTAAGAACTCAGGTATATCCTCTTTGATCATATAAGCGTTTGCCCATGACTCGCAGTGAGGATAGTAACAGTCGTATTGAGTAACAACAATGATTGGTATATCTTGCTTGATCTCTTTGAGTTTGGAACCAACATGTAGACCATTCAATCCACCATTTTGGACGCCTAAGTCAAGCATGATGAGATCTGGATCATTCTTTTTTAGATACTCTAAGGCTTCCTCTCCGCACTTGGTTTCTTGCATGATCTCAAGATCATCTGCTTTACTGAACAAATCTCTATAGAAAATCCTTGCAATACGGTCATCTTCCATAAGAAGAACTCGTATCTTTTTATTTTCCATATTCTTTTTTGATGTTTCTTTCTGAACTTTGTTTTCTTTTCCCATTTTTTTTAACCTCTTTATGTCATAAATCACATATATGAATTTATGACATGTTCATGTTATTTTATAATAAATGTCGGTATTTTTAGTAGAAAAATTTAATTAATAGGAGAAAAAAAATGAAATTAGAATTATTTCAGGAAAATGATACAATTTTTGAGCAATTTAATGATTGTATCATGATTAAGACCATAAAAATTACAAGGGAGAGTGTGATTCGATTCACGAGGTTTGCTTTTGAGCAATATGCTAAAAAGATAAGTTCTCGACAGAATTGGACCCCCACTACTCAGGATTATAGGACAATGCTCAGAGAAGAGTTGGAAATGTCACCGTACAGCTTTTATTTTATTGCTGAATATATCCCAACAGGAGCAATACTGGGAACAAGCCGTGGTGCTAAATGGACTAAGCCTGATATGTTTCCCTGTGAAAAAGCTCCCTTTTTTGTATCTATTCCCAAATTGGCAGATAAAATGCAGGTTGATCCAAATACCTTTTATCATTGTAGCCATATTTCAATTGATGCAGACCTCTTGTCTTCCGTGGGATACTCCAGAAGTACATCTATACGAATATTTCAGAAACTTAATCTCTATTCAATAAACTTGGGGATATATTTAGGGGGGCAATTAGGCATTGCGGAATTAGATAAAGCAGTAGAGCGTCATCTCTCAAATAAGGGATTTGACTGGAGAGCTATTACTCCCGTACGCGACTATATTGGTTCTACATACGTAGGTTATTTAGATATGAGAAAAAATCACATCTCTCCTAAGCTTGCGGAAGTTCTTTATTCTGTAGCAATTCCAGCTTCAGGATAAATGAAATCATATTTTTACTTATTTTTGCTGTGAGAGATCCTCCCATGTTTTCGACCATAGCATGAGTGCTGTAGAGTCCAATTCCACTTCCAGTTCCTTCGCTCTGAAATCTTTGAAATAATCTGCTATAATCTAGGCTGGGATGGATTGTATTGGAGAAAGAAGCTATTGCCCACTTCCCTTTGATTTCCCATTTAATAGATACTGTATGATCGGGAGAGTAAGTGACTGCATTGACCAAAAGATTGATGAGGATCTGGTTGAGAAAAATGTCGGATGTTTGAATTATGACCTTGGGAATTGGTTCTGAAATAATTTTAGAATTGTCTTTGATGAATTGAACAAGGGATATTGCGTTGGTGTAAATCTTTTCGAGAGAGCAATTTCCCTTTCTTATTGACTTATAGCTTGGCTCTCGGATCAGATTCAGGATCTCAAATGCCTCAAAGTGCATATACTCTGCTTGATATTGAACTGCTTCCAATA
>JABABJ010000118.1 GCA_014238275.1 Leptospirales bacterium | reverse complement strand
TGATCCGACAAAACAAAATCTCTCTGATCCTAACAACTCCTTGGAATCACACCAGTGCTGCTGCAAAAGTTGCTAAAAAAAGCGGGGCAAAGCTCATCATTCTTCCGATTCAAACTGCTTCTTCGTCTGAAAGTAATACCTATCCTAAGATGATAGAGAACTGTATCAAAACCTTGATCAAATATCTGCAATGAAGTAGTAATTTGAGTTCGTATGATTGTTCGTTTAGACCATGTCTCTGTAGGTTATCATTTTCAGCCAATTCTGGAGCAAGTATCATTTGCTCTGCCAAAGGGATGTATTTGTCTCATCCAAGGTCCAAATGCTTCAGGGAAGACAACTTTAGCAAAGCTAATGCTTGGTTTGCTAAGACCGTTAAGCGGCCAAAAAATCATCTCTTATCATCAACCTGCTTATGTTCCTCAACAAAATCCTATGGATCTCCAATATCCTCTTACATTAAGAGAGCTCATTGGAATGGGGAGAAAGCCTTCAATTTTTTTCCGAGGGAAAGCACGAAAAAAAGAGGAAAAAGAGAAGATAGAGGAATATATCCAACTTGTTGACCTCAAAGGATCAGAGGATCTTCTTTTTCGTGAAGCAAGTGGAGGACAACTCCAAAGGGCTTTGATCGCGAGGTCTTTTCTTAGCTCTCCCGATTTTATGATCCTTGACGAGCCTTTTTCTCATTTAGATGGAATGGGGAAAAAAAAGATTTCTTCTTTTTTAAGAAAAAAAAACGAAACAGAAGGAATTTCCTTTTGCCTAATTGACCATATCAACATTGTTGATAAAGGTTTTTACACTCATTTGATAGAAATATCTAAGCAAAATTCTAACTCTCCTCAAAGAGTTGTTTGCAAAGAACTTTCTAGCAAAGTACTATAAGGAATTGTCGAAACCGACATATCTTAAAAATCTATGAATTTCCTAGAAACACTTTCGTTTTATTTTTATACATACCATACGACAATTCTACTCAGTTGTTTTTATTTTATCGCCCTATCTTTTATCGGTCTCTTTTTTATCTTTAGAAGATCCTCTGTTTTTGGCCTTGTCTTGACTTCTTCCGCTAAATTTGCCTTTGTTCTTGGATTATTACTCTTGAGCTATGGAGGATTTCTTAACTCCTCTCTCCTTGAGGATCCTTCCTTTCAGAATCGCTTTTCTGCCTTCTTTCAGTTGGATATGTTTGTTTTTCCCATAATTTTTCTGGTACTTTTTTTTATTATACTGGTAGGGAATCGTCTGCAAAGTAATCACCGTAACATAGAGACATTTTATCTCATTGTTTTTGTTTCTTTACTCTCACTCACGACAGTTTTGCAAAAAATTTCAGGAGAACAGTCTCATTTACTCATTCGTTCCTATTATACAGAAATACTGTATACCCCTCCCGAGCTTTTTTCTTATTATTTGTGTCCACTGCTCGCTGGTTTCTTCATTTTCTTTTTATTCTGGAAGCGTATCTTCCTTGCTGGATTTGACTCAGAGCAGGCCAAACTTCTCCATTTGAATCCTGTTTGCTATCAATTCCTCTTCTATCTTTTAGCTGGTATGATCATATCTTTTTGTGTTCGCCTTTTGGGATTTTATGTATCCCTTGCCTTTCTTTTAATTCCTGCTTATACGGCTTCTTTATGTTTTCGAAGCCTTCGTTCTGTTTTAGTTTTTACCTGTATTTTTTCCCTTCTATTTTCTAATCTTGGCTTTTTTGCTATATTTATCCTGGACAATCTTCCTTCGGATCCTATTTTGATCATAGTGCTCTCTTTTCTTTCTCTTATTACGATTGGAATCAAGAAAATATTACGGCTTTTCTGATGCAAAAAAGCAACAGATGACTAGTCTATTTTTGCAAATAGGTACAGGAAAAATCTCACAAATGCCCCTAAGTTTTATACACAGTTTTTCTATTTATTATTTGACATAGAAAGGCAATCTCAATCATGTTGTCATTGAGCTTGTGTTTTGATCTATGGATTTTCACTGGTTCGTTTGGAATTACTTGTGGTCTTTCTTATGTACGGCAAGTTTTCCTAATCAAGGAAATCCTCTCATATGAGATGGATTCCCTTTCGATCCCCTGTAGCTCAGCCGGTAGAGCAGTTGGCTGTTAACCAATTTGTCGCAGGTTCGAATCCTGCCGGGGGAGCAGAAGGGGGAAAAGATTCGTATCCGAATCCGATGAATCCAATTTTCTGCCCCCTTTACTTCATACTCAAAAGCCTATCTACAGCTTCCAAGATTCCGTGCAAGTTCAGTCCATAGTGATCCAGTAGCTCTTGTCCTTTGCCACTTTGCCCCCACGTATCTCTAACTCCAACACGGATCAAAGGCGTAGGAACAGAGCTACTGAGGACTTCAGCTACAGCAGAACCAAGGCCTCCAATCACATTATGTTCCTCTACTGTGAGGACAGCTCCTGTTTTTTTTGCGTAACGAATAATGAGTTTCTCATCTAAAGGCTTAATAGATGCTTGGTTTATGACTGCCGCTTCTATTTTATGCTTTGCAAGAACGCTTGCAGCTTTATCTGCTTCGTGAACCATCACTCCACAAGCAATGATGAGAAGATGCTTTCCTGTCCGCCTCAATTCTCCCTGTCCTTCGCGAAAACGATAACCTGGGGGATGAGAAAGGACAGGGACAGCCATCCTTCCACATCTGACATAGCACGGCTCCTTTATGGATAAGACTCGCTGAATCATAGTCTTAGTTTCATGATAATCAGAGGGTACAAAAACATTCATACCAGGAAGAGACCTCATCAATGAAATATCTTCGAGACATTGATGGCTCGCACCGTCTTCTCCCACCGTAAGACCAGCATGGGAAGCAACAAGCTTTACGTTCAGCCCTGGATAAGCTACAGAGTTACGAATGATTTCCCAAGCACGACCCGAAAGGAATACGGCAAAACTTGAAGCAATAGGAATGAGCCCAGAAAGTGCAAAACCAGCTGCAATTCCAACTAGATTTTGTTCAGCAACTCCCACGTTAAAGAAACGATTCGGAAATTCTTTTGCAAAAAGGCATGTTTTTGTAGAACCAGAAAGATCAGCATCCAAAACGACGATATTTGGGTTCTTTTTCCCAAGTGCCAGAAGAGTTTCCCCGTATGCATCTCGAGTAGCTTTCTTTTCTTGAGAATGAAATCTTGCAAGACTAGCGGTTTGAAGGAACTGAATGAGCCTTTCTGAGGGAGTAGAACTTAAAAAAGAAGCTCCCGTCGTCCTTATTGTGTTTATCTGTTCAGAACTCTTGGATATCTTATTAGAGACCTTCTTGTTAGAGCCTCTCTTGGACAACTTTTTAGAAACCTTCTTATTAGAGCCTCTCTTGGATAACTTTTTAGAGACCTTCTTATTAGAGCCCCTCTTGGATAACTTTTTAGAAACCTTCTTTTTAGAGCCCCTCTTGGATAACTTTTTAGAAACCTTCTTTTTAGAGCCTCTCTTGGATAACTTTTTCATAAGCCTTTTTGCTACTTTCTTTCTCATTTTCTCACGACAGAAGTTGTTCTACTCGATCCGTCTTTTCCCACGTAAATGTTTCTCCTTTGCGTCCAAAATGACCATATACAGCTGTATCATTGTAGTTTCGTCCTTTGTCGCGTAACCCAAGTGATTCACTAATCGAAGAAGAGGAAAAGCGAAAGCAATCTTCCACTCTTTGTCTGATTTTTTCCAAAGGAACAGTTTCTGTTCCAAAAGATTCGATATGGAGGGAAACAGGATCAGGATAGCCAATGGCATAAGCTACTTGAAGCTCACATCGCTTGGCAAGGCCTGCCGCAACAATATTTTTTGCACAATATCGTGCCATATAAGCACCGCTTCGATCCACTTTTGTAGGATCTTTCCCTGAAAAAGCTCCACCCCCATGGCGACCCCATCCCCCGTAGGTATCTACAATGATTTTACGACCTGTCAGCCCTGTATCCCCTTTAGGACCGCCAATCACAAATCTTCCCGTCGGATTGATCAGATAAGATGTATCTTTCACAAGATTTGCAGGAAGCAAAGGCTGTAAAACCTTCTCCATGAGAAGTTCTGTAAGATTCTTATGACTGAGAGATTCTTCATGCTGAGTAGAAAGGACGACTGTATCCAGACGAAAGGGCTTTCCGTCTCTATATTCCACGGTTACTTGACTTTTGGAGTCTGGAAGGATTCCGTGAAGCTCTCCCTTAGAACGAAGAGAAGACATATGTTGAAGAATTTGATGAGCAATTGAAATGCTAAGAGGCATATACTCAGGGGTCTCATCAGAGGCATAGCCAAAAACCATACCTTGATCACCAGCCCCCTGCCCTTTATGAAGCCCCTCGCCTAATGTTACTCCCTGAGATATATCCATTGATTGCTGATGAATGTGCTGTTCTATCCGAACCGTATCCGCACTAAAACCAAGTTCTGGATCCACATAGCCAATCTTTCGGATCACGTTTTTGGCAATAGAAACTGGATCCACTTCGGCCTGAGAAGTCACCTCACCTGCTATACAGGCAAAATCCTCGGCAACAAGGACTTCACATGCCACTCTGCTTTGAGGATCCTTCTGAAGATAGGCATCCAAAATAGCATCAGAAATCTGATCGCAAATCTTGTCTGGATGCCCTTCTGAAACCGATTCCGATGTAAATAAAAAGTCCCTCATAGTATATATCTCTGTAAGCTTGAGATTTCAAATCTATCTTTCGACAGATTTTTTTCAGCCATTGAAATGTCAATCGAAACAGGAGATATTGTCATTTATAGACTGCAAAATCAATGCAAAAAGATCTTTACAAATATACAGTCCTAAGCTAGAAGTCCTGTACAAAGTCCATTTCTCATGTGAATTATACCACAATGAATAGCTCTTTTAGTAGATTGCCCCCCCGAACCGTTCCTAAGAGGAAGGATGCAGGATTACTGGCATTGACCCTCGGGAGGAGATGCCCGTGACCCTACTTGAC
>JABABJ010000117.1 GCA_014238275.1 Leptospirales bacterium | reverse complement strand
CAGAAGTCTCGGGCAGGTTATTCGTCTAGGAAGGGCTTTGAAGGGGGACAGACACCCCTCTACCGTCGTCTTCCTAAAAGAGGATTTCTCCCCCCCTCTCGAAAGATCTATCAGGTGGTAAACCTTGGTGATTTGAGGAAAGATGATTTTCAAGAGGGACGTATTGATCCCTTCCTCCTTGCAAAAAAAGGAATGCTTTCCAAGCCAAAGGGTTTAGTGAAAATACTTGGAACTGGAGAGGCTCCCCCCTCACTTTCTATTTCAGCTGATTCCTTTTCCAAGGGTGCACGGAAAAAATTAGAAGAGGCTGGTAGTACTTGCATCCTTAGAGAATCCATAAAGGAAAGCCGGTCCGAAGGAGAGGCTAAACCATCCCTGTCATCATGAGTGCTATCATTAACATATTTCGTATTCCTGAATTGAGAAGAAGGGTCATTTTCACCATTTCAATGCTGATTCTCTATCGGTTTGGTATTTTTGTTACAATACCAGGAGTAAATCCAATTGCTGTTGCCTATTCGCGTCCCCCTGGCCAATCCTTTTTGGACGTGGTAAATGTTTTTTCTGGGGGTGCTTTGTTTAAGCTTTCTATCTTTTCTCTTGGGATTATGCCCTATATTTCTGCTTCGATTATTATGAACCTTCTTACAGTTGTTTTTCCTATGCTGGGGCGTCTTCAAAGAGAAGGAGAAGAAGGTCGCAAAAAGATCAATCAATATACTCGTTATGGAACCATTGTTCTTTGTATCCTTCAGTCTTATCTCATCCTTCTCAATGCAGTGAAAAGCACCAATCGATTCAATGAACCCCTCGTTTCTACAGGAATGGACCCTGGCTGGTTTATTTTCATTGGAGTTGTATCAGTAACAGCTGGTTCTATGTTTTTGATGTGGATGGGGGAGCAGATTACAGAGAGAGGGATTGGAAACGGAGTTTCTCTCATCATCTTTGCAGGGATCATCGCTCAGCTTCCCATTATGCTTTGGCAAATGCTTCAAGATGATAGTGTTGATATGTTTCCCATTATCATCTTGATTATATTATTTTTTATTCTAATTGCCCTGACTGTGCTTTTGTCGACGGGGGTTCGAAAGATACCTCTCCAATATGGAAAGAAGATGCTTGGGCGAAGGATGGTCCAGGGGCAAAGCCAAAGCCTTCCTTTTAAGCTTAATTCCGCGAGTGTGATGCCGATCATTTTTGCGTCTTCCCTTCTTCTTTTCCCTCAGACGATCTTTGGTTTCTTAGGAGAGACAGCAGGGAGTTGGCCCGGTTGGCGTTTGATGCAGGAATGGCTGAATCCATTTGCTCCTTCTTGGTACCAAAAGGCTCCCTATTATCTCATATACACCCTCTTGATTATTTTCTTCGCCTATTTTTATACTGCAATCCAGCTGAATCCACAAGAACTTTCAGAGAACTTGAAGAAATATGGTGGCTTTGTTCCAGGGATACGACCGGGAACGCATACTCGACAATATCTGGAAAGTGTTCTGAATCGTATTACTCTTCCAGGGGCTATTTTCCTTGCAGGTCTTGCTCTAGCTCCTTATTTTATCATTAGTTTTTTGAACTTAGAAAGCAATCAAAATATCCATGGACTTGCTTATACCTTTGGAGGAACTTCGCTTCTGATTATCGTAGGGGTTGCTTTAGACACTCTCAAACAGGTGGAGTCTCAGCTCATTATGAGAAAGTATGATGGCTTTATGAAAAAAGGAAGAATTAAGGGGCGTAACTAATATGAGATTGATTTTTATGGGTCCTCCCGGTGCAGGGAAGGGAACGCAGTCGGCTTTTGTCTGCACAGAATATCAGATTCCTGGAATCTCTACAGGGGAGATGCTTCGAGATGCTGTTGCTAAGAATATCCCATTGGGTCTTAAAGCAAAGGAATATATGGATCAAGGTACCCTTGTTCCTGATGAGGTTGTGATTGGCTTAGTGAAAGATAGGATTCAACAAGAAGATGCTCTGAAAGGCTATCTTCTGGATGGTTTCCCACGGACAGTAGAACAGGCTGATGCCCTTAAAAAAATGCTTTCTGAACTAAATGAAGCACCTTTAGATATGGCATTGAACCTTGCTGTTCCTCCAGAGCTTTTAGTGGAAAGGCTTCTCATTCGTGCACAAAAAGAAGGAAGGTCAGATGATACGGAAGAAGTAATCCGAACTCGAATCGAGACCTATAATCAAAAAACCCTTCCTTTACTGGATTACTATAGAAAAGAAGGAATCCTTCGCGAGGTGAATGGAACAGGAAGTTTAGAAGAAGTGCAGTCAAAAGTGAAGGAGAGTTTATAGTATTTTTCTGCAAGCAGATGAAAAATAAATTTGACTTTTTGAGTGCAAATAAAAACTTGACATCCTAAGGGAAATTTTAGAAAGAATGGCAAAAGAAGAGGCGATAGAAGTAGAAGGAAAGGTGATAGAGCCGATGCCAAATGCCATGTTTCGAGTGGAGCTGAATAATGGACATAAAGTTCTAGCTCATATTTCAGGAAAGATGAGGCTTCACTATATCCGTATCCTCCCAGGTGATCAGGTCGTAGTAGAGCTTTCTCCTTATGACCTTACACGAGGTCGTATCACATATCGAAAAAAATGAGACGTTGAGAAATGAAGGTTCGAGTATCAGTAAAGAAAATATGCAGTGATTGTCGGATCATAAGGAGATCTGGAGTGGTTCGTGTGATTTGTAAAAATCCACGACACAAGCAAAGACAGGGATAAAATGGCAAGGATCGCAGGGATAGAAATACCAAACAACAAGAGGGTTGTGATTAGCCTTACGTATATTTACGGCATAGGTCTCACCTCGTCTCAGGCAATACTCAAGAAGGCTAAAGTATTAGAAAGTATTCGAGTCAAGAATTTGGAAGAAAATCAGCTGAACTCTATCAAAAAGATCATTTCTGAATCTTACCAAATTGAGGGAGACCTAAGGTCTATGCTGAGTCTAAATCTTAAAAGGCTTTCGGATACAAAGACTTATCGAGGAATGAGGCACAAGATGGGGCTTCCTGTGCGAGGTCAGAATACTCAAACCAATACTCGTACTCGTAAAGGGAAGAGACGTTCTATAGCTGGGAAAAAAAGCTCTTCTGCTAAATAAAGACAGAGATAGACAAACTAAGAGAAGATAAAATTTAGACAGGTAAAAATCAAGATGGCATCCCGCAAAAAAGAGAAGCAAAACATCCCCAAGGGAATTGTGTATATTCAGGCTACTTTCAACAATACCTTGATTACAGTTACTGATCTTGAAGGTAATTCACTTGGATGGTCATCTGCTGGTATGATGAAATTTAGAGGTTCAAGGAAGTCTACTCCTTATGCAGCTCAGATTGCTGCACGTCATCTTGCATCCAAAGTGAAAGAATATGGTCTTCGTGAGGTAGATGTGATGGTGAAGGGTCCTGGTATCGGGAGAGAGTCAGCCGTCCGTGCATTTTCAGGAGAGGGAATTCATGTTCGGAAGATCAAAGATACGAGTCCACTTCCTCATAATGGATGCCGAGCTCGTAAACAACGGAGAGCATAGTAAGAGAGAAATCATTTAATTTAGAAAATTGTGAGTAAAAAAAAGGAGGATAGAAGATGACAGCGAAAATGCTTCTTCGCGGATTGAAGCGACCTAAACAGATTGGATTTGTTCAGGATATTTCCCGTCCAGATTATGGAAGGTTTACGGTGGAGCCCTTTGAGCGGGGCTTTGGAGTGACTATGGGGAATTCTTTGAGGAGAGCAGTGATGTCTTCCATTCCAGGGACGGCAATTACCGCAGTAAGAATTGAGGGAGTTGCTCATGAGTTTTCCACGATAGAGGGGGTTGTAGAGGATGTTGTTCGTTTGGTCTTGAATCTCAAACAGGTTCGTTCTCATTCAGATTCTTTATCTTGGGAGGAACCTAAGATGATTCGTGTTACAAAAAAAGGAACAGGTCTTCTAAGAGCTGGTGATCTTGCTGTAGATTCTGCCATGCAGATACTCAATCCTGAACTAGTGATAGCTACGATGAATGAGGATGCTGATTTGGTCATGGACATACAGTTTGAGCGTGGAAGAGGTTATGTTCCTGCGGAAATCCTAAAAAAGAATATCGATGAAATTGGAACCATCCCCGTGGATGCCCTTTTTTCTCCTGTCAGGAGAGTGAGCTATCATGTGAGTGAAACTCGAGTAGGTCAGCGTACAGATTATGAAAAACTTGAAATGGAGTTGTGGACAGATGGCTCTATCACGCCCGAAGATGCACTTGCACAAGCAGCAAAGATCATCAAAGAGCATTTGACAGTTTTTATTAATTTTGAAGAGACACCTGAAGAGGAAGAAGAAGGAGATGATCTGAAACAGATTCTTCGACAAAGCTTAGAAAAGCATGTGGAAGAGTTAGAGCTTTCTGTTCGCTCTCTTGCACTCTTGAAAAGCCTTGAGATTGAGCATGTTGCCGATGTGGTCAAGCGTACGGAAGAAGAGATGAAAAAATCACGTCATTATTCTATCCAATGCGTAGAAGAGATTAAGCAAAAACTTGGATTGATAGACTTGGAATTTGGAATGCGTGATTTTTTTGCAGTCCGAGAGTGAGATAAACAATGAATAAGCGTAGCTCTTCAGTTAAATTAGGAAGGACTTCATCTCATCGAAAAGCAATGATGAGGAACATGGCAGAGAGCTTGTTTGTCCATGAAAGAATTGTCACAACTCGAGCTAAGGGGAAGGCTCTCAGACCTTATGCCGAGAAAATCATTACTCGTGCACGTAAGAACCTAAGTGATCCTGAGAATACTTCCAAAGCCCTTCATCATAAGAGGATTGTCATGTCTCTCTTAAGAAACCGTAATACTGTACGCAAACTTTTTGAGGATATTGCACCTCGTTTTGAGAAGCGTAATGGGGGTTATCTTCGCTTGATCCCTCTCCCTATGAGGAGATCTGATGCCACCCCAATGAGTATTATTGAGCTAGTAGAGCGTAAAGAGAAGATTAAACAAATTATTGATCCTTCGTCTCCAAAGAAAAAAGCTATAACAGAGGATAGTTCTTCAAAGACACAAGGAGATAAAAAACCAACAAAACCTTCTTCTCAGAAAGATCCGAAAGATCAGAAAGATCACAAGGCTACCCATTCTTCGGGAGAAGGAGATAAAACAGGGCGATGGTACGATAGATGGAAACGCAAAAAGAAAGAATGGGATTCATGATGGATGGATAGTATCAAAGATATCGTGATTTTTGATATTTATGAAACAAGGAAAGCCTAAGCTTATTTGTATTGTTTATGATCGAAGATATCGCGATTTTTGATATTTATGAAACACTTCTTCCTTTTCTTTGTTTTTCTGAGCTATTTTTTCTGTGCTGTTCTTCGTTCGTCGCCTGTCCTGATTCCTGAGTCAACTGGTTTTAAAAAACCCGTACAGGTCTTGTTTGCCCCCAGAGACAATCGAGCCTATTATGTTGTACAACAGACAGGAGAGGTTTTTCGTATTTCTAAGGATCAAACGGGTAAGAAAAAGAAAACTCTTTTTGCAGATTTTTCGAGTCTTTCTCATAAAGGAACTGGAGAGGAAGGACTCCTTTCTATCGCTTTCCCTCCAGACTTCAATCTGAAACGACCTAGCTTTTTTTATGCCAATTATACAGGAGGACGGCCTTCTTATACCTATCTAGTGCGAGTTCCTGTCCGGAATGGGAGAGGAACTCTTCTGAGGAAAAGGACTCTAATTCGTTTTCGCCAGCCCTATCGAAATCACAACGGTGGTATGATACTCTTTGGTCCAGATAGAATGCTTTACATGGCTACGGGAGATGGGGGCTCTGCAGGGGATCCATTGAATGCAGGACAGAATCCTTCGGTTTTCTTGGGGAAAATTCTTCGAATTGATGTTCTTAAAGCGGGAAGAAAGCCTTACTCCATTCCGTTTGATAATCCTTTTGTTGGAAAAAAAGGTTTTCTTCCTGAAATCTACGCATGGGGGTTAAGGAATCCATGGAGATTTAGCTTTGACAGGGAAACAAAAGCTCTCTATGCTGCTGATGTTGGTCAAAATCGTCAGGAAGAAGTCAACCTAATTGTTTCAGGTGGTAATTACGGTTGGAGGATTCGAGAGGGGTATCTGTGTTATAAGCCTTATTTCATTCGAGGTAAAAAAAAGAAATCTTGTTTGAAAGCTGGCTTGAAAGAACCAATACATGCCTATAATCACAGCAAAGGAAGCAGTATTACAGGTGGATATGTTTATCGAGGGAATCTTCTTAAATCTTATAAGGGACACTATTTTTTTGCAGATTATATAAGCCAGAAGCTTTGGGCTCTTCCCTTGAATAGGCGTACAGGAAAAGCTAGCGGGAAGCCAAAAAGGCTCCTCAGCTCTATAGGTTTTATCTCCAGTTTTGGAGAATCTCCAGATGGAGAGTTATATCTATGTGATCATCAAAAGGGAAAGATCTATAGCCTACAAAATTCTTCTTCCTCACTACCACCTCCCTCTCGACCTCGCTAGATACCTATGAGATCTGTATCATTCGTCTGAAGCCTAGAAATACTTCCGATACATGCTTCGATAAGAGAATGAAAGGGGGGAAATGGATCTGGAGTGTATTCATAAAAAATGTCTACTCCTTTGATTCAAATATTTTTTGCTCGCCCTCCTGTTATGGGGAAAGTCAAGACTCGTTTAGGGAATTTCATCGGAATGGAAAATTCCTGCCTGTTATACCAAAAAATCCTTAGCAATACATTGGCAGATTTTTCACAAAGAAATTTAGATTTATATTTATTTAGTTCAGAAAAGATGAATATAAAGCTTCTGGAGGATATGACCGTTCACTTGAGGCTAAAAACATCTGTCCAATTGCAGAAAGGAAACAACCTAAGCGAAAGAATGCAAGATGCACTATATCAAGTGGCAAAGAAATTCCATGACGATTCTCCCATTCTCCTTGCTGGAACAGATATTCCTTCTTATAATACTAAAATTGCCTATCAGGCTGTAGAAAAACTTCAGCTTCATCCTGCTGTCCTAGGACCTTCTGATGATGGAGGATATTATCTAATAGGCCTGCAAGCTAGTCTCTGTAAAGACAAAAAATTATTAAGGAATATCTTTCGAGCTATGAGCTGGTCTCATGAGAAGGTTTTTCAGAAGCAAAAATCAAAACTGGAAAATCTTGGCTTTCGTGTCGCCACTCTTCCTAAATTAAGAGATATTGATACTTTTGAGGATCTTGCTTCCTATCAAAACGAAAGGAAAGGGAAAAGACAGCTTGTGACCAAATCTTCTCGCACACGTTATTCTCATCAGACTTCTCTGGATCTAAGCGAGTTTTATCCTGATATTAGAGTCATTTTACCAGTCTATAATGAGGCTGAAAATCTTCCCTTGATTTTGAAAGCTCTTTTAGAGAAAGGATATTTTACTGAAGTAATTTGTGCAGATAATGGAAGCATAGATGGCTCTCCTCGGATTGCAGAAAGGCTAGGGGCAAGAGTGACTCATTGTCAAAAAAAAGGTTATGGTTCTACATGTCTTAAGGCTATAGATGATATACGAAAGAGAGGAGGCTGTGATGTCGTTCTTTTTACTGATGCCGATGGTTCTGATAGTATGAAAGATCTGGAAGGAATTTTGTCTCCTACAGTTTCCGGACGAACAGATCTATGCCTTGGGATGAGAAGTTCCAAGCTGGCAGAAAAGGATGCTCTTTTTTGGCATGCACGTTTGGGTAATCTTCTTGCTGTTAGTCTAATCCGTCTTTTTTGGAAGGGCTGTTTTCGTGATCTTGGTCCCTTTCGTTCCGTTCGTTGGAGTTCTTTGGAAAAAATGGAGATGAGTGATCCTGACTTTGGTTGGACTATTCAGATGCAGATTCGTGCTATAAAAAAGAGTTTACGGATACAGGAAATTCCTGTGAAATATCAAAAAAGGAAAAAAGGAAAAAGTAAAATTTCTGGTTCCATTACAGGCTCTTTTTTGGCAGGATGGATCATCCTTCGCACGATTTATAGAGAGTTACGATCTGATTCATGATGGAACAAAGATGGATAAAATGAAAAATTCTCTTCGTAATAAGGAAGCAGAGCTTCTTGAGAAAAAAGAGTTTTACAGCTACTACATGACTCCAAATTATCTGGAAAGAATGCGTCAAAGAGCGTTCGAGTGGAGTGATAGCTTTCTTCAAGTACAGTCAGTGCTTTTCAAGAAAAGTATTCCCGAATGTACGGAAGTGCAGAGTATATTGAAAGCAGAACTTCATAGGCGTAAACTAAACCGTTTTAGGAAAGACATAAAAAAGAGACCTTTGGAAAAACTTGAGCAATCCTTGAAGAGCTGCCAATCAGAACCCGACTTCTGCGAGATGCTCCATTCCGAAATAGAAATTCGAAAAGGAGCTGAAAGACTTTCTGGTGCAGGAGGAGAATCAGAGGTTCGTCTTGTATGATCTTCACACTCATCTATACGGCTGTTTAGGGATCGAAGATCTTTATCGCCTAGAGAAGCGAGGAGCAACTAAGAGATGGAATATTTTTATCAACTCCTATCAGCTTGCATACGGCGAAAAACCTAATATAAAAGGACTTTTTAACAGAGAGAAAGAGGCTTCTCAAAGGCTAAAAAATTATTACTGTAATTTCCCAAAGGGATTCCCCGCTTTTCAAAGTAGTTTTGATCTCATTGTTTCTGTATCAGATACATCTCCGGATGAAATACAGGAGGTTTGTCAATGGGTCTGTTCTTCTGAGGATGCAGACTATGCCGAATATAGAATGCTTTTCCCCTATCCCTTGCCTCAGAAGGAGTATGAAAATAAAATTTGTTCTTTTTGTTCTTCTCTTTCCAAAGCAGAAAAGAGTTTTCGAAAACAATTTCGTGCGATACTTTCCCTTTCGAGAGATACAGCACATGCCTTCGAGCAGTATCGAATTGTCCAAAGGCTAATGGAACAAGAAAGAGAAGTTGCAGCTTATTTGACAGGGCTTGATTTCTGTGGGCAGGAAGAAGGAAACCCTCCTTCCCTCAAAAAGGATTTTTTTCAAAAGGTTCTTCAAAATAACATCCAAGATCCCAAAAAAGCACTTTCTATTTTATATCATGTAGGAGAGAGCTTTTCAGATAAGAGTCTCGAAAGCTCCATTCGATGGGTAGTGGAATCTTCTCATCTGGGAGCTCATAGGATTGGACATGCTCTTTGTCTTGGAATCGATCCATCCCAATATGAAGGGACAACTCGAAATGAAAGCGTAAGAGAGCGTTTGGATCAAATAGAATTTGAATTCTCTCATTCAGAGGGAATCGCTGAGTTTCTGGATAAAGAAGGAGTAAGATTCCCCAAGCAAGAGCTTCGACAGGAGGCAGAGAAATTATGTATACAGGCTCCAAGTCAAGCTGAACAGAGCTTGCAAAAAATATCGATTCATTACACTCCTGAGAGAATTGCTTTTGTCAAAGGATTCCAGAACTGGGCTATGACAGAGCTTCGCTTGAAAAAAACAGTCATTGAGTGCTGTCCTTCTTCCAATATGAGAATTGCTGGTCTAAAGTCTGCTCAGGATCATCCACTGAAGCGTTTTCTTGACAATGGACTTCCTGTAGTTATTGCTTCGGATGATCGAGGTCTTTTGGAAAGTAGCCTAACAAAGGAGTTGGAGATCATAGAGAAATGGCCTGAGCTCAGTACTTCGGATATTTCTGGAATGATAACTCGTTCCTCTCATAGCACTTCTGAAATACTTTCAGGTAGGAAAACGAAAACTATTGCATAAAAACTATCACATAAAAGAAAGGACGAAAAAGAATGATGAAAAAGTCTCAAAAACTGCAAAAAAGCAAAAAAGCAAAAAAAAGAGAAAAAAAGCGTAAAAAAAACTTTTTTTTCTTTTCTCATAAAGCCCTCTCAGAATACGTGGTGTTTCTGTGCGTTTTGTCCGTGGATAGTTTTCTGTGAGCAAATGGTTTTAGATGGCAAGTAAGAGAGCGGTGACTCAGATTAAGCTTCAGGCAGAAGCTGGGAAGGCTACGCCTGCTCCCCCTGTTGGGCCTGCTTTAGGGCAGCATGGATTAAACATCGCTGATTTTTGTAAGCAGTTCAATGATCGAACTCAAAAACAAGCGGGCATGAAAATACCTGTAATCATCACAGTCTATACGGATCGAAGTTTTAGTTTTATAACTAAATCTCCTCCAGCCTCTCTTCTTATCAAAAAGGAACTTAGTTTGGACAAAGGATCTCCCATTCCTCACATAAATAAAGTTGGCTCTATTACGCGAGCCCAGTTGGAATCGATAGCTTCTATGAAGAAAGAAGACTTAAATTCCCGCGATATGGATGCAGCGATTCAAATCATTAGTGGAACCTGTCGTTCTATGGGAGTCGATGTAAAAGAATGAAGCGAGGAAAGAAATGGATATCGGTCGCTGAAAAAATAGACCGTTCCAAGCTCTATAATCTGGAGGAGGCTGTCTCTTGTGTCAAGGAGACAAGTTTTACAAAATTTACAGGGAGCATAGATCTTGCACTCAAAATTTCCTATAAGTCTCTCCAAAATATTCGAGGTGTAATTCATCTTCCTCATGGTTCGGGAAAAAAGATCAAAGTCCTTGTTTTTGCAGGTGTAGATAGACAGGCAGAGGCAAAAGAGGCGGGTGCAGACTATGTTGGTGAGAGCGAGCTCATCGAAAAAATATCTAAAGAAAACTGGACAGACTTTGATGCCTGTGTTGCGACACCGGACATGATGAAGGAAGTTGGTAGGCTTGGTCCTATACTTGGACGCAAAGGATTGATGCCTAGGCCAAAATCAGGGACAGTAACTATTCAAGTTGGGCAGGCGGTGAAAAACCTAAAGTCTGGAATGTGTGATTATCGCCCTGATAAAGGAGGAGTGATCCATCTTCGAGTTGGTTCTTCTTCTTTTGAGGACAGTAATCTTGTGGAGAACCTCCGTTCTGTATATCAATCCATTTTAAGAGACAAGCCATCCGATGCGAAGGGAGAGTACATTAGTAGTTTGTTTATTTCTGCTACTATGGGTCCTTCCGTGCGGATACGTCATAAATCCTTAGCTTAATGAATGAAGAATATAGAAAAATAGCATGAAAGAAAGAATGTCAAAAATGAGAAGAAGAGTAAGATGAGAAAAGGAGAAGTTCAACCTAAAAAACTAGAGGCGACAGCCGTCTTGAAAGAAGTCTTGAAAGAACAAGAAAATTTTGTTATCTCTGAATATAAGGGAATTGGCATCCCCGCCCAGAGTGAAGTGCGAGATCAAATTCGCCAGAAAAAAGCCAGCTTTCGAGTGATTAAAAACAGTCTTTTTCGTATAGCTATGGAAGATACTACTCCCTCTCCAGAGGCAAGGGAATCCCTGAAGAAAGATCTGAAGGGTCCTTTGGTGCTTGCGTTTTCAAAGTCAGATTTACCCTCTGTTTCTAAGATTCTTTTGGATTTTGGAAAAAAGCATAATGGTCTTCGAGTCAAGTCAGGGTATATGGACGGTTCCTATCTTTCACTTCAGGATGTGAAGGATATATCTTCTCTTCCAACTCGCGAGGAACTCCTTACTATCATTGCACGAGGAATGAATACTCCTGTAACAAAGATCGCCTCTGGACTAAATCAGTTGATTGCTTCTATTGCAAGGGGTGTGCAAGAGGTGGCTGGAAAAAAGGAGTAGAAAAATGTATTTAAAAAATATAAAAATGAAAAGGAGAGGTGTAAAATGGCAGATATAGATGCCCTATTAAAAGAGATTGGTAGCCTTACTGTAAAAGAGGCTGCCGGTTTGGTGAAAAAAATGGAGGAAACCTTTGGGATCTCTACGGCGGTTCCGGTTGCAGCTGCATCAGCAGCTCCTTCTACAGAGGCTCAAGAGGCAGAAGAACAGAGTTTTGATGTGATTTTGCAGAGCTTTGGAGAAAAAAAAATCAATGTAATCAAGGCTGTTCGTGAAATAACAGGACTTGGTTTGAAAGAGGCAAAAGAGCTTGTGGAGAAGGGTGGGCAACCCATCAAAAAAGGCTTGGAAAAGAGTGCTGCGGAAGAGTTGAAAAAAACCCTTGAAACAGCTGGTGCGAAAGTAGAACTAAAAGCGGCTTGAAAGATCCTTGCTTAAATGGGAACCAACGACCTCATGGTCTTGGATGGATTGCTCTTTATGGGAGTTGAAGGCAGAGCTGTCAAAACAGGGCTCATGAGGTTCAGACCATTTCGCAAGGATCGGAAGAAATAGAGAGGCTATATTGTATGGTTCAAAGTAAAGAACGTAAAGAACGTAAAGAAAGTAAAGAGAAAAATCCTAGAAATTCCGTTAGTCTTGGAAAGATTACGAATACAGCTAAGGTGCCAGAGTTGATAGATGTACAGCTTCGTTCTTATAGCTGGTTTCTTCAGCAGGACACCACTCCTTCTAAAAGAGGTGACTGGGGATTGGAATCAGTCTTTCGAGCTGCCTTTCCAATCGAAAGTCCAAATGATGACATGGTGCTTGAGTATGTTGGTTATTCCTTAGGGACTCCTCGTTGGGACGTGCAAGAGTGCTGCGATAGAAGTGTCACTTATGCTGTTCCTTTGAAGGCAACCATTCGCTTCATCAATAAGTTTACGGGAGAAGTTCGTGAGCAAGATGTTTATATGGGAGATCTTCCTATGATGACAAAGAATGCGACTTTTGTGATTAATGGGGCAGAGCGAGTGGTGGTCTCTCAGCTTCATCGAAGTCCGGGTATTTTCTTTTTTTATGATGCAGTAAAGCGTATTTTTTCTGCAAGAGTGATTCCTTATCGGGGTTCATGGCTTGAGTTGGAGATGGATAATAAGGCCATATTGACTGCTCGAATTGATCGGAAGAAAAAATTTCCAGCAACCCTGTTGATTAAAGCACTTGGGATAGGGACAAATGAAGAGGTCTTGAAGCTTTTTTATGAAACAGAAAAACTGAATATTTCTGGTTTTTCGAGTAGAGAGTTGAAAAAAATAATTGGGCGTAGGATAGCTTCAGGGGTGAAAAATCCTGAAACTCATGAAGAGATACTTTACCCAGGTGAAAAGATTAATGAAGACAACCTTGATATGCTCAAAGACCTGAAAATATCCAAGATGGAGCTTTTAATTTTCCCTCTTGGTAAGGATGATGTAACAGTAATCAACTGTCTGGAAAAAGAAGGGACTTCTGATGTTGATTCTGCTGTCCAAAAGATGTTTCAGGCTTTGCGTCCAGGTGATCATCTTAAATCCGAAAATGCTGCAGCTGAGATTTCGAGGCTTTTCTTTTCTGAGAAGACCTATGATCTTGGAGCAGTAGGGCGTTATAAGATTAATAATAAGTTTCGTTATCATGATACTAAAAACTTTCAATCAAGCGATCGAGTGCTTCACAAGGAAGACCTAATTATGACATTCCGATATTTTGTGAATCTTGTGAATGGAGTCCCTGAATTTCATTTTGATGATATTGATCACCTTGGTAATCGGAGAGTGAGAAGCGTAGGAGAGCTTTTGATGAACCAGATGAAGGTCGGTTTTTCTCGGATGGAACGTGTAGTTCGAGAAAGAATGACAGTTCAAGATATAGATGTGATTACTCCTCAAGTACTAATTTCTATTAAGCCAGTGATGGCTGTGGTGAATGAGTTTTTTGGTTCTAGTCAGCTTTCTCAATTTATGGACCAGACGAATCCTCTTGCAGAGCTGACTCATAAAAGGAGATTAAACGCTCTTGGTCCTGGGGGTCTTTCTCGAGAGAGAGCTGGATTTGAGGTTCGAGATGTCCACTATAGTCACTACGGGAGGATGTGTCCAATTGAAACTCCTGAGGGTCCAAACATTGGTTTGATTGTATCTATGAGTACCTTTTGTCGAGTGAATGAGTACGGCTTTTTGGAAACTCCTTATCGAAAGGTAAAAAACGGAAAAATTCTTCCTACTACTGAGTATCTTACTGCTGATGTAGAAGAGCACTTTAATATTGCACAGGCAAATGCTCCACTGACTGCAAATAACACCTTTCAAAACAAGCAAGTTAGCTGTCGGAAGAGATCTGATTTTCCTTTTTGTGTTCCTGATGATGTTCAATACATGGATATGGCTCCTCTGCAGGTCGTTAGTGTCTCTACTTCCCTTGTTCCGTTTCTGGAGCATGATGATGCAAATCGTGCTTTGATGGGTTCTAATATGCAACGTCAAGCAGTTCCTCTTCTATGTGATGAGCGTCCTTTTGTTGGAACTGGAATGGAGTTTCGTTCTGCTTATGATTCTCGCTCTTGCGTAGTCGCCGAAGAGGATGGGGTAGTTGTGAAGGTTTCTGCTGACGAGATTCATGTGAAAAAAACAGGAAGTCGAAAGGAGCCAAAGGTATATCCAATGATAAAATTTCGCCGCTCCAATCAAAGTACCTGTATCAATCAAGAGCCTATCCTAAAAGTAGAATATGCCCCTTTTGATGGTAAGGTAACTAAACTTAGCTCAGATATTTTGGAGTTTACAGGAGCTAAGGGCGCCGAAGGAGCTAGTAAAGAAACAATTCAGATTCATTTGTCCAGAGATAGTATTGTGATGGAGCCATTGGTCTCAGCAAATGCTTCTGTGAAACAAGGAGAAAAGCTGGCAGGGCAGAAGGTTTTTGCCGCTCGTTTTACAAAAACTACTTCTGAATTTGTACCAGCGACGGTTCTTGCTGATGGTCCTACAGTAGATCATGGTCATCTTGCCTTGGGGAGAAATGTTCTTGTAGCTTTTATGCCATGGGAAGGGTATAACTTTGAAGATGCTATTTTGATTAGTGAGAGAATCGTAAAGAATGATGTTTTTACTTCCATTCACATTGATGAGTATGAGATTCAGGCACGTGAAACAAAGCTTGGTCAAGAAATTATTACCCGTGATATTCCAAATCTAAGTGATAAAGCCTTCAGAGATCTAGATGAGGACGGGATTATCCGAATTGGTGCGGAGGTTCATGGGGGAGATATACTTGTGGGAATGATTGCTCCTAGGGGAGATTCTGAACTGACTCCTGAGTATAAACTTCTTCATTCCATCTTTGGAGAGAAGGCTCGCGAGGTTCGAGATACTTCTCTCCGTATGCCAAATGGAGCCGAAGGGATTGTTTGTGGTATGAAGCATTATTCTAGGGAAAATGGAGATGAGCTTCATGCTGGCGTAGAAGTTTTGGTGAAGGTCTTTGTTGCCAAAAAATCTAAACTTCAAGTGGGAGATAAGATGGCAGGTCGCCATGGAAATAAAGGAGTAGTTGCACGAATTACTGCAGAGGAAGATATGCCTTTTATGGAAGATGGGACTCCAATTGATATGATTTTAAATCCTTTGGGGGTTCCTTCACGGATGAACATCGGGCAAATTCTTGAGACACAACTTGGTTTTGCAGCCGAACGACTTGGTTTATTCTTTGAGACACCGGTGTTTGATGGTGCTAGCGAGAGCGATACAGAGGCCTATCTGAAAAAGGCTGAACTTCCTACAGATTGCAAGTTTTCTCTTCGCGATGGAAGGACAGGAGATAAGTTTGAGGGGAATGTCTTTTGTGGTTATATCTATATGCTGAAATTGGCACATCTTGTGGACGATAAAATTCATGCCCGTTCTACGGGACCTTATTCTTTGGTTACTCAACAGCCCTTGGGTGGGAAGGCTCAATTTGGAGGGCAACGCCTTGGAGAAATGGAGGTTTGGGCTCTTGAGGCCTACGGTGCTTCTCATACCCTTCAAGAGCTTTTAACCGTCAAATCAGATGATATGCTGGGACGAGCTCGTATTTATGAAGCTATTGTCAAAGGGATCAATTCTATTAAGCCAGGTACACCTGAATCCTTTAACGTTCTCATCCAAGAGCTTAGAGGACTTACTTTGGATGTAAGCCTCTATGATAAAGAAGGCGAACGAATAGAAATTGCAGATTTGGAGGAAGGTCTTCATAGAAATCGTCCTAAAAATAAAATTAAACTTGATACGATTCAAAAGATTATCTAAAAATGGAGAAAGTAATGGAACAAACGACTTTAGTACAAGGAGAACGGAAGCTCAGATTAGGGAGAGATAGCGATTTTGACTTTATAGGAATACAGCTTGCTTCTCCTGAAAGAATTCGAGAATGGTCTTATGGCGAGGTGAAAAAGCCAGAGACGATCAATTATCGTACCCTTCGTCCTGAAAGGGATGGTCTTTTCTGTGAAAAGGTGTTTGGGACCACCAAAGATTGGGAATGTTATTGTGGTAAGTTTAAATCTATTCGCTATAAAGGAGTGATTTGTGATCGTTGCGGTGTAGAAGTAACTCATAGTAAGGTTCGTCGGGAAAGAATGGGGCATGTGGAGCTTGCCTGTCCTGTTGCTCATATTTGGTATTATCGAAGTGTCCCAAGCCGTATTGGACTTCTGCTCGACCTTAGCGTCAATCAGCTTGTAAGCATACTTTTTTTTGAGAGGTATGTTGTCATTGATCCTGCTGAATCAGGGCGTCAGAAAGGAGAACTAATTGATGAAGAAGAGTATTACGAATGCTTAGATGAGTTTGGAGATAAGTTTTCTGCTATGATAGGAGGAGAGGCAGTCCGTGAGCTTTTGAACCGTATTGATATAGATGCAGACATACGAGATATACGCTCTCGAATTCATGATCGTGCAAAACTTTCTGATCGTCGTATTCTTAAACAGCTTGAGATTTTGGAAGCTATGAAAGAATCAGGGAATCGACCTGCGTGGATGATGCTTGACGTAATACCAGTGATACCTCCTGAGCTTCGTCCTATGGTTCAACTAGATGGAGGTCGTTTTGCGACATCGGATCTCAATGATCTCTATCGTCGAGTGATTAACCGAAACAATCGCCTCAAGCGCCTTCTTGCTCTCAAGGCTCCTGAGATTATTGTTAGAAATGAAAAGAGGATGCTTCAAGAAGCAGTAGATGCTCTCTTTGATAACAGTCGTCGGAAGCGTTCTGTGAAAGGAAAGGGAAATCGTCCCCTTAAATCTCTTTCTGATATGCTTAAGGGAAAGACGGGTCGTTTCCGTCAGAACCTTCTAGGGAAAAGGGTGGACTATTCTGGTCGTTCTGTTATTATCATTGGTCCTGAGCTTTCGCTTCACCAGATGGGTCTTCCGAAAAAGATGGCGTTAGAGCTATATAAGCCTTTCATTATGAAACGTCTTACGGATCTAGATCTTGCTCCCAATATCAAGTCTGCTAAGAAAAAAGTAGAGGCAGAGGACAAGGAGGTCTTTGAGGCTTTGGATGAAGTCATTAAGGATCATCCTGTTCTTCTGAACCGTGCACCAACTCTTCATCGTCTTAGTATTCAGGCTTTTCTTCCTATATTGATAGAAGGAAAAGCAATTAAGCTTCATCCTCTGGTTTGTCACGCCTTCAATGCAGACTTTGATGGGGATCAGATGGCAATACACGTCCCTCTTTCCCCTAAGGCACAGCTAGAGGCTTGGATACTTATGCTTTCTTCTCATAATGTGTTGAATCCTGCTAACGGAGCACCCATCGTTGGTCCTACTTTGGATATGGTCCTTGGTTTATATCTGGTTACCTCTCAGATGGACGGAGATAAGGGTGAAGGTAAAATATTTTATGATTTGGATGAGATATCTTATGCTGTGGATAGTGGAATTGTTGGAATTAGAGCTAAAATATCTGTTGTGAGAGGCAATAAGATGATTCAAACGACACCAGGGAGAATGATTTTCAATAGTATCCTTCCTAAAGAATACCCTTTTGTCAACTATACTATTACTGAGAAAGAGATGAATCGTATTATTGCTGATGTCCATTATGCACATGGAGTTCCAGCCTTAGTAGAGATGTTGGATCGAGTTAAGACTCTTGGCTTTCGTTATGCAACTTTTTTTGCTCCTTCCATTGCAGTGAGCGATATAAGAATATCTCCGAAAAAGAAAACCTTTATCGATTCTGCAAATAAGGATGTAAGTGATATTCATCGAGCACATAAAAATGGTGTTATCACAAACGAAGAAAGGTATAAAAAAGTTATAGAAGTATGGACGAAAACAAGTGAAAATATAACTCACTCTATGTTTCATGAGCTAGAAAAGGACCAAAAGGGATTTAACCCAATTTATGTGATGGCTGTTTCTGGAGCAAGGGGTTCTAAGCAGCAGATTCGACAGCTTGCAGGGATGAGAGGGTTGATGGCTCGGCCATCTGGTGAGATTATTGAGCTTGCAATTCGTTCAAACTTTCGTGAAGGTCTAGGTGTCTTGGAATTTTTCATTTCTACTCATGGTGCACGGAAGGGGTTGGCGGATACTGCATTGAAAACTGCCGATGCAGGTTATCTTACCCGTCGTCTTGTTGATATTTCTCAAGATATGATTATTACGGACACGGATTGTAAAAGCACTGAAGGTATTAAAATGCGTCCTGTGAAGGAAGGGGAAAAGTTGATTTTGAGTCTTGGAGATCGTGTAATGGGAAGAGTGCTTGCAAAATCACTTGTGAATCCTGTGGATCAATCGCAAGTTCTTCCTGCAAGCTCCATGATTTCTCAAAAAGACGCCGAGAAAATCAATAGTCTTGGGATTGATTCTGTGGAAATCCGGTCTCCTCTTACCTGTAATACTCGCTATGGAATCTGTTCTTTTTGCTATGGAATGGATATGGCTCGACTAAAGCAGGTTGAGTTAGGGGAGGCTGTTGGAATTATTGCGGCTCAGTCGATCGGTCAGCCCGGAACTCAGCTTACAATGCGTACCTTTCATGTGGGAGGTGTTGCCACGAACCTTCAGGTCCGAGAAGATTCTCATAGGTTTGGTTATGAGTCCATTGTGATAGCAGTCAACGGTCTTCGTGCCAAAAACTCAGAAAAGGATATGGTTTTTATTTCTCGAGGAAGTGTGACAGTGCAAAGAGTACAGCAGAAGCTTGATTATGCTAAGATCAATAATCTCCGAGTGGAAAAAGGACAAAAGGTAGTTGCAGGGGAAGTTATTGCATCAGGATACGAAAAGAAATCGGATGTTCCCGTTACAGTTGATAAAGATGGTACGGTCGAGATACATAAGGATTCCCTTTTAATTCTTTTAGAGCCAGAGACGGTTCCTCTCAAAATTGGTTCTATTCTCAAAGTGGAAGAAGGAGATATTGTGAAAAAAGCGTCTCCTATTGCCTTCTTTGATCCCTATAACGATGTCTTGGTTGCTGAACAGGCGGGAGTAGTTCGCCTAGAAGATGTAATTGAAGATAAAAACTTGAAAAAAGATGAGCAAGGAAATTTTCGTATTTTTGAATATAAGATGGAACGACTCAATCCCCGTCTGTTTATAGGAGATCATGAGCATCAAATCCCAACGGGGGCAGTTTTACTCGTCAAAAATAAGCAAAAGGTGAAAATAGCTGAAATACTTCTTAAAATTAGCTCTGCCGCTGAAAAAACACGTGATATTACAGGAGGGCTTCCTCGAGTGGAAGAGCTTTTTGAGGCACGTCGTACAAAAGATGCATCTACTTTAGCTGATATAGATGGTCACATTGAAGACCATAATGAAGTAGTGAAAGACAAGAAAATTATCTATATAGTTCCTGAAGATTCTGAAGACAAAGAAGAAAAGGTGAAAGTAAGTATACCTGTGGGAAAGAGGCTTAGGGTCAGAGATGGAGATCTTGTTGTGGGAGGAGATCAGATTGACGAAGGTACTTTAGACCCTCACGATATACTTCGGATCCTTGGAACGGATGCTCTTCATGATTTTCTCATTTCAGAAATACAGGAGGTCTATAGGCTTCAGGGAGTACATATCAATGAAAAACACATAGAAGTGATTGTAAGACAAATGCTTCGCAAAGTGGAAATTCAAGACCCAGGTGATACTAACTTTGTTGCTCGACAGCAAGTCGATAAGTTTACCCTTATGGATGAGAATGAACGTGTAGAGAATGAGGGTGGTGTCCCTGCTACAAGTGGGGCAATTCTTCTTGGGATTACTCGAGCTTCTTTGAATACAGAGTCTTTTATTTCAGCGGCTTCCTTTCAGGAAACGACAAAGGTTCTAACAGATGCAGCTATCCGAGGGAAACGTGACCATCTTCTTGGGCTCAAAGAAAACGTGATCATTGGTCATCTCATTCCTGCGGGGACAGGGCTTAAGCATTATCGAAATATTGATATCTTTCAAGATGAATATGGTGATTTGCAACAGAAGGAAAAAAAGCTGTTGGAGACAGCTACTCAGGACATGATAACTGGAAAAAACTTCTCAGGAGATTCTGTAAAGACTGAATCTTGATTGTGCTAAAAAAGGACTTTGAAAACTTGACGAGAGTTCTAAAGTATGAAGGAGCTAAAACGTGCCAACTGTTAACCAATTAATACGAAAGAGACGGAAAAGGTTTCACAATGATACCAACTCTCCAGCCCTCATGAGTTCTCCTCAAAGGAGAGGGGTGTGCACTCGAGTGATGACCTTTACTCCTAAAAAGCCAAACTCTGCCCTTCGCAAAGTGGCTCGAGTTCGACTTACTACGGGTGTGGAGGTTACTGCCTACATACCTGGTGAAAGCCATAATTTACAAGAGCACAATGTCGTTCTGGTTCGAGGAGGGAGGGTTAAGGACCTTCCCGGGGTTCGTTATCATATTGTTCGAGGTGCACTTGATACTCTGGGAGTGGACAAAAAGAGGCAAGGTCGCTCGAAATACGGTTCAAAGCGTCCTAAGGCATAGAATGTCACGTAGAAAAAATGTCACGTAGAAAAGGAGTAATTCATAAGAAGCAACCCATCCCTGATCCTGTTTTTTCGGATCAGAGAGTTGCTCGTTTTGTCAGTAATATGATGAAGCAAGGGAAAAAAGAGCTTTCCTATCGCATTTTTTATCAAGCAATGGATATTATTCAAGAGAAAGAAGGAAAAGAAGGAATTGTAATATTTCGTCAGGCTATGTCTAAAGTAGAGCCTCAAGTTGAGGTTCGTTCGCGGCGTGTAGGAGGTGCTACTTATCAGATTCCTGTTGATGTTCGTCCTGAAAGGGCAGAGGCCTGTGCGATTCGTTGGCTTATTATCAGTGCAAGGGCTAGAAAAGAGAAAAGTATGAATTTGAGGCTTGCAGCAGAGCTTATCGATGCGTCCAAAGGACAAGGAGGAGCAGTAAAAAAACGAGATGAGACACGTCGTATGGCAGATGCAAACAAAGCATTTAGTCATTATCGCTGGTAAAAAAGATGTCTAAAGCTATTTCTATTCCATTAGATCGAACTCGAAACATTGGCATCATGGCTCATATTGATGCGGGAAAAACAACTACTACAGAAAGGATATTGTATTATACGGGAAGAACTTATAAAATAGGTGAGGTCCATGAAGGAGCAGCTGAAATGGACTGGATGGAACAGGAAAAAGAGCGAGGTATTACAATTACTTCTGCTGCAACTACAACCTACTGGTCTGGAAGCAAAGAAGATCTGCAAAAACATCGGATCAATATTATTGATACCCCTGGTCATGTAGATTTTACAGTAGAGGTTGAGCGTTCTCTTAGGGTGCTAGATGGTTCTGTGGCTGTATATGATGGAGTAGCTGGGGTCGAGCCACAGACAGAAACAGTCTGGAGGCAGGCAGATCGCTATCAAGTTCCTCGTATCTGTTTTATCAATAAGATGGACCGCACAGGAGCTGATTTTTTCTTTTCTCTTGACACTATCAAGGATCGTTTGGGAGCGAATGCAGTTCCGATTCAGCTTCCCATTGGGGCAGAGGCTGAATTTTCTGGAGTGATTGATTTATTGGAAATGCGTGCTATCGTGTGGAGTGGTGAGGATCTTGGAGCAAGTTTTGAATATCAAGATATACCTGATGACCTCAAGGATCAGGCAGAGAAATACCGAACGAATCTGGTCGAATCTGCTGCTGAGTGTGATGATTCTCTTTTAGAAAAATATCTGGAAGAGGGAAGTCTGACTAATGAGGAATTGAAACAAGCATTACGTGTAGGAACCCTTTCGATGAAAATTTTTCCTGTTCTTTGTGGTTCAGCCTTTAAAAATAAGGGAGTTCAAACCCTTTTAGACGCAGTTTTGGATTATCTACCATCTCCTTTGGATGTTCCTTCTATACAAGGCTCTGACCCTTCCGATCCAGAAAAGTCTATGGTGAGACGTTCTGATCCTAAAGAGCCATTTTCTGCCCTTGCTTTTAAAGTAATTTCCGATCCATTTGTGGGGAAACTGACCTATTTTCGTATCTATTCTGGGGTGTTAAAAAAAGGCTCTTATGTCCTCAACGCGGGGAAAGATAAGAAGGAACGTGTTGGGCGTCTTCTTCAGATGCATGCAAATCAGCGAGAGGAAATAGATGAGGTTTCTGCAGGTGATATAGCTGCTTCCATTGGTCTGAAAGATACTGGGACTGGCGATACTCTCTGTGAAGAAGGAAATCCAATCATTCTGGAAAGTATGACCTTTCCAGAGCCTGTGATTGATCTTGCGATTGAGCCTCATACTCGTGCTGATCAGGAAAAACTTAGTGCTGCTCTTGCTCGACTTTCGGATGAGGATCCTACCTTTCGCGTCAAGATGGATCATGAGACAGGTCAAACCATCATCTCAGGAATGGGTGAGCTTCATTTAGAGATCATCGTAGACCGTTTAAAGCGTGAGTTTAAGGTGGAAGCAAACGTAGGAAAACCAGAAGTTGCCTATAGAGAAACAATACGAAACAAGGTAGAGCAGGAAGGAAAGTATATCAAGCAATCAGGGGGACGAGGTCAATATGGTCATTGTCATATCAAAGCCTCTCCGAATGAAGCTGGGAAAGGTTATGAGTTTATCAATTCTATCGTCGGAGGAAAGATACCTAGAGAATATATTCCTGCGGTAAATAAAGGGATTCAAGAGGCAATGCAAAGTGGTGTGATTGCGGGGAATCCAGTTGTAGATGTTATCGTGGAGCTTTATGATGGCTCTTTTCACGATGTAGATTCATCAGAAATGGCATTTAAAATCGCTGCTTCCATTGCCTTCAAAGATGCAATGAAGAAAGCAGGTCCTGTTCTCCTTGAACCAATGATGAACGTGGAAGCTGTGACTCCTGAGGATTATATGGGAGATGTTGTAGGTGACCTCAACCGTCGAAGGGGGAGAGTTGGTTCAATGGAGCAACGAGGGAATGCTCGAGTCATTCGAGGAGAGGTTCCTCTTGCCGAAATGTTTGGATATGCGACGGATTTGAGAAGTTTTACACAAGGGCGAGCTAGTTATACAATGCAGTTTGCCCATTATGAAATGGTTCCTGCAAGTATTGCTGCTGAGTTTGCGGCAAAAGCTGCCGTATAGCGTTTATATCACTTGTTTTAGGGTTTTTTCGTATTTTGTGGTTGTGGCATTCGACAGAATCCAATGCCATGAACTCCTCTTTGGATTGGGAGCCTACGGTACTCTGCTTTGGAAGGGCAAAATTTATGCATTGGTATTTTGATGTTCGTAAGACCACTTGCATAGTAATTATAAAAAATTTCTCCCTCTTTATTCTTCATATCATACGTTCCATGCCATCCTCCTTCTCTTTCTAGTTTGGACATAAACATTCTGATTTGTACGGATTCTAGGATCCCTCGTATGAGACCTCTTTCCCCAAGATAGCCCAAAGAAGTCAGGAGCAATAAGAAGGCAAGCATTCGAGCCATTATACGAGGGGGTTGGAATTCTGGGCTTTCCTTTTTTTCTCCAGCTTTGAAAAAAGCAAGAATCAATAGAGGGAACCACCAGATCTGCGGGGTGAGACGAGCATCAAAGTTTGCTTCTGTGGAGAATATGGATAGAATCACT
>JABABJ010000127.1 GCA_014238275.1 Leptospirales bacterium | reverse complement strand
ATCTTGATCAAAGATGACATGACTGTTATTGATTGGGTTATCTAGAATTTCTCGTGTTTGGTAATCGTAGCGTAATCGAAGAACAGAATGACCTACACATCCGAATTTTCCATGTAATGTTGCTACAAGAAAAATATGCTTTCTATCTAGGTTGTTGTATTGGGGGTCAAAGCTAATGTCCAAGAGGCCAGAATGGTCATGCTTAGCTGCAATCTCTCTATCTGCTATCTCAATAGAAATTTGTTGTACAATTCTCTCATTTTCTACTGAGAACAGTTCCTTAGATTTCTTTGCTGTAATTAATCCATGTTCTATCCCTTCCAAAGAAATAAAGTCCATACCAAAAGCACGAGGAACTCTAAAGATAGGAATTATTTGCTTGAGATTACTATCAAAAGAACGGATAAAATCTATATTTTCAGGTGAATACTCAGGTGAACTGATAATCGAATTTTCAGGTTCAGACGTTTGACAAGCAGAAATAATACTTAGACAGATAGTCAGGAGGCAAACCTTCAGACAACGGTGAAGATAATTTATATAAATACTCATATTGGCACCAATAATGCCAATTAAACCCAGAATGCAAGTAAGAAATATTGTTTCGGAGAAAATACTTTTCCATAAAACCCACAGATATAAGTTACACTCAAACCGCATGTAGCAAGGGCTATAGATAGAAATAAACCATGCCTCTAAAGTGGGATATATGATAAGGAGCGTAGCATTCATAGCTTGTTTTGAGGAAAAACACCGAAAAAATGAGAGCTCTAGTCAATATTCGCTAAAGATAGGAGTCATTACTAGTAAGTATTAGCTATCATCCTAGCCAATATCTACTAAATAGAGACGGGCTGTAGCAGAAACAAGCCTGACAAGCTCTGGGATTATTGCTATTAGGTGTTACTCTCCATTGCAGAATCTGCAAAGTCAAATGCAAATATAGACATTGCCTATATCAAAAATGGTTATATTTTGGTAGCGGTAGAGACTGTTTCCAAGGCGATAGAGACTATTTCCAAGAAGGTCATGGTAAAGCTGATCTATGCTCTCAAGGCTGAGACTATACAAAAAGTTTGCAGGTTTTTGTTCTTGAGACAGGAAAACCCGTGAAGTCTATGCTTATCCTAATCTGAGATTGATTCATCCTTTTGCATATATTTTGATATTTTTTCAAAAGTAATTCCTTTTTATCAAAGGAGTCTCTTTTAGAATACAGAGGTACGAAGACGATATAGAAGATCGTTATTGATGCAATCTTCTTCCCCTCCTAGTTACAGAATCAGGCTTACAGTTGCTGTCTATAAAAATAAAAAACTAATTTATCGAAATGATATGAATGTACCTGCTCTTTATGAAAAACGTTCCGAATGCCGTGTCCATATTAAAAAAGAAATGCAAGAAAGGCTTCGTAATTCCAATTTCTTTATCTCTCCTCGCGTAGATTTTGATTTAGTTCGCTATTCTCATGAGGCAAGTTGCAATACCTATCTTCGCTATCGTGTAATAGAAGAAACAAAGTGTAGTCAGGATACCGAAGATGTACATACCTTCCCTTTCCAAAGAAAACGATGATCTTAAAAATATTCTCTTGATAGAAGTGCCCTATTTTGGGTATGAGCATCTCTTTTGGCAAATCAATACACTAAAATCTGTTACATAGACCTATAAGTTTCGTAGTCTCTTTCTACTGTGCCTTTATTTTTATTGTGGACAAGGTCACAAAAATGTTTTCCTCGTTCTTGATAATTTTGATAGGAGTCAAATGAGGCACATCCTGGACTTAGGAGAAGAAGAGGAAGTATCTTAATTTGACTTTTATTTCGGACTTGTTTCTTAATATATGTTTCAGCAGCCTGAAAGCCCGCCTCAAATGCTATTTTTAGATCTGGAAAGATTTTTTCTATCCCAAGTTCTAAAGCGATAGCTGGTCCTGCTTCTCCAAAAGCAAAGACATGTATCTTATTTCCAGCTAAAAGTGGCTTGAGGGCAGAAAAACTTATTCCTTTGGACTTCCCACCACAGAGAAGAAAAACGATATAGGAAGAAAAAGTCTCAAGAGCCGCTAAAAGAGAATGGGTATTTGTAGATTTACTATCATTAACACATTCTATAGGATAAGAGGGAGGCACAATGATCTTAGCTACTTTTTCCAGACGATGACTTAGACCCTTGAATTCTTGTAGCACCTTAGCTATAGCAGAATTAATTTTTTTATCTTTTTGTCGATTCAAATGAGGATTCCAATCAGAGCTTTGGGTGGAGTGATTCTGAAATCTTTCTAAAGCAGCGAGAGCAAACTCTGTATTGATACGATTGTGTTTTCCTATTAATCCTGCTTTAGATACATTGAGTATGGTGGACCCTTGAAAGATAAAGTTTTTTTGAGGATCTTGCTGGGGAAATTGTTGAGTAGTTTCTTGCAGGCTTTCTTGCATATTTGCTTTATTGCACGAGTCAGAATATCTTGACACCTTCAATGAATAGATTTCTTGTCCATTCTCTAAAAAGTTTTCTTTGATAGAGTGAAGAAGCTCCTCTGAAATGATAAGACAATCCTTGTCTGTTTGGAAGCGACAAATATTTAGTTTAGCTTTCAAATATTCATTTTTACTTTGGTAGCGATCATTGTGATCTTCATGCACGTTAAGGATTAGAGCCGTACGAGGATGAAAAAACTGAATATCTTCTAGCTGAAACGAAGAACATTCAACACAAAGGACATCGTACACAGGAAAACTTCGACTTTCAGTCCGTGAGTTATCCAGATATGAAAGAGCAATTTCGGATAGAGGGGTGCCAAAATTTCCACAGGAAATTGTTCGATATTGTCCCACGTTTGTAATAAGCTCCGTCAGTAGTGCTGTTGTCGTTGTTTTCCCATCTGTCCCTGTAATTCCGAACACATAAGGCATTGTGTGTTTATAATAAGAACATAGGGTATGAATCATCTCGAATCCAAAATCGTTTTCGTTCAAAACTAGTATTCCTTTTTCATAAGAATATTTCACAATCTCTCGATCTTGAGGAATCCCTGGGGCTTTGATCATAAGATCAGGCGAGTATCGATCAATAATTTCCGTATCTTCTTGTCCTCTCAAATCAATGATCTCTCCTCCCATTGTATTTCCAGTTTCTTTCCCTCTTAAACAATACAGTTTGCTAATTTCTCTGATTTCTTGTTCAAAGAATTCATTTCCTCGGTTTAGATCAGAAAGGATGAGATCACATCCAAGGAGATAGGCTAATCTGGCAGCAGCCCGTCCAGAATATCCACCAGCCCCACAGATAAGAACTTTTTGTATTATTTTCCCCTTCATATTAGGAGAGGTATTGTATTTTATCTTGAGTTGTTCTCCGTTGTATGCAAAAACTAAATCCATAGAAGGTCTGAAGGAATAGATTTCAACATAAAGGGGTTAGACCATTTTTCAAGGTGCTTTAACCGTAAGATTAAAAGTTTTCGTAAAAGATACCGTAGAGGCTCCTTCACCTCTTGCCAAGGTTGCAGTAAGAGTTACATCTATATCTGCTGTTTGGGGAGTAACGGTAACATTTCTAACAGTAACATTTCCCGTATTTGTATCAAGTGAATCAATATTTAGGATAGATGTGTCACTAGAACTCCAAATAATCGAAAAGCCATTGACAGATACTGGGACATTGAAATCTCTTGTGATATTAGTGCAATCATCTCTTGACACTGGGATATTGAAATCTCTTGTGGTATTAGTGCAACTATCATCGGGACCAAAATTTGGTCGAGTAGCAAAAAACGCGATATAATGAGACTGTAAGAGTTCATGCGAATCAGCAGTTCGAACAACGGGTGTATCATTACCGGCGGGAAATCCTTCTCCCTTCAGTCTTAGCAGAGGGTAGCTGGTATCATCTCCGAAGTTCCATATTTCTGTATCCCAAGCTGTATAAAGGAGTCTCTGGTCATCTACGGCTCCACAATCCACCGCTTCAGTAGTAGGTGCTATAGGACACTTTAACAGAGTGTTCCTAAAAAGGTTTCTCGAAGAATTATTCTCTCCCACATCCACTATGTTATTAGAGTTTAAATCATCCGTACCTACTCCGAATACCCTTGATTTCCACCACAAATAAACAGAAGATAGATCTGGCTGTTGTATAGAGGTATATCCACCCACAACCCCACCAAGCTCCGTAGCTCCAGAATGACCACTAACATCAGTAATTGAGTAGCTATTACGAACTGTGCCCCCAGCATAGAGTCCTATCAATCCTCCTGCAATTCCTCTCATTGATGATGATGTGCTGACATTTCCTACGGTATAGGTATCTTGAATCGTCCCTCCCTCAAATCTTCCCACCAGTCCCCCAACATCATTTACTCCTTGGATCGTGCCAATAAGATAAGTTTGACTCAGAATTAAGCTCCTAGAATTACCTACGAACCCACCAACATCATTCTGTCCTTCTATTGCGACATCAATCATACCAAGTTTCTCAATTCGACACGTAGCACATGCACGGATGAATCCTATATCACTTTCAGTAGGCATGCTAATCTCTAAATTCTGAAAAGTATGCCCATTTCCATCTATGCTTCCGGTAAAGGGTACCGCTGCTGTTCCAATAGGTGTGAAGGGAACTATCGGTGAGGAAGAAGGCTGAAAATCGATAGAATTGATCAGTTTATAATGACCAGCTAAATTATTGTCATTATCATTTATTTTCTGAAGTTGTTCCTGATTTTCAATCAAGCAAGGACTATCTTTATCTGTTACAGAAAAACCCCCTGCAAATCCATCACGTCTGCATCTACTATCAGCTAAATTTGTAATTTCTAGCTCAGAGGGTTCCCACTTATATCCTTCTCGATTATTTAGTTGAAGAATCTCTTTCCCTTCTCCGTCAAAAAGGGCTGTCCCCAAATCCAATGTAATGGTCTTTTCTGGAGCATTGATCGAGACCCCGACCACTCCTACTTTAGGAAGACTTTGATCGTTTTGTTTGATAGTGAAATTGAAAGTGGTTTCAAGAAGATTAACGAAATCCTCCCCTACATAGTTGAAGACTAAATGCTCTGCTCCATCACTTACATCCATGCTAGATGTAGAATTCCCTCGTCCTTTTGCATCAGATACTTTGAATGTATAAAAAACATCAAGCTGATCGCAGGATACGAACCCTGCCTGCCTGCAGAAAATATTATCCCGCCAGCTCCCACCGCTTGAAATTTGAGCACAAGCCAAGAAACTTGACAAGGAAAACCAAATAGAGAAGATAGAAAAATAGAATAATCTCATTACAAATCCACCTCGCATACAATCTACCTCAGTGGATAGACAACAGGATCTCGGATTTTCAAGACATCCCCATGCTTACCCTGTAGTGATATACTTTTCCAGTATTCTGTCAAGATTTTTTTTTCGTTTTTGCTAAGAGCCATCTTTCCCATATAAGACGGAGCATGTAGTCCCTCTTGATAAAGAGCAAAAACATATTCTTTTTTATCCCCTATCTGAGCTTTCCCAAGACGGATCAGCTTTCCAAAGAGAGGAAGAGACTTTTTATAGTCACCATATCTTTTTCTGGCAAGAATTAACAATCGTATGGTTTTTTCATTCTTCTTGTTAAAACGAAACTGGAGGGTATCAGCAAGCTGTACAACTGTCGATTCTGAGAGAATATTCTGCTCAAGAATTCCATCTCGAGAACTACCGCTTTCCAAAAATATTAAAGAGTTTTCTAAGTAGCGTTCTAAAAACACTATATTCTTCTTTCCATATTTGTGAGCAAGGGAGAAACAGCGTATTGATTCCATATATTCTTTTTTCTCGGAATATACGATAGCCATGAGATAATAGGCATCAGAAAAGTTTGCCTTCAGTTTCGATGCTCGTTGTAGAGTTAAAAGTGATTTTTCAAAGTCCTGAAGGTTAAACAAGGAAACTGCAAGATTGTAGGTATAGGAAGATTCATACGGTTCCCATAAAACTGCCTTCTTGAAGCTAAGATATGCAGCCTTGTGCTGACTAAGTTCATTCATGAGAAGACCATGAAGATTCCAAAAGCGTGCTGAATCGTGCTTTTTTGCGATACCTTCCTTGATAGAAGCAACTGCTTTAGCTACTTTTTTTGATTTTAAGTAGCGTATGGCTTCCATATAATGGACTTCAGGAGAACTAGGAAATCTTTGTTTTAAAGTGAAATAAATGGCATCAGCCTCTTTTTTATAGAAAGTTTTCGTAAGCCATAAAAAACGTGCTGCAAGATGCCGATGTTCAATTTTTCTCTGTGCTTTTTCTATATCTTTCTTACGAAATGGGGATTCTTTTGCTGCTATAAATAGAATAGCTATCAAACTAGCTAACACACAAGTTTTCATATAAAGACAAAGCTGATTGAAAAAAGAAAAAGCCATTACACGGTTTTTCCTAGTATTTCTATTCGTATATTTTCTGCTCATACCTCTTACCTATAGTTCAGATATGCTTGAAGATTTGGTATTCCACATTCTTTTAGAAAGGATGTCCATTTTCTCTGGTGATTCCGTAAACGAAACTCTTTTTTATTTATATCATTATAGGAGTTTTCCGTCCCTGAATCCCAAGACCTCCCTCGAAACAGCTTGCCCCTCAGTCGTCTTTCTCTGCTGGAGTGATACCACTTGTCTGCCAAATCTGCATGTCTTCCTTGAGGTAAAGAAGCTAGGAATTTCAGGTTCAGGATTGAATATCCAATATAGTAATAGCTTGTCAAGCCGGTATTTGCAGGAATGGAACCAGAATCCGAAGAAGACATTTGAATTATAGTTTCCGTTTTAGGATCGGAATTGGGTCTGAGAAAAGAAAAATCTCTCCATCCCTTTGCTTTTGTATAAGGATCATGCTGTTTTAGGAAAAGGAGTGTATCTGCATCTTGCATGTCTTTTAGATCAGGTTGGTCAGAAGGATCTGGATCCAAAATAGTATCTGGATTTAGGATAATGATCGAATCATCTGGGGAAAAAAATAAAGGTATTGCTTTTCTTATACCTCCGGCTGTTCCCAATAGTTGTGTTTCTTCAGAATAAAAAATCGGGAATAGGCTAAAGTGTTTTAGATATTCCTGTATTTTCTTACCATGATAGTGAAGGTTAATCACTGCAGCTTCTATTCCCCATAAACTTAGGAGAAACAGTGAGTATAGAATGAGAGGGACCCCATGAATCGGGAGGAGAGGCTTTGGACAATCTTTCGTAAGCTCTCCCATTCTGGTGCCAAAACCTGCGGATGGAATAAATGCCTTCATAAAAATTACAAATGCTTAGAAACTACTCGGTTTTTGAGATCTTACTAAAAATTCTTGGAAAGCAGGAAGAAAATCCCTTTTCATTCTCTGTAAAAAGAAAAAACAGGAGTCTGGGAAAAAGCTTCTTTCTGTTATCTCCATACAAAGTTCTAAAGTTATAGGTATACTGTCCATATAAATGAGATTCTTTTTTTCCCAGCATTGATGAATGTAAGTTCCCAAAGCTTTCAATAATCTTTGAATCGATTGCAACTGAAAATATTGCAATTTGTCTTTGAGATGAGCTCTTTTTTTGAGGTAATACTCTAGACAGAATTTTCGTACAGAGGAAGGTATGTTGGAATATGGATCGTACAGTAAACTGCTTAAATCATACCAATGGCTACCCCAACGAGCATCTTGAAAATCCAAGAGAAGGATATCTTCATCCTTAGAGATAAAAAGATTTCGGCTATGATAGTCACGGTGGGTGAACACAAAGCCTCCTTCTTTTTGAATAGAAGAACAGATTTCTTGAATAAAGGATTTCCATTCAAAGCTGATGAACGAATCGGTGAGAGAAGGATATTTGCTCCTCATCACATCACAAGCATTTTCAATGCAACTGATAAGAAACTCCATTTCTGCATAGAGAAAATCTGAATCAAGAATCCTCTGAGACACTGGGTAAGGAGGAGTTAGTTCCTGAATTTTCAGGATTAAGTCAACAGCTTTACATAGAATTTGATTCATTTTATCTATGTCAGTCTTTGTCTCTTTAAGTCCCAGTAGATACTCGTATAGGCTTTCTGTTCCTAAGTCATTGAGCAAAAGCCATCCTTTTTCTGCCTCTATCGCAAAAACTTCAGGTACATCGATTCCATGGGATAGAAAAAATTTACTTAACTGAACAAAGTGATCATCATCTTGATAGGGTGTTTTTAACCCACTGCAAAGAATCAAAGTAGATTGTTTCTGGAAGGGTTCTTTGAGAGATATTCGAAAATAATTTCGGTTTGAAGCCTCTTGAGTAATTCTAGTAACAACAAAGTCACTTTTCACTCCAGCTTTTTCCAAAAAAGGCTGAAGCTGTTGTATGGTATCCAACGGAAGGCTAGATAAAATATCTCAAGGAGTTCGGATGACAAGTCGAAGACGACCATTCTCATCCGGAAGCAAATCAAATCCCTCTTGCTGAAGGCTTTTTTTAATTCGATAATAAGAAAGGCTGATAATCTTTTTTCCTTTTTTCTCTTCTTGCTTTTCAAGACTTGCAGGCAAGGTTGTTTGTTTCTTCACTTGAAAAGTATCGGGTATAATACCTCAGGAATGTTGATACTTTCTTGTATAAAACGATCATTGACCAAAGAAAATTGTACAATCCATGCGACATAAGTAACTAGGGGAAGGTAGGAGAATGTAGATTCAGGAAGTTATGATGGAAGAAGAAATGATCAAGAAAAATTAACACTCTCTGCAAGTTGTTCCGAGTTTTGAATCACTCTGTATCTCACAACTATCGTCTTCAGTATTTCTTTTGACTCCTCATGAGGAGGAACCTGCCAGCCGATACCAGTCGGATTGGCAATCAAGGACTGGCCCGCCATGGAAGAGCTCATAAATTGCCCGGTTGCATTGCAACGAATAATATCTAAACTGAGCTTCTTAGCAATATCTTTGATTTTCTCTCTGTCTTTTTCTCTGTCTTTAGAGCCCGAAGATGTTGCCAACAGGAATAAAAGGGTCACTTTTTGCTCTCCTAGTTGATTCAGGCGTTCTTCATCTTGAAAGTCTGATTCTGTCATCACAGCAAAACGGATACCTTCCAGAACAAACACCTCTGTTCCTGTTCCTTTTACAGCTACTTTTTTTTCTTCGTCATTCAATCGATATTTTTCGCTCCATTGTACAATCTCACCCCCTTTTAGTATAGGGACACCAATGTGTTTGTCGTGTTCTCGAATTAATGTTCCTCCAATGATAACACCTTTATACCGACCACTTAACTTTACAAGCCAGTCCTGTGCTCGATTACTCCGTTCAAGAATATCTTGATAGCTTTGAGTATTTTTATCTGCATAAAAATACTCAGGGAGAAGAAGAAATTGAGATTTAAGAGAAGACAGGGACTTAAGACTAGACAAATTCAGACCTTCTTCCAGATTCTTTTGGAAAACACTAACTTGGATAATACCCATGGATATAGTCAGCACGTAAAATAGACGTTTCAAAGTCAATCAATTTCTAAAAAAATCAGTATGTCAGCTTCGTTTTATATCGGTTTATTGGCTAATATCGCTAGTTCCTTCCTCTTTTACCTAAGCACATATTTCTTACATCTGGATGCTATACATATACGGGAATCCTTTTCTTCTCCCGTGTATGTATTTGGTCGGCAAGTTCTAGGACTTTTCATTTTTGCTCCTCTCTATTGGAGGCTTCTTTTATTAAAAGATCCCTCTGGTCGACTTCATGGAAAACAAGAATGGCTATGGGTTTTTGGCCGTGCTCTTTTGAACCTTGCGGCTGTATTTGCTTTTTATCAAGCTGCTAGCCAATCCGGTGCGGGAAAAGCAAATATCTTAAACATGACTTATCCTATATTTGTATGTGTATTTGCTGGTCCAATTTTGAAGGAAAAGCTCAATTTACAAAAAGCAATTCTACTTTCTTTTTGCCTATTAGGGATCGCCCTAAATCTGTGGGGGAAAGGAAGCTTTGTTTGGGATCTTAGTTTCATAGGAAGCCTTTGGGCCCTGACTTCAGCTTTTCTCTCTTCCCTAGCAATTATTTTTTTGCGAGGGGCAGCAAAAAATATACATCCAGTCTGTATTCTTTTTTGGATGTTTGTATTAGGTAGTATGCTTTCGGGGATCGTATGTGGAAGACAAATTCTATCTATTTCTTTAGAGAGCCTTCCATTACTCATAGCTTCTGCCATAAGCGGGGTGCTTGGTCAATGGTTTCTCACGTTTTCTTATAGGAGCATAGATGTGATTACGGGAAGTATGGCCTCTACTAGCAGAATTCCAATTGCATTGATAGTAGGATTTTTTATTTTACATGAGATTTTTTCATGGGCGGAAGTCCTTGGTGCACTTTTGATTATATGTTCCAATATATTTCTTGCATACCAGATGAAATACCTCAATATCAAAAAGAACTAATTTTTATACTTTTAGCAGGCTATCTAATTGATACAGTACTTGAATTGACAGTGCATAGGTTTTATAAAACTAAGGATCTTAGCAATGGACTCTTTTCACTTAATATCAGAATATAAGCCCTCAGGTGATCAGCCTCAAGCTATCCAAGCACTTGTCAAAGGATATAGAGAAGGGAAAGAAAGGTTATGCCTTATGGGAGTAACTGGCTCGGGGAAAACCTATACAATGGCATCTTTTCTAGCAGAGATCAATCGCCCTGCTCTTGTTTTGACACACAACAAGACACTGGCAGCACAATTATACCGTGAGTTTAGAGAATTTTTTCCACAGAATGCAGTAGAGTATTTTGTCTCCTACTATAACTATTATCAGCCAGAAGCTTATGTCCCTGTAAGTGATACCTTCATAGAAAAGGACGCATCGATCAATGATGAAATTGACCGTCTCAGACTTAGAGCGACCTCTTCTCTTTTAGAGCGAAAAGATGTCATAATTGTAGCATCTGTTTCCTGTATTTATGGACTTGGGTCTCCTGAAGAATATCGTCATAGTCTAGTGATACTCGAAAAAGGAGAAAATATTGATCGAAATGATGTTATGAGAAAACTCATTCATATTCAGTACAGTAGAAATGATATAGATGCAGTAAGAGGAAGCTTCAGGGTCAGAGGCGATGTGTTAGATATCTTTCCAGCCTATCGAGACGAAGGGATTCGTATTGAATGGTTTGGAGATGAAATTGAAGCGATTTCCTTTATTGATCCTTTGACAAGTAACATTACAAATAGAATGGAAAAGGCTGCAATTTATCCTGCACGTCATTTTATTACTTCTCCTCTTAAATTAAAAGAAGCTGTAAAAACTATCAAAACTGAGCTGGAAAATCAAATTCGCTCTTTAGAAAGTCAAAATAAAATTTTAGAAGCTCAAAGGATTGCATCTCGTACGCGTTTTGATCTAGAAATGCTACAGGAAGCAGGATATTGCAACGGAATTGAAAATTACTCTCGTCATCTTACTGGACGAAACAAAGGTTCTCCTCCAGCGTGTCTTTTAGATTATTTTGATGATGAGTTTGTTGTTATGATTGATGAAAGTCATGCTTCACTCCCACAGATCAGAGGAATGTATGAAGGGGATCGATCCAGAAAGCAGACCTTAGTGGACTATGGATTTCGTCTCCCTTCCGCTCTTGACAATCGGCCCTTGAATTTTCAAGAATTTTACTCTTTAGCAAAAAAGATTCTTTTTGTTTCCGCCACACCTGGAGACTACGAAATGGGTCAGTCTGAAAAGATTGTTGAACAGATTATACGTCCTACAGGACTTGTTGATCCTTCTATAGAAGTTCTTCCCACAAAGAATCAAATTGAAGATCTTATCCAAAAAATTAAGAAACGAATTGCTTCGAAAGAAAGGGTTCTTGTAACTACTTTAACGAAACGTATGGCGGAAGATCTTTCTGATTATCTTTCTGAGGCAGATGTAAAGACATCTTATCTTCATTCTGAGGTGCAAACGATGGAGCGAGTGGAAATTATACGAGATCTCCGAGCAGGTGTTTTCGATGTACTTGTTGGTGTCAATTTACTACGGGAAGGGCTTGATATACCAGAGGTTTCGCTGGTAGCTATCTTAGATGCCGATAAGGAGGGATTCCTCCGTAATACTCGATCTCTGATTCAAACCATAGGAAGAGCCGCTCGTAACATAAACGGGCATGCTGTTCTTTATGCAGATAAGAACACAGACTCTATACAGTCTGCAGTGACGGAGACACTAAGAAGAAGAGAAAAGCAACAAGAATACAATGAGGAGCATCAAATCACTCCAAAGACTATCCAAAAGAAAGTTCAAGATATAATAGAGCGAGATTATTATTCGGATAAAGAGCAAGCAACATTACAGAACCTAAAAAAAGAAATTCAATTCCCCAATCACGCATCCGCTCAGAAAAAGTATGATTTCCTGAAAAAAGCCATGCTAGAAGCAGCTAAAAACCTAGAGTTTGAAAAAGCTGTACTTCTTCGCGAACAAATGCTCATATGGGAAAAGCAACTCGGGACTAAACGCTCTCCTCAAAAGACCTTATCTAGGAAGAAAAAAGATCATTCGCCCACCTGAGAAGTGTTATATGTATCTGTGGATTTGCTATATTCCAGCTAATTTTTTTGATCTTTACAGGATCCAAACGGTAATTTTGCGTCTTTGCTCTATCCTGTTTCCCAAGAATATGATTGTAATGATTCATAAATAATTTCCTCCTAACTATTATTTTTATGGACAACTTGGAGATAGGTATACATTATGGCAAATAGATGCTCTCAAAAGTATTACAAATATCTATGGGTTTGATGATTCCTCCATCACGTAAATTTTCACATGGCTAAATTTTTTATCCAGACAAGAGGTATTGAGAGCTGGCAAGAAAGGCTAGTTCGACCTGAGCTACAGTGGAAAGATGGGTACTCAGCCAAAGAACTTGCAATATCTTGGGAAAATGCTCAAGATTTTCCTGACGTGGTAAAAAAAGTCTTTGCAGATTCCAAGCTGCCTGTATTCAAAGGCTTGAGTTTTTGTTTTGGCTTCCCTGAGTACCAAGTTAAGCTTCCTCCTCCTGACGGACACCCTTCCCAAAGCGATGTATTTGTTTTAGCTAAAAATAAAAACAACGAATTCATCTCCATAGCCTGCGAAGGAGTAGTGGCAGAAACTTTTGACAAGATTACCAGCAAGTGGTTAGATACAGACGGAAAAAAGGAACGCCTAGAATACTTACAGAAATGCTTGGAAATTGAAAATAGCGATGTAAGCAAGATAAGATACCAGCTTCTGCACAGAACAGCCTCAGCAATCATTGAAGCGAAAAGGTTAAAAATACCTATTGCTGTTATGCTGGTGCATTCCTTCTGTGATAAGGATACAGGCTTTGAGGATTATCGTGAATTCTTAAAATTATTAGGAGCAGGAGACTCTGCTAAAATCAATCAAGTAGTCCCTGCTGGTAAAAAAGGAGCTGATGGAATTAAATTGTACTTTGCTTGGGTGAAAGACTCCAAGACAAGTGCTACAGGATCCAAACGGTAATTTTGTGTCTTTGCTCTATCCTGTGCATGTAACGTAGTTTGAAGTCACCCACGGCTAGATCCCTGGTCTTCGGTCTGCCTTCTCTCTTTGTAAGGAAAATAGAATAATAAGCAAGGAAGAACAGATCAGACAAACAATTTCTAGTTTTTGCTCTGGTTTCCCTTCAAGAATAAACTCTTCTTTTTTCATTTTCACCTCTTTTTTATTCATTATAGGGTAATATAATACCCTTGACATAGAAAGGTGTTATATTACCCTGTAGTTATGCGAGGAAATTTTCTCATATTTAAGAAACAAATCAGGGAGAATATTAAGAGAGAGCGTGTCATGGCGGGTCTTACGCAAGAAGATATGGAAGGCAATGGCTTAGAAGTACGATATATCAGACGCATAGAAAAGAGACATAATATCACACTTAGGACATTATACAGGCTAGCAGATAAAATAGGAGTCCCTGTTAGATATTTGTTTTAACTCATGCTTCTACCTCTATATGCGTAGAATGCAATGGACTATGGAAGCTGTGACAGATATGTTTATATGTACGTAAGTCTAAAAAGTGAGTACAGTTTTTATAAAAACCTCGAAAAAATTATCTACTGTTTCGTTATACATAGTTGCCAAAAATTTTTCAAAAACACAAAAAAAGAAAAATTTATACTATGATGAAAAATCATAATTGAAAAAAGAGCCTCAAAGAGGAAATTCACATTAGCAATATTACAATATCTTAATAAGTTTTAGTGGCAATGTAAAATCACAAAATTAAATTTCTTCATGAAAAAATTTAAAAAATATGAAAAAAGAATTTTTTGAAGCCTGCCAATTTGAAGTAAAAAATTTAGGAGGTATTAAGGAAGGAAAATTTCAAGTTAAGCCGCTAACCATTTTTTGTGGTCCCAACAATAGCGGAAAGACTTGGACTACCTACTCCTTGTATTGTGCACTTAGACCAGATCATATCTACTCAAATGCATTGAGACTTACTGAAAAATCTAATATAAGTATAGAAGAATGGCTAAAAAAATTTAGCAATAAATTCATAAGAGAAGTAAATAGAGGTATGCATCTTGAACTTCCAGATTTATTTAGAGGCAATATAAAGAATTTTAAAAAAACCGAGTTTAACAGAATTCCTAACCAAGAACAATTTATAAAACTAGTGACAAACAATTTTTCTAAGCAAAATATCCAGGAAACTACACTCCCCCTTCATTTTACTCGACAGAGAAGGCGAGAAAGATGGGAAAGATATACAAAATTATTAGGACAAGATTCTTCAACTAATGTTTTTTTAATGCCTGCAGAACGTAATGGATTGCATTTGTTTTATAAAGAGTTGAGCAATAAGCGAACGGCTTTACTGCATCATGCTTCTAAAAAAAATATAGATCTTGCTGCACTATTAAAGGATGTAATAGAATCCCGTTATGCTACACCCATTGCAGACTATATTGATTGGTTAAATGAGCTATCTGAAAACAAAAAAAAAGTGATTGGAAGTTTCCATCCTATTGCAACAAAAATTCTAAAAGAAATAACACAAGGTAGGTATCGGATAAGTTCTACGAACAACGAAATCTTTTTCCATCCCTACCAGAAAAAAAGAGACGGGCAATCTATACAAGAGATGGGGTTACACATGACAGCCTCCACCGTAAAAAGTATGTTCGGTTTATGGTTTTTTTTGGAATACCAAGCAAAGAAAGGAGATATTTTGATGATAGACGAGCCAGAATTAAATATGCACCCTGAAAATCAAAGAATCATTGCAAAAATACTAGCCCAACTGGTCAATCAAGGAATCTACGTTGTTGTTAGTACCCATAGTGATTATTTTGTAAGAGAAATCAACTCTCTTATTATGCTGTCCGATAAAAACGCAGTAGACTTATTGAAAAAACACAAATATCAAACAAAAGAAGTATTAAAACCTGAACAAGTAGGAGCTTACTTGTTTGACCGTCAAACAATTAAGCCTTTTACAATAACTAACGAAGATGGTATTTATGCCACAACGCTAGACAATGTAATTCAAGATCATAACAAAACCAACGATGATATTTATTACAGCTTGCAGGAAATAAAAGAAAAACAGAATGCAAAACAATAGTCTGGTATCCCTGTTCACTAAAACAATCCACAAAGACTTTCAATTGTACAGAAAAGATCGTTATTGGATACTAAAAGACAAATATAATAAAGAGTCATTGAATTTCAGATCTATAGATAAAGACTCCTTTGCTTTTTCTTTAGATAAAGACAACTCTCAAGGAGGTAAAGACAACTCTCAAGGAAGTCCATTTGGTTTTTTTTCTGACAATCCTCCAGCCAATATAAATAAAATCTGCGATGCTATAATTGTTATGGAATATAAGCAAAAAGAATTGATCGTTGCAATAGAGAAAAAAAGTACTAATCCAAAAGAATATACAAAACAACTCAAAAACGCCAAATATTTTTGCGATTGGTTAATCAATCTTTTTAAAGAATACAATCATTATGAAAAATCTCAATCTCCTACGTTTTGTAAACTTCTTTGCTGGGAATCACGAAAAATTCCTTCCAAGGGGACAACTAGCCATGACGATAAAGATTACGAGTGCTGCAAATCTGATGATAATTTTTTTGATTTTTCTTGTAAAGTTCAAAATAAATCTGTTATCTCGTTATTAGAGTTAATACAAGTCATCAAAAAAAATGAAAAAAAGAGAATACGTCAAAAACATAGCAGGGAGCCTACTACTTAATCCTAATAACAGCTGTCCCGCTTTAGCCATCTTGCTTGTATAAACAGTAAATACTTGCTAATTAATAATTCCTGCTTTTAGTAGATATTGACTAGCTGGATGGCTCTAGTCTTTAAATATCTACTTTTTTTCTTTTTGTCCTAGTTTGGATTTGATTTTGCAGGTAATACTTCTCTCTCTATCCTGATTTAGACTTGACTTTGCGTGGATGAGAGCCCTTATCAAAGAAAAAGTTCTTGTATGTTATAAAACATAATATATTTATGGTTGTCATTTTGATTGGCTGTCAATAAGAGGGTAAATATGGCAAAAAAAACACAAAAGGCATGGCTTTTAGTAGCAAGTTATAGTGCAAAAAATTGGACTAAAGATAACTGCATAAATTATTATAAGAGATATAAGAAAAGGAATGGGAACTATAAGGACGAATGGAGCGTGCAGGCTAATTATACAACTGGTGTCATCAAAAACAAAGACAGAGTATTCCTTATTAAAGTAGGAAGGCCTCTACGAGACGAGGAAAAAGGTATAGTTGCCTCTGGCAATGTCGCCAGAGAAGTATATAAAAATCGTGGCAAAAATTATATAGACATTGAATTCAAAAACTTTCATAATCCAGATGACGAACAATCTATCTTATCTCTTCCTAAACTGGAAAAAATGAATCATGGATTGACCCAAAAGAATAGCCAAATCTGGACTTCACAAAATTCCGGAATCACCATAAAAGAAAGCGTAATTAATAAACTAGAAAAAGCATGGGAGAAAAAAGTAAAAGAAGAGAAGAGAAGAGAAGAAGAGTTGAAGCAATGATAAAGATACTACTAATAATAACGTTGTATTTCAATCAGATAAACATCGAAAGAACAAAAAGAAACATAGTTACTCTACTATGATGTAGGCGTTTATAAAGTTTGCAAGTACGGTATTATAATTGCCATAATCAGGCTTATATTGATCTATCTCGTAACTTACAGTACTCTTTGAGACACCTACTTCCTCCGCTATTTTTCTATATTTTTTTCCATCTCTCAATCCTTTTTCGATAGCCTTATGGACTATTAAGTCGACTTATTTTCGAACATTTTCCAAAGATATACAAAGATTGGCATAATAAGCAAGGAAAAACAGATCAGACAAACAATTTCTAGTTTTTGCTCTGGTTTCCCTTCAAGAATAAACTCTTCTTTTTTCATTTTCACCTCTTTTTTATTCATTATAGGGTAATATAATACCCTTGACATAGAAAGGTGTTATATTACCCTATAGTTATGCGAGGAAATTTTCTCACATTTAAGAAACAAATCGGGGAGAATATTAAGAGAGAGCGTGTCATGGCGGGTCTTACGCAAGAAGACATGGAAGAAGGCAATGGCTTAGAAGTACGATATATCAGACGTATAGAAAAGGGACATAATATCACACTTAGGACCTTATACAGGCTAGCAGATAAAATAGGAGTCCCTGTTAGATATTTTTTTTAACTCATGCTTCTACCTCTATATGCGTAGAATGCAATGGATTATGGAAGCTGTGAAAGATATGTTTATATGTACGTAAGTCTAAAAAGTGAGTACAGTTTTTATAAAAACCTCGAAAAAATTATCTACTGTTTCGTTAGACATAGTTGCCAGAAGTTTTTCAAAAATACAAAAAGAGAAAAATTTATACTATGATAAAAAATCATAATTGAAAAAGGAGCCATTTGTGATGGGAAAAGAGCCAGTAATAGAACAAATAAGCAAACAAGACAAGCTCATAGAAGTCTTGCAAAAGAACTTTCCACAAGCTATACAAAAAACAGAAAAAGGTTTTCTCATAAATAAAGAGCAGTTACAGCGGGCTTTAAACCCCAAAGCTTGTCAAGTGATAGATGAGGGTTTGGAATTACGCTGGGTAGGAAAAAGAGAGGCTTACCATTCCGCTTATAGCTTAACTGATAAAATTGTACAACCCCTAAAACAGCAAAGCAAGGATTTTAAAAATACAGGCAATGTTTTAATCAAAGGAGACAACCTAGATGCCTTAAAACTATTGCAAAACAATTATTTTGAAAAAGTGAAAATGATCTATATTGACCCACCCTACAACACTCGAAACGACGGCTTCATCTACCGTGATAATTTCACCCAAACCCAAGAACAAGTTTTAGATGAGCTAGGCTACAGCAAAGAAAATAAAGAATATGTCAAAAATATAGCATCAGCAAAAACCCATAGTGGTTGGCTTAGCTTTATGTATCCAAGGCTGCTTTTAGCGAAGGATTTATTGCGAGACAACGGTGTGATTTTTATCTCCATAGACGACAACGAGCAAGCGAATCTAAAACTGCTTTGTGACGAGGTTTTTGGTGAATGGAATTTTGTTGCTAATTTAATTTGGCAAACAACGAAAGGAGCTCAAGGTATTGTCAGAGAGAATAAAATTGTTGTTAATAATGAAAATATACTTTGCTATGGGAAATTGAAAAATCAATTTTCATTTTATGGACTAAAAAGAGATGAAAGCACAGGTTTTCAAAATCCAGACAATGACCCCAAAGGTCTTTGGAAAAGGCAATATTTACAAAGATTTGGACATGGTTTTAAAAAAAGAAAGATTATTAACCCCGAGAACAATATGGTTTTTGAGTTTGAAACGCCTTATACTCAGGAAAAAATGGAAAAATGGATAGCTAATAAAGAAATTATTTTTCCTACCAGCAATGCTAAATATCCTGCTAAAAAAGAATATTTAGCAGAATATAAAAACCAAAAGCAACTCACAAGTTTTTTAGGACTATTTTCAACGAAAGCAGATACAGAAATTTTATACAGCCTTTTTGACGGTGTAAAAATATTTAGTAATCCAAAACCATTAGATTTAATCAAATTTTTAGTAGGGCAAGCAACAAATAAAAATGATATTATCCTAGATTTTTTTGCAGGTAGCGGAACGACTGGGGACACAGTAATGAGGCTCAACGCAGAAGACGGAGGCTGTCGTAAATTTGTTTTAGTGCAACTAGCCGAGCCGATAGATAAAAAGAAGAACAAAGAGGCTTACGATTTTGTGCAAAACGAGTTAAAAAAAGAGCCTACTATTTTTGAAATTGCAGCCGAAAGACTCCGCCGAGCAGAAGCAAAGATTGAAAAAGAGCAAAACAAAAAAACCCCAGATCTGCAGCAAGATAACTCTATAAAAATAGATACAGGTTTTAGAATCTTTGAACTAGTGCCTGATACACAAAAGCAAATTTACTCCGTGAAAGAAGCTAAACAATCTGAGCTAGGCTTAAAAGTACCCAAAGATACTATTCATAGTAATGAAATTATACTCTACAATATGCTACTAGGAGCTGGTTTTCCCTTAGGCAAAAGAATTGACTGTATTATAGAAAATGCCTGTTACTTGGTCAAAACGCACCTTTTAATTTTGCAAGACTTCCCCTTTTCTAGAGAAAACGAAACAATCCTCGAAAAAGCCGAAGCCGAATACGCCCACATCTACAACCACAATATAAACGATGATGAATTTATCCATAATCTTTCAAAATTCATTAAAAAAGAAAAAATTCGCCTCAAAGAGCCTCTATGAAAAAAGAGAACTGTTTTAAAAGAAAGTATTTACCTTGTGTTTTAAAACATAGATTTATAGCATTAGTAATCCCTACTATCGTAGGGATAGCAATTTTTGGGCTTTTTGCATATTTTCAAATATTGTGCTATTTATTTCTTTTTTTAACTAATGAGAGAATTATTACAAATTTATTGATAGTAACTCTTAGTGTGCCTACTTTTCTTATTCTCTGGGTTTTTAGGACTCATGATACAAAAAAACAATTAAACAAAGCACAAGAAAATATAAAACAGCAGGATTTTCACGATGCTTTGAATATGCTAGCCGATGACAAACTCATCTCCCAAGGAATAGCCATGCAAAGGCTGATTAAAATCTCTGAAAAAAATCCAGAATACAACGACACCATCAAATTAGCCTTTATCCAAAGAATGAAAGCTATCAACAAGGAAGTAAAAGAAGTAGCAACGGAAGCAGGTATAAAACAGTTTATACAATCCGAATTAAACACAAAAAAAGAAATAAGTAAAATAAAAGGAACGATTCAAGATATAAAAAAAGAAATATCAATATCTTTGACTTTAAAACAAAGATTAGCAAAAGTACAATAAGAGGAAATTTATCAGGAGCAGATTTAACATGTACAAATTTTAGTATAGAGGAAGAATTAAAAAAAGCAAAAGAAAAGTTTCCCAGAGGAAAAATAGGTTCAGAAAATGGAAAGATGCTTAGAAGAAGCAGCTTTTGGTGACAGAGGAAAAAATAATTTTTTATAAACTTTCTACTACAACAAATTTGTATAGCTCCAGAGGTATTCCTGAAAAAATACTACAAAAACTTATAAAAATAGATAAGTCTCCTTCCCCAAATTTATTTTCTGACCTAGTAATAGAACCACCCAAAGAAGATAGTAATGAAACTAAAGTTTGAAAAGCTACCGCATCAAAGCAAAGCAATAGAAAGTATTGCATCAGTTTTTAAGGATTGCGAATTTAAAGAACCAGACTTTAAAACAGAAAGAATGCTAAAAAATATTGAAAACCCTTGTTTGAATCTTGGAATAAGCAACCGTACAAAACTACAAGAAAATATAGAAAAAGTCCGCAAAGAAAATAAACTAGCTAATTATGGTGTAGTCAAAATAGAAAAGGATAAGCCTTTGAATCTGGATATTTTGATGGAAACTGGCACAGGTAAAACCTTTACCTTTATAGATTCCATGTACCGCCTGAACCGAGATTTTGGCTTGGCAAAGTTTATTGTGTTAGTGCCTTCTAATGCTATCCGTGCAGGCACTGTGAAAAATTTAGAAATTACAAGGGAGTATTTTCATAATTACTACCACAAACAACTTGCGGTTTTGGATTATAGTGAGCAAAATGTTTTCGATTTTGTGCATAAGTCCAATCAAAATATTAGCGTCTTAATCGCTATTTTTGCTTCTTTTAATAAAATTACCAACAAAATTCATAAGAAAAAACTGGAGCGAAACCTTGTGAGTAATGCCAAAAGCTATATAGAAGCAGTTGCTAAAATTAAACCTGTAATTATCATTGATGAACCCCACCGTGCAGGTGGAGATAAAACACAAGAGTTTTTACCTCGTTTTTCAGCACAGCTTATTTTTCGCTTTGGGGCTACTTTTAGAACAGATAGCGAAGGTAATAATTATTACAACTTAGTTTATGCCTTAGACAGTGCAAGTGCCTTTAAGGAAGGCTTGGTAAAATCTATTACAGTACATAGTCTGGGGCTAAGCAATCAAGTCAAAAGCAATTTGCATTACAAGGCAAAAACTGGCTCTAGCGGAAACTATAAGGCTACTCTGGAATACATTAGCGGGAATAATAAACAGACGAAAGATATTTTTGCAGGTAGAAATTTAGGCAAGGTGTTTGATAAATTAGAGTTGAAAGACTATATCGTGGAAAAAATCATGACAAAAGAGATTATATTTAATAATGGTTTTACCTTACCTTTGGGAGAATTGGAGCCCTGTAGTGAATTGAAACAAACAGTGCAAAAAAAAATGCTGGAGCAAGCGATTGGTTTACATTTTCAAAAGGAGCAGGTTTTGTTTTCGCAAAATATCAAAGCCTTGTCTTTATTTTTTATTGATAGGGTGGACGATTATTTAGGAATGGAGAAAGAACAGGGAAAATTGGCAAAGGATTTTGAGAGACTCTATCAAGAAAAAAAAGAAGAGGTTTTACATCAAACAAATTTAAGCAAAAATTACCGAGCCTATCTTGAGCGGGACGGCAGGGTACATAATGGTTATTTTTCTAGGTCTAATAGAGAGCAAGATAACCAAGAAACGATTGATCTGATTTTAAGAAAGAAGGAAGAACTGCTAAGTTTAGATACTTCTTTGCGGTTTATTTTTGCTAAGTGGGCTTTACAAGAGGGTTGGGATAATCCGAACATTTTTACACTAACAAAACTAGCTCCTAGTGCTTCTACTATTTCTAAATTGCAACAGATAGGACGAGGTTTACGGTTGGCAGTCAATCAAAAAGGAGATAGAATTACTACGGAGAATGAAAACTTTTCTTCTGTGAATTTATTGGATGTCGTTGTGGCTCAAGATGAAATCGATTTTGTGCAAGGTATTCAAGATAATATTAGCGAAAATAGTTTAGGGATAAGATTAAACAAGTTCAAAAATACAGATTTGATAGCAGCAGGAATTTTTGCCAATGAAAGAGAAGCAAATAAAGAAATAGTCTGGCTAGACAGTTTGGGTTTTATTGAAGCAAATGATAATTATTCTTGTGAGCTAGTGTTAAGCAAAGATGAGTTTCAGGAAAGAAAAACAAAAATCAATAATGAAAAACTACTTGCATACTTAGAAAATATTTACAGAGTTAAGGACAGAGTGAAAATTAGTAGCAGAGGAAAACAAAAGGTGAAAATTAATAAGAAAAATTTTGCTAAGTTTAAGGAGCTTTGGGAAAATTTAAATAGCAAAGCAGTCTATCGCTACAAAATAGATTCTAAAAATCTACAGCAAAATATTATTAAAGCAATAAATGAAGATAATCAAATTAAAGAAATTAAGTTAGTGAAAACAACAACTACAAAAGCAGAGGAAGAGCAAGAAGCAGAAGAACAAACAGTAATACTGGACGGTATTCAAGGCGATAATATGAGCATTCAAGATTTTTTCCATCGCCTGTGCCAAAATACCCTGCTTAGCTTAAAAACTTTACTGGTGGTTATGAAAAATATTAGCACAGAAAAGTATAGCTCGGTGCAAAAGAATCCTCGTTTTGCTTTGCAAAAAATAAGTGAAATTTGCATCGCAGAAACGCATAAACTTATGGTGCAAGGTATAGGTTTTGAAATTGTAGAGACGAAAATTAAAACTACTTCGATTACAGATGAAAATGGAGTTCCATTGAAAGAAATAGACCTTAGCAGCCTTGGCATAGAAGATTATAGATTAAAAAGTAAAGTGGTTAAGGATAAATCTCTTTTTGAAAATTATATTGCTGTAGATAGTGAGATTGAAAAAACAACCACTGAAGAAAGCAATATAAAAGATATTGAGGTTTTTGCAAAATTGCCAAAAATTGGTATTGATACTCCAATTGGAAAATATACCCCTGACTTTGCTTTTGTGGTGCAAGGCGAGCAGAACAAAGAATTTAGTAAAAAACTTTACCTTGTGATGGAAACCAAAGGCTACGAGAGCAGAAACGAAATACCGCAATCACAACAGAACAAAATCTCTGTTGGCAAAAAATTCTGCGAGGCTTTACAGAAGAAAAACAAAGATTTGAATATCCACTTTAAAACAAAAATCAATAGGGAAAGACTTAGCGATATTATTCTTGAAATTCAAAGGAAATAGTTAGACATAGGGAGAAAAATCACTAAAGTAGTTAATAAACTAACCGTTTAGAAAAACATAACTCACCAAAAGAGCACTATGAACCATCCTTCCTCTGGAACACTCCCTCTTGCAAGCGTACGGTCGTCTAATCTCGGACTAGCTCCCTTTGATTTGACGGGATATAAGGGAGTTCATGGTTTAAACTTTTATGACGAAGATCGCCTTTTGCAAAAAATTATAGAGAGATATTCGGAGACCTATACGCCAGAGCATCTGAATGCAATCAAAGAACATCTTCACCAATATGGAGAGTTAGCAGGCGGTGTATTAAATGATCTAACAGAAGCTTGTCATAAAGACGGGAAATGGGGAAAAATCAAGAAATATGACCGTTTTGGAGAGCGTGTAGAGTCTATTGAATATTCCCAAGAACAAATAGAATTACGCCGTATTCATTATGAGCATGGAATTATAAATCTTGATCGCCATCCGTACTGGAATTATGAATTTACTTTCTTACATAAGATGGCATTGGCTTATCTAACCGCTACAAATGGAGAAGGTGGGGTTGCCTGCCCATTAGCTATGCTAGATGGAATGGTTCAAATACTAGAAGCTTTAGGTACTCCTAAACAAAAGGAAAAATTTCTTCCACTAATCGTTGGGCCTGAAAGTAAATCTCATTTTATGGTGGGGCAATATTTAACAGAGAGAGTTGGTGGATCCAATGTAGGAGAAAATCGAACTATAGCTCGCCAGATTGACGAAGAAAAGTGGGTTTTAGAGGGTGAAAAATGGTTTTGTTCCAATCCAGGGGATCTTTGGGTGACAACAGCACGAATTGAGGGAAGCTCTATCATTGGTTTATTCCTCGTTTCTCGAATCAAGGAGAATGGTGAGCTTAATGGCTTTTATATGTTGCGGAAAAAACAGATTATTGGAAGCAAAGGGAAAGTCACAGTGGAAGGAATATACGAAGATCTGGAAGCTGAACTTTTAGGTCGTCCCGGCCACGGTCTTGGAAATGTAATCAAGTATGTCGTTCAAACCTCTCGGATTCACGTAAGCACTTCTTCCATAGCTTATAGCCGCCGTGCATTTATGGAGGCAAGAGCTTATACCAAGGTTCGTACAGCCTATAAAAAAACAATAGCCCAATTCCCTTCTGTTCAAAGGATACTTGCAGAAATGCAAATTTTACATTCCTCTGTCCTCTGGTGCATATTCAAAAATATGATGCTAACAGAAAAAAAAGAAAAAATTACTCAAATACTTATCCCGCTCCTGAAATATAGTGCTTCAACTCATTCTGCATGGATTATAAACGAATCTATAATGCTTCATGGAGGGAATGGTGTTTTGGATGATTTCAGCTGCTTACCTCGATTGCGTAATGATGCTATCATCAATGAAATATGGGAGGGTTCTCATCAAATTATCACAGGACATGCTCTCAAGGCCTTTTTTCGTCCTCAAATCCAAAAATCTTACTTTGATCTCTTGAGTGAAAATGCACAAGGAGCAGAAAAGTATCCAAATCTTTTGTCCTCTCTTGCTGTCTTTCAAGAGGAGAAACAAAACCTTGAAAGTCTCATCAGTACGGGAAAAAAAGAAGTGTACAATTCCCGTCTTTTCTTCTGCGATAAACTATTCTACTGCTTTGCTCTTTCAGAATGGCTGAATGACGCTAAACTATATCAAGAACCCATCTCTATTGATTTTGTACAAGGACTCTCAGAAATGATTAAGTATGGGAAAGGAAGTCCCCTGAGTAAAGAAAGCATATTTCGTGACAGTGACAGAATCAAAGCTCTGATTGACTATTGAAGTAGTTTCTCAAAATGAATAATTCGGGGGATTCCATTGGTATTTCTTCCATTTCTGTAGGGAACGAGTTGCTTCTTGAATCTGTTTTTTTTGCTGAGAAAGAGAAGTTCCCCCATAACTAATCTTTTTTTCTGTGCTTTCTTTCAGATCCGATGCCTTTTGATAAAAAGAATCTTCTTTCAAATACGAGCTAATAGAGAGGCGTTCTTTGGGGGTTAACTCATTAAGTTGCTTTTTTTGCACAATACAATAGGATACTAGCTTCCCTACAATATGGTGAGCCTCGCGAAAAGGAATCTTTTTTTCCTTTACAAGAGAATCTGCAATATCAGTCGCTACAGCAAATCCTTTGTTTAAAGAAACAAGCATGTTTTCTCTATGATACACAGCCTTTTCCATCATGGATTGAAGGGCTTGGAGACAAAGAAGAGTTTGTCGATTTGT
>JABABJ010000097.1 GCA_014238275.1 Leptospirales bacterium | reverse complement strand
TTCAATGAAACTATATACATGTTATTTAATTTCGCTGCATATTTGCACACATCTTTTTTTATTTGTCCTAATCTGAGATTGATTTAGCCATGCAGGCATGCCCGATCTGTTTTTAGTAAATATTGACTAAGACGATAGCTAATATCTACTACTAGCGACTCACCTTTTTAGTAAATACTAGCTAAAACTCCCGTTTTTTCGGCGACTTTCCCTAAAGGCTAAGCCATGGCTACTTACTCCCAATAACAACAAGCCCGACTTATCAGGCTTGCTACCATTTATAGGCGTGCCCGATCTGTTTTTAGTAAATATTCACTAAGACGATAGCTAATACTTACTACTAGCGACTCCCCTTTTTAGTAAATATTCACTAAACGGATAGCTAATACTTACTAGTAATTCATTTGAATAGTATGTCTTAATTTTACAAAAGGTAGGCAAGAGCATATTTGAGATCAAGAATGCAATGATATATTTACGGATCATTAACATAGAAGAAGCAGAGCTAGAGGGTACAATTGGAGCTTTTCTATCCATCTTTTGTGGTGAAGCTAGGGGCAGATTGTAAACTGCTAGGGCTATGCTAGCTAAGAGCTATACAGATCTAAGATAGCCGAGATTTCTTTTTACCTGCTTATCAAAAAAAATCTTGACAAGAAAACATAAAAAATTCCTTTAGCCTGAAGGGGTTTTATTATTGCAATCGAAAAGCTTATCACATAAAAATCTTGAAAAGAATCTGTCTACTTTTCTAAGTTTTTTAAAATACACTATCGATATTACAGGATCATGATCTTTACAAAGCATGAAACATTTATTTTGATATGAAATATACGAGAGTGAATCCTTCCAATCCTTCCAATCCTTCCCTTTTGTCTTCAAATAGAGGTCTTTGGGAATTCCCTTCTCAAAGGCCTGTTCTTGCCAAGTGGTATGAATATAATAGAAGGGTAAAAATTCACGACTATGAGCTTCCCAAAGGGCTTATCTACATAGGTCCCCATCTTCCGGACCGCTACAAGCTATATAATGATGCCTGCCTCATTAACCCTAGTCTGAAGGCAATCCATTCCTCTACTTACAGAATTAGTGAGAAACTTCCTGAATATCCTCGCTACAATCTCCTAAGTCCAATTCAGAGAGGAGCCTATCTCGCATGGCTTGCTGGGAAAAGATCGGCTCCAAAGGCTGACATAGGTTTTGTATTTCTGTTTTTCTATGGTTTGGAGCGACGGATGTTTATGGACGGGCAGCAAGGGAAAGTCTTTCCGAAGGAGCGTGTAGAAATCATTACTGAGGTCAAAAGACTCCTTCAAATTTACGGTGAAAACAAAAGCTTTCAGAATGCTGCAACTCGATTTCTTGCCATGGCATGGGCTGTATATCAATCTAATAAAATCCCTCCACCCTATGTCAAGATCTATGAACCACCCTGCAGTGAAGCCTTTAAGGTCTTGCTAGTACAACATATGGAAGCAGAAAAGCCTCTTCCTTCTTCCGTTGCGTTTCATTGGATTTTCCTTCATCTGAAAGATGAGCTGGTTCATCCATCCCTTCCTCCTAAATTTTTGGAAGATCTTCAAGGTCTTTTTACATGCCGTTACTTACAAAATTTCAGAAAAGGTCTCATCGTCACTCCAAATTCCTTCCCTCTCAAAATTGAGTATGAGGCTTCCAATCCAACTATCATAGAAAATATCATCTTCTCGATTCCAAATCTTTCAGACCCTGCACATTTCACAAGTTCTCTTCGAGTCCTTCG
>JABABJ010000051.1 GCA_014238275.1 Leptospirales bacterium | reverse complement strand
TGTCGGGTGCGGGGAGAGCCACAGGGAGACCACGGAGGGTCTCCCCATTTTGCTGAGTATGAGACTCCGCAAAATGTGAGCAAAGACAGGGTTTCCCTGTCTTTGCGTCCCCTCAGTCATGCCACGGACGGCATGACTGAGGTTTTATAAAAGACGCGGTCCTCCCTCTCTGGGAAAGGGATAAGAAAAAAACATTGACCCCTGAGCTATCCTCATAAAACACTGCAATAAATGTATTTCAAGGATCTTAATCTTCATTCTGATATATTGGAAGCCATCGAGAAAGAGGGGTTTTCAGAACTAACAGAAATACAAGAGCGTGTTCTCAAGCCAGCTTTAGAAGGGACTCATATTGCTGGTATCTCTCAAACGGGAACTGGTAAGACCCTTGCCTTCCTTCTCCCTATATTAAACCATCTTTTGCACGAAGGACCTAATGCTTCTGCAGGTACTGTGGCATTGATTGTTTCTCCTACACGAGAGCTTTGCACTCAGACAGCTGAAGAAACTGCAAAATTTTATAGTAAAGGTTCTAACCCTAAAGATTCTAAAGGAAAGATCTGTGCTTTGTATGGAGGAGAAGGATACCGTCGTCAAGAACAGGAGCTTTCCTTCGACCCAGATATAGTCACAGCAACACCGGGAAGACTAATTGATTATATCAAGCAAGGGAAATTTGACTGCTCACAGTTGAAGTTTTTGGTTTTAGATGAAGCAGATAGAATGTTTGATATGGGATTCATTCGAGATATACATTTCATTCTCAAGCAAATGCCTCCTAATGTTCAGATGATGATTTTTTCCGCTACTCTTTCCTACTATGTTCTTAGAATTGCATCGAACTTTATGAAAAATCCCCTTGAAGTGCGAGTGGAAGCTAAGACTATAGCTGTAGACAGAATTGAGCAAAAGCTCATTCATCTAGGAAGTCCAGAAAAAGCGTCGTATTTGGTTCATCAGCTCAAAGAAGTGAAAGAACTTCGTGCTATTATATTTACAAACTATCGTCATAAAGTAGATTTTTTGGTTAAGATATTGAATCGTCACGGAGTTTCTGCTGTGGGAATCTCTTCTCTTTTAAGTCAGAAAAATCGTATTCGAATACTAAAGGATTTTAAGAAGGGAGAAAACTCTGTTATGGTTGCAACGGATCTTGCTAGCCGAGGATTGGATGTGGATGATCTTACTCATGTGGTTAATTTTGATCTTCCTCAAGATGCAGAGTCCTATATTCATCGTATTGGAAGGACAGCAAGGGCTGGAAAAGAGGGAGTGAGTATATCCTATTGCAGTGAAGAAGACTATGAAAATCTTCCTCGAATTGAGCGTCTCTTGAAGCAAAGAATCCCTGTAGAAAAAGTTAGCTCTTCTTACTTAAAACTGTCTCAGGCTGCTCCTCCCAAGCAAGGAGAGCCTTCTTGGTCAAATAATAGGAGCAACAATGAATTCCCTCAAAAGACTCATTCTTCTGAAAGAAGACCTTCTGAAACAACACCTTCTGAAACAAGACCTTCTGAAAGAAGACGTTCTGAAAGAAGACCTTCTGAAACAAGACGTTCTGAAAGAAGACCTTCTGAAAGAAGACCTTCTGAAAGAAGACCTTCTCAAACAAGACGTTCTGAAAGAAGACCTTCTGAGACAAGACCTTCTGAAACAAGACCTTCTGAAAGAAGACCTTCTGAAAGAAGACCTTCTGAAAGAAGACCTTCTGAAAGAAGACCTTCTGAAACAAGACCTTCTGAAACAAGACCTTCTGAAAGAAGACCTTCTCATTCAAAGAATATTCGTACATTAGAGACCTCTAAAGAGGAGAGAACAGGAGAAAATACCAATAGAGGCAGGAAATATCAGACAAGAGAAAAGAGTGTTAGGTCAGCTGTTCCTTCTCGTTCGCTTGGTGTGTCATCAAGCAAGAGAGGAATATTTTCCAAACTTGTCTCGGCTTTTGCCAAAAGTCCCGCATCATAAAGGAGAGAGATTCCACTAAGAGAGTTTTGGATCCTTGCTGTTTCCTTTTCTTCTCTACTTGCATATTTTTCATCCCATTCCAGAAGCTTGGGTGCCATATGCCTATGCCATAAAGGAGGGATGAGAGCCAGATAAATATAAGTCAAATATCCGTGTCTCATTTGAGGGGCTTCTGGATAGGGCTTAAGCATCCAATATCTGAGTCTTGATTTTTCATGATGAGAAGAGTGTCTAGTAAGGGAGTAGAGGAGGGTTGTAGAAATACAGTGAGAGTCATTCCATGAATGTCTAGCTTGGATAGGGCTTCCTTTGATTCGAATCAAGCCATAATGCTCGATATAATTTACAGCTTCTAAAATAGCTTTTCCCAAAAAACCGTTGACAAAAAAAACCAAAGCTCCCACTATGCTTCCTACAAGGAGGGATGCTAGCAACGAATAGACAAGAATCATAAGATAGCCTTGGAGCATCTGGTTATTCAGGGAGAATAGTTTTTTTTTGCCCTTTCTAAGGGAAGATAATTCTATGTGCCATGCGTTTTGATGACCTTTCCTAATGGCTCGGATCAGGAATGCATAGTATGACTCTCCTCTCCGTGCTGTTCCTGCATCCTCCCATGTTGCTACTTTTTGATGATGGCTATAGACGTGTTCGATTGAAAAATCGGGATTCAAGATGAGACCAAGAAGCCATCTTCCCAGTATGAGGCAAGGCTTTCTGGTGGTTTGATGAACAAGTTCATGTGCTATGGTAGCAGCACTTCCTGCTGTATATAAACCGCAGGATAAAAAGGCTCCTACATAGTGATACCACTGGTTTGCTTCCCTCGCGGCAAAGACATCGTAAGAAAGAAGGTAGCTCATCCAAGCTCCAAGCCCTGCTATATCATTCTTCTGAGTGAATAACCACAGAAAAGAAACCCAAACAAGAAAGATAAAGGGTATACTTAGATACAATAGAGCATCCCAAACCCACGAATTATGATATTGATGCTCCTCTTCTTCAGGAGAAAAAACCACATCGCCAATGGATATAAAGACAGTAAGCCACCCTAGACCAAGAATCCACATCCATATCCCTCCTAGGAAAAATCCAAGGATGAGAGGGATAGGAAGAATTAGCTGGAGACTATACTTTGCATAAGCAAGAATAGACATATTTTTTTTCATAGATAATATGAGAAAGCTACTCTTTATGAAGCTGACTCATATTGTATCAAACTCCTTACATTTAGGTGAAATCTTGGGATTCTTTGAACATATAATAAATCGATCAATACTAAGTTATCTTGAACTGTATATCCAGCAGTATCACACAAATGATTTGTTGCCTGTAAGGTTCCTCCTGTTGCTAAAACATCATCTACAATGACAAGATCACCTCTACCAGCCTTTATACTTAGCTCATCTTTGCTATATTCTGTTTCGTAACTGTAATTCACTGTAGGAGGTGGTAGCTTGCCAGCCTTCCTACACATCACAACTCCTCCTCCAAACTTATAGGCAAGAGCTGATGAGAATAGGAATCCTCTGGACTCTATTCCAATCCAATAATCAGGAAGTTTTGGTAAAAGATTTCCCATTTCTTCCACTGCCTTTTGAAACATATCTTTATCTGCCAATAGCGGAGAAATATCCTTAAATGATATTCCTTCTGTTGGGAAATCTGGGATTCCCTTGATGTAATCCTTTATTGAGTCCTCATTCATTGAGTCATCCCTTACTGGAATCCAGACTTTTTTATACCCCTTTCAAATTAAACCAAAAAGTTATTTTTCCTATCAAATCCGCTTAGTCAAATTGTTTCTGTGTTAGTTTAATTTTCTTAGATAAAGTGTTTTGCAACCTAAGTAAATATCTGTTTTTTTTAAAGGCTTTTGATAAACTTTTGTACTAAAGAACAAATATTCTGTCTCCTGAGGAATGGGTTTTCTTTCATGACGAAAACTATTTAAGGGAAGTATAGTTCTTGTAAGGTATTTTCCGAAGAGAGGATATTCATATGAATCAGGTCCTAGTATAGTTGCAACTTTTGTTGTTTTTGGAACTAGTTTTTCATAATTTTCAAAAACTTCTAAATAGCATTTGCGATTACGAGTTAGTTGTTCTAACCTATTCATTGTAAAAATACTTTTATTACGATAACCAAAGGGATCACTATTATATCTGAGAAGAACAGCTAGAAGAGCTGTACATGTTCCAAGAATCAAAATGATTAATATATAGTATCTAAAAAACCGATTCTTAAAATGAAACAATTCGATGACTGTTGGCACTGCAAAGATCGTAGCAATATTAAAATATCTTCCAAACCAAGGGTTGTATGTACTAGTGTACGATGTAACTAATAAAAAAACAACTGTTGCTAAAGAAAGTACTCTAATAGGCTTGGATTGAATTACACCGAACAACGATAAAAAGGTACTTATCCCAATTAAACCAAAACCAAAGAATCCCCAATAAGATGAATCTTCGTGAGCTCTTAAAGAAAGAAAGTCCAATATAAATTTCCATACGTTGTGACTTCCCGTAATAAGAATGTAATCTAGTGATTTGCCATGAAACGAATGCATTTTTAAAACATATTCAGGTCCTATGGGATGTCCATAGGCTATAATATTTTCCATATAACCAGACGGTAAAGCAAACACAACAATAGATATTAGCACGAATAACAAGACTACACCAACAGTTTTAATTTTTTCCTTTTTCCCTATTTTAGCTTGATATAATAGGAATATAAAAATAACAGCAATAGATGGAATAGTTAAAATAAATGAAGACTTAACTCCAGATGCAAGTCCCCCTGCCAAACTTGCCAATGCAAGATATTTGTTTTTAAGAGTTTTGTGCCACAAAAAAGAAAAATAAACTATAGAACCTACAAGAGAGGTAATAATCAAATCATTTTGCGTAGTTGTAGCCTCCATTAACACAGAAAGTAGCAATGAAAATATTAAAGCTGCAGTTATTGATTGGAATCTATTTCCCCCAATAAGTTTAGAAATTCCATAGATGCTAATCATACCGAACAAATAAGAAAAAAACTGTATAGCTTGTGTAAAATTTTCACGCAAACCAGTGATTAACAGTATGTAAATATTTAGAATAGATGCATTTTTAGGATGAACATTCTGTGCCCAGTAATCTGCTCTAAAATGATTCAAGGAATCATACTGAATAAAATAGGCCACTCTTGCTAGATGGTAAGTCATACTATCCCAATTATGTGGAGCAACATTAAAAATAATGGCTACATGAAGGATCGTGAGGAAAAGAAAAGTTGTACCTAATAAAAATAAAATGATTCTTTGAAAAGAAGAACAGTCTTCTATGATCCATAATTTAAAAGACTGTTTGATTTGTAGCAGATTATGGAAAATTTTCTTTAAATTTAGAGTTCTTCCTCTGCATGATGCAAAATAATAAGGAGTAGAAATTACTAAAAAAAGAATATGAATACCAGTCCAAAATTTAATGTTAGAAAGTTGATTCAACCAAGAAGTGATAAATCCTGTCACAACTATTTGTGAACTTAAAAAGAGAAAAAGAGCTAATGATATTACAACAAAACCTCGGAGATTCAATATCCTTAACAATAAGAATGAAGTGATAAAAATACTTATTATAGAAATGATAATCATTCTTTATTGGACTTCCACCACTTTATAGCATTCAAATGGAGAGTATATCATAAAGTCAATAGAAATTAGATAGGAAGGAAGCAGAATGAATCAAGATGAACAGAATACTATTGGATCTGGATTTTACAGTTCTACAGGGATTTTCTGAGATGACTCGTTAGAGTGCCTAAATAGAGTGGTGTTAAGAAGAAGGATAGAATCATCATTGATTCAATGAACACC
>JABABJ010000094.1 GCA_014238275.1 Leptospirales bacterium | reverse complement strand
CTTATTCTTGTCAGATTGAGATAGAACTCAAGGGCTACTTCGTTGGCAAAAGCCTCGTAGAAAACAAAGCCATTTTCTTGGCAAGCCTTGATAGCTTTATCATATAAGTTCATAGCATTTTCCTTGTTTCTTCCTGAGGCAACTTCTCGTGCCTGAAGAAGAAGATATAAATGAGAAAAGCTTTGGTGATTGTATTCTGATAAATTCTTGATGTCCTTCATGAGACTTCCTACAGTATGCTGATCTTCATTCTTTTTTACAGATGTCTTGTTGAGCTTTCCAAGGCATATTAGACTAAAGCAATGAAAAAATTTGAGAGTGGTAATAGGAACAAAAGCAAGTATTGTGTCACTGTATTTCCATGCCTTCTCTGCATATTTACGAGAAGCTTCATAATCGTGAAAAAGACAGGAAAGAATAGACTTGATACAGTAAAGATAAAAAAGCCCTTCGTAATTATCTTTCTCTTCCCATGTAGGTATAAATTTTCTCTCGTCAAATTTAGGACCTGTAAAAAGAGATTTATACCTTCCTTCTCCTCGCATGAGCCGAATATACTGCCAAAGCATATGGAAAAGCTCCTGAGAATATTTATGACCGTAGTAATCCAAGAAGCTACTACTTTCTGCCATTTCGCTTTCGATTTCTGAATAGGAGCAACTACCTCCTAAAATATTTGTAAAATGTATCATCAAAACCGACATCGAAGCATATTCAAAAGCTCCATTCATAAGACTTTCGGAGAAAGCCTTTCTGAAGTAAGGAATCGTATCACGAATACGATTTTTCTGTGAAAGAATATTAGATGCGTACATATAGTAGATACTGAAACTATATTCGTTTTTTTTCATTTGTGTCAGTAGTTGGAGTGCAATCTCTCCAAATTGAGATGCCTTGGCTAAATCTTTTGTCTTTGCAAAAAGAATACTCCCACAGGATACACAAGCATAAGGAGTGATTTCGTTCTTTCCATGTTTTGAACTAATAGATAGCATTTCAGCAGTCAAAAGAGCGAAAAGAGCAGAAGAAATCATCTTCGCAGGAGCAGACATCTGCATCAAAACCTTCATTCTTGCCTCCTGAAGAAACTCTTTCCCCTTGGGGGCTTTCAGAAGCTCTTGAGGTAATACTGACGATTTAAGTTTTTGTAGCTGCTGAACACGAATCTTATCAGAGTTGAACTGTGGGAATCTCATGTCGATAGATTTAAGAGCAGTAAAGCCAATTTTCACAGCTTCATGAAAGTGGTTTTCTCCTGTCTGAATAGATATTTGAACCCCATAAGCTCTGAGCTTTTCTGAGGTTTTTTTTGCTTTCTTGAGGACTATAGAGAAGTGTTTCTTTGCCTTGGTCCATTCGTTCCTGAGATAATAAATCTCACCAAGCCCTTGATTCAATGAGACTATAAGCTCATGCTCCTGCTCTGTTCCTACCTCATTAAAAAAGAAAACTCCTTTATGAAAAAAGTTTAAGGCTATATCATAGGCTAAAGACTTTTTTGCTTTATTACCTGCTTCTAAGTTTTGTTGCATCAGAGATTTTTTTTCTTCATCTCTGAGGAAAGTATATCCCTTATTCAGATGGTTTACAATATCTGTAAGATGATTATAAAAATCTTTCCGGTTTAGATGAGCTGTATAAGCCTTTCCTACAAGGGAATGAATTTTTTCTGCCTCTGTTTCGCTAAGAAGATGTAGGGCTGTTTTCTGTATCTCCGGATGTACAAACCCGTATTTCAATTTATTAATATCTTCTTGTGTGAATTGAGAGTTGGAATCAATATCTTTCTGATACAGAGGTACAATAAAGCCATTTTGGACCAGTTCTTGAAGTATGACAAAAACTTCTGATTTATTCTTTTGACAGACATTGGAAAGAATCAAAATATTAAAACTAGTTCCTATCACAGATGCTGCTTTAAGCACCTCCAGTTCTTCTTCTTCTACTTTTTGCAGGTTTTGGATGAGCAATTCTAAAGTATCATCACTCAATGCAAATGTCCGTACTTTTGCAATCTCCCAAACCCATTGTTTCTCCGAATTATCAAAAGAGATAATTTCTTCTCGATAAAGCTGTTTAAGCATCTCTTTGGCAAGCATGAAGTTCCCATCTGTTTTTGCGAAGAGAACAAAAGCAAGATCGTATCCGAGAGGCCCTGTAATATCTTCTCCTCTCATGAGGGAAAAGTTGCTATTCTGATTTGTCTTGGTTTTCTGACCTATTTTTTTCTCTTGTATTTTCTTAGAACGAGCAGTGCTCATCATGCTAACTTTTGTCACCCAAGTATCTATATCTTCTTCTCGTATAGTTTCCGCCTTCGTGATTAAACTATCTCTTACAAGTTTATATGTGCTCTTTAGATCCATGGGTTGAAGAGAGAGCTCCTTTTTCTTTGCAAAAGATGCAGGAAGTGTTTTTAGTGAATATTGCTGAAATTCTTCTATATGAGTTTTCATGTCTTCTTGGTTGTTTCGATATGCTGCAATAAGCAAGAAAAAAGGAGAAGGTCTCCCCTCAAATAAAGAGTTAATAAGCTCCAAGGATTCTGGTCCTGCTAGATGAAGATCATCTAAGAAAATCACTAGAGGAGATCGAGGAGAGATAAAAGTATTGACGAATCTTTTAAAAATATACTGAAAACGTTTTTTTGATTCTTGAAAGGGAAGGTTTGGAGGAGTATTTTGTTCGCCAACGATAAATTCCACTTCTGGGATAAGATCAATGATCAATCCAAGGTTCGGGTTAATATTCTGGATAAGCTTGGTTTTCCACGAAAGGACTGTTTCTTGATCTTGCTTGAGGATATTCCTTATAAATTTTTGAAAGGCTTGAATGAGAGCGGAATAGGGAATATCTTCATTGAACTTTCCACTCATGAAATGAGCACCAGACGAGCTTAATTGATTCCCAAACTCTTCCACTAAGGTGGATTTTCCGATACCTCTCTTCCCTCCTACTAAATGCAATCTACTTTTCCCCCTTTTCACTTCTAAAAAAGAGGCCTCAAGTTTTACAAATTCTTTGGAGCGCCCGTAAAAATTGACAGGTATACGAAAGACATTGATAATATCTTCTGCTCCCAGCTTAAAATGGTCGATCCTTCCTTTTTCTGTAAGTTCGTTAAGACATTTTTGTAAATCTTCTTTGAGTCCAGCAGCACTTTGGTAGCGATCTTCTGCATTTTTTTCTAGTAGTTTTGCATTGATTTTTTGTATGGCTTCAGGTACAGCCTCCTTTTCCCCTCTATGAGATGGCCATTGAGGTTCTTTCGCAATATGAGCGTGGACTATTTCCATAGGATCCTCTGAAATGAAAGGAGGTTTCCCGAAAAGAAGCTCATAAAAACAGATCCCAAGAGAATACAAATCTGTGTAGCTTCCTTCCGTAGTACTGATTCTACCTGTTTGTTCAGGTGCTGTATAAAAAAGATATTTAGGAGAATTCATTTGTTGCATACTTTCGTTAGTAATAGGATCTCCTATTTCCTCCAAAGAAATACGAGAAGCCAAGCTAAAATTGAAGTACTTAAAGGAGTGATCTTCACTCATCACAATAATATTTTCAGGATGAATCCTTTTATGGATAATTCGTTTGGAATGAATGAATTCCAGCCCCTTTGCGAGTAGGATAGCAGCTTCCAAAAAAGAATGGATGGTTAGCTTCTGAGATTGACTCCAATCCGCAAGAGTTTTCCCTCCATTGGAGATAAAATCTTCCAAAATAAGGGAATGACCTCCTGAATATTTTTCATATCCAAGGCAGTGAATCGTATGTTCTTGATTGAGGTCACGAGTTAAACAGTATTCATGATATATTTGGTTTTCTTGTATTCCTGTAGAGGTATGATTGGGAACTTTGATCAGAACCGGAAGGTTTCCTTCAAGACGATTGGCTTTGTATAAGAGAAAGGGAAAAGGAGTAGGAAGTTCCTCTTCAACTTGATATCCAGGTATGTTAAGCATTTCTGATTGCAAAAAGCTTAGTTTGCTATTTGAGTTTTTCTATCTTTTGGTCTCTATAAAAATATGAACCAAAAACATAGTACCACAGGAATATTGTCGGTTTAGAAAAAAGAAAAAATAAATCAAAGTACCAAATAAAATCATAGTAGTGTGTAAGCTCTTTAGATAATTTACGGTATACTTAAAAAATTCTCTAAACCAGGAATCTTTCTTATCTCTACCAATAAGAGGGGAAGTACAAAAACGCTCGCGATAGACCACGTGACCGTCATTTGCTTTATGGCAGCATCTGTTTCACGCACTGCTTCTACAGCACCAAGTGTGTCGTTAGTAAAATAGACCAATTCTTCCAAAATCTCATTTGTATGATCAATGAGATTGGACTGATTCACAAGATTACCAATGATACCTTGTCCAAAATTAATTTTATAGGAAATGATACTCAGGTTTTCCGTCATTCTTAGGATTGCCTCTCGATTTTCTCTTATCATTTGTGCTAAAAGGACCTCTGCTCCGTGATAGTTATATGCTGTTAGTAGATGATCTTTTGTTGAAGCTACAAAACGAGAGTTTAGTGATCTTTGCTCCTTATAGCTCAGTGTGATGACTTGGATGGGTTCATCTTTTGGCTTGGACTCTGGCCATGGGTAGAGATTCCCTCCTGAGAAGCTCTTTTCATCTGTAGAGCCTAATTTATTTCCAGGAAGGATTTCAATAATTTTTTCAGGATAGATATTTTTATACTTGATAAAAATACGATAATTTGGATAAAAGTCAGGGAGATATGTGACATTCAACACGGCAAGAACGAAACGAGAGGATACGGGAGTGGAAGGTTCTTGTGTGCGAAGAAAAATTCTTCCGTTGAGATCCTTCGAGACATGATGAAAAGATGAGACATAGCCAATCTGGAGCCCTTGGACATATACCTCTGTTCCCTTAGAGAGACCTTCCGCTGTATTCAAAAGAATAGGTAGTCTTATGACCCCTAGGTCTTTCAAAGATACTTTGAAGAAAATACAAAAGATACTCAATAGTATCATCCCTATAGCAAAAAGGATTCCTGTAGCTAATGCCCTACCATCCCTACTATTTAGGCGGATTCGTATTTGATTCAGATTGTAGGATATCATAAACAAGGAACTTAGTTTATATAAAAGATATTGCTAATGTAATAGCCAATGATCAGGACGAATAAAAAAGAATGCATTACTGCTCTTCTTACTGCAATTCCAACTCCAATAGCTCCTCCCTCTGTATTTAAACCCTGATGACAGGATATAGTAGAAATAATTACTCCAAATGCGAGTGACTTGAGTAAGCCAACCCAAATATCTTTCAATCCCTCTGTGCTTCTCAATATATCATTCACCATAGCTGTATATTGTCCAACTTCTACACCAAGCTGTGTATTTGCAACTACGCCTGCACCAAATACCCCTAAAACCGTAGAATATACTGCTAAAATAGGAAGCATGATAGTAAATCCAAGCATACGAGGAAAAACAAGGTAGGATATAAAATGAATTGACATCACCTTGAGAGCATCAATTTCTTCAGAAACCTTCATTGTTCCTAGCTCAGCCGTGATAGAAGACCCAACTGCTGCAGTAAGGATCAAAGCTGTAAGGAAAGGAGAGAATTCTCTTGCAAGAACAATGATGACTACTTGACCTATAAATTCCTGCTGCCCATACTGCTTCAAGGCAAGCCCCATCTGGAGCCCTATTACCATTCCCGAAAATACTGCAACCATGCTCACAACAAAAAGGCTTTTCACCCCTGTAATGTACATTTGATTTAGGATGGCTACATGCCGGAACCATATATGCGGAAAAACCTTTATAGTATCAACAAGGAGAAGGAGAGCTTGTCCCGAACCTTGAAGATTTTTCTTTACGAGCTTTATACGTATAAATGTTAAGATCAGTTTTTTCATAAAGGATCTATTCCTTTGGGTCTTCGAATGTCCATCCAAAGTAATTCAACTATAATCCGTCTTTTGCCGTCATCCATAATTATAGAATGAAGACCAAAAAAACCACCTAAAAATTCAAAGCCCCAATAGTCTGGTCTTTGATGCCATTCAAAACCAAGGAAAAAATGATGCCTTTCCTTATCCTTTGTATTCCAATAAACAGAATATAGGCGAAATAAAAAGGATAAGTAACGATCTCCATTCGGAATTTTTCTGTATTCAAATAAAGAATAGAAGACACCCAACTGCTTATCTATCTGTCGAGTGGGAAATGGCCATAATGCCAAAACACGTAGTTCAAAAGACCCTTGAGAATCCTTGTAGTATTGGAAAAATGGCCATACTTTTCTATAGTATTGAAACTCTCGCTCTTTATGATAAAATCGTTTGATTCCTGAATAAAAAGGTATCACAAAATGTGAGACTGTGTCAAGAATAGCAGAATAAGTCCTGTAGCGAAAATATAAGGGAGTGATCAATAGCACATCTCTATAATAAGACTGATCTGATTGACCAAATCGATAATAACCATAAAAAGGAAAAATGATTAGTTTTTGAATGCCTGGGACCTCACTTTTGCCGTATTGAAATAAGAACCATAGGAAAGTCCAATTTGTACTTTTGGTTATTTTCTCCCTCCCATAAGAGAAAAGACCAAGAAAGAGCGAAAAAGCCTTCAGGTTTTTATGAGCTGACCATTTATAGCCGAACACCGGAAAGAAAAGAAAATAGTGTCGAGGCTCCTTTTGCGATATCCCAATGCTACCCCATTGAAATAATGGCCATAAAAGTGTTCTCCTTTTATAATTTCCTTCATAGTTGAGGCTTGAATAAAAGGGCAAAAAACGGAAATCTCTCCTTTTTTTGCTCTTCCCCCACATAATGATTGGCCACAAAATTCCATGAGCCTTATAATCCTTATACGACCAGTCCGCATAAATGGGGAAGAGAACATAACGAACAATTTCATAACCAAAAATATCTTTGATCTTTCCGTATATAGGAAAGAAACTGACATATCTGTCTTCTGGTTGTTCGCCCCAACCAATGTTAAAGAAAAAAGTAAGCCAGAGATCAGTATCTGCTCCCTTCTTTTTGTGATATAGGCTTTCTCCGCTAAAGATAGATAAAAAATTCCATTTACGCCAGTAGTTTGTACCATGAGCTTGAAAAAAGGGATATAAGAAGGTATGAAACTGATATGCCTTTTCCTTGTTTTTGTAGAGGCTATAAAATGGATAGAGATGAGTTTCACTCTGACCATCGGTAGTGGTTCTTTCAAAAAGAAAAATAAACTGACGGTAAGTTCTCTTTCCTTCTCCTTGTATCTCCGTAGGAAGCCGAGCTGCAAGCTCATCGGTTCCTCCTGATAAAAAAAATATTCCCAATAGAACGAGAGCAGAGTCATAGAAAAAACTTTGTTTACAAATATTCTGCACTTTGAATACACTGCTGCCTATCCGTGTGATTAATTGAGTCATATAGAAAAGACATACCAATACAAGGAGGCAAAACAGATAATTTGAACAGAAAACTAAAGATAGCTACCCTGAAAAGCCCTTTTTCAAGAGGAAAAACAGAATATCAACATAAAACTGAAAAGAAGGATCAAGTAGATAAACTATTTCAAGATTATCTGCAAAAAGGTCATGACCTGCTTTCACTTCCTCGTAAGGGAGGAGGAACCAAACGGATCTTAGTTCAGCACGATCGAGGACGTATGACTGTTTGGGAACGGATCCGAGTTCTCACCAAGGAAGAGCCAAATATTCTTTATCAAAACTGGGGTCCATCTCTGGATGGGGCTGGAATTGTAACTGGAATCCTCAAGATCCATACGAAAGAAGGCTCAAAACTACGAGATATTGCTTTTTACGGCCATGATTTCACGCAAAGGGCTGGTTCAATGGATGCAACGAATGGGACAAAACTTGCAAGACTCATTACAATGGCAGGTCAACATGGAATCCCTCTCATCGGAATGAACGACTCTGCAGGTGCCTTTGTTCCGGCAGGAGTAGGAGGACTAGACGGTTATTCAGAGGCCTTTTATGCCCTTCGCAAAATTTCAGGTATTGTCCCAAGCATTATGCTAATGTTTGGATACAATGCTGGAGGAGGTGCCTATCTTCCTCGTCAGGGCTCCTTTATGATCCAGTCTCATCATACATTTTTTGGTCTCACAGGACCAAAAGTTGTAAAAGAGGTAATTGGAGAAGAAGTAAGTGCAGACGATCTTGGAGGACCTAGAGTGCATGGACAAAGTGGAGTGGTTGATCTAACAACAGCTGATGAACTTGGCTCCCTTCACACCGCCCTCCAATTGCTTAGATATCTTCCCGATAGTAACAAAAAAAGTCCGCCCTATTATCCAAGTACCGATTCTGTGAATCGTAAGAGTCACGAAATTGCAACTCTTCTTGAACAGACCTTTTCTTCTCCTACTGGACTCAACACTCCATTTGATATCACACTGATCATTCAGCAGATATGTGATTATGGAGCATTTTTTGAGATGCAACCCCAAAGATGTCGTAACCTAATTACTGCTTTTGGACGTCTTGGTGGTAATGTAACTGGATTTATGGCTAACAATTCTTCTGTATCGAGTGGTCAAATTGATATAGGTGCAGCTTCTAAAGGAGCTCGTTTTGCCCGTTTTTGTAATTTATACAATATACCTATTATATTTCTGGAAGATACGACAGGCTTTCTTCCGGGAAGTGAGCAAGAATTGGCTGGAATCGTTCAGGCAGGGCGTTCCTTGATGGAGTCTATCATTGATCTTCGTGTCCCTCGAATCAACCTAATAGTAAGAAATGCGTTTGGAGGGGCTTACGCAATATGGAACTCACAGCACGTGGGAGCTGATCTGGTACTTGCCTATCCAACAGCAAGGGTTGCTGTAATGGGGTCTGCAGGAAAGGATTTTGTCTATAAAAACGAAATACAGAATGCTCGAAAAAAATACCTCAAGGAAATAGAGGGTGGGGTTTCGAAAAAAGAGGCTCAATCTCATTTGCAAAAGCTTATGGCAGATTTGAGTTTAAGATATGAAAAAGAGTTCATGAATCCAAAAGAAGCCTTGGCACTTGGTTCTATCTCAAGGATTGTAATGCCTCAAGACAGCCGCAAGGTTCTTGCAGAAAATCTCAGCTATCTTTTATCGCATTATGAACCCTGCCCCTTCCAAGAGCCTCAAAGGGAATTTTTCTAGGAAAATCTAGGAGCTTCTCAACTATCTGGCTGTTGAGGGTCTTCTTTTTGTAGAATATCCATAAGTCCTCTCGGCACTCACAGAATAACCGTGGCACCGAGAAGACTTATGAAAATCTATCCCAAAAACATACGCAGGTTCTTGGGATCACATCTTTTACTTTACAAGAAAATGCATTAGCTCTACTGCAATTTTATCAATTGCATGATGAATGTAGTGCTTATCTTTCAGCTTCTCCCTGTAGTCACTTATGTTATGGTTAAGAGAATCACTTAACCCCTTTTTTCTGTATAAAATAGGATCTGGCCCAAAGCCTTGTTTGCTTTGAACCAGATTTTGATCTTCAAATAAAGTTTTCATGGTTACTTCCTTGTAACAAATTCATTCCCATCCGTGGGAATGTGGGAACCAAGTCCCACAATGTACATCGGTCAATACGAGAAATCAGATGGAGTGATTTTACTAACTCCTACTCAAATTATAAAACTTTTTTAGACGATTGAGTGTTGAACAGAGATCACGGCTTAGATTTTACACCTCTCGTGAAAGGAAATAAAAAAACTTGACAAAAAAATAGGCTTATGTTTATTGTACTTATTATATTCAGAATGAGGTAAAAGAATGAAAATAAACATGAGAAATCTAAGTAGTATGAGGTGGGTCACACAGAAGGCATTGGGAGTCATTTCCTT
>JABABJ010000102.1 GCA_014238275.1 Leptospirales bacterium | reverse complement strand
TTAGGATTCGGAATCGTGCCAGATATCCGTTATCTTTATATCAATCTCAAACTGAAAGATACAGCAATCATCTATCAAAATCATGGTGAAAAGTTCAATCCATCTGATAAATTTTCCCAAATGGCACTTCTACTACGGCTTTGTGCCTCATTAACTACAAAAAACGAGAAGAAGCTTTCTTTGCAAAATTCTGTAATCCAAAGTTTCATTCAGAAAAACCAAGAATTTTCCATCATAGAAAAAAAAATTCTCTTGTTTTTTTTCTCGTGGTCTCTCAAGAATCCAAAAAACAGAATAGGCTTAAAAAAACAGATAAGCAAAACACATGTATCAAAAAGAAGGATTCTCAGTCGTACAATCACCTTCCTGTTTTACTCAGGGAGAGAGTTTATGATTCCAGAGAAGCTTAGGAAACTCGAAAAAATATATACTAAACTTGGAATCGATCCCAAAAAAGCCTCTGAGGATCTTCATCTTATTGCCGCAGGAACAGAGCCTTTTACAGCTTACACTCATAAGCCATTAGAGACCTTTTCGATTCCTCAGCCTTTGCTTGCAAATTCTTCTTCTGAGAAATTTCACCTGAATAAAGAACTGATTGAAATTCGAGAACAGGAATCCCTTCAACTTCAAAAAATATTAGAGCAAGTCTTTTGTGAGCCAAATAATCCTTTACTCTCAGAAGATACTGAACAAAATAGAAAAACTACAACGGAAACAATGGGAACTGAACGGTCTCATGTAAATCTTGATCAGGAACACCAAAGCCTCTTGGAAAAAATTCTTACTCAGGATACTTGGAGTCATTCGGAACTCAATCAAATATGCAATCGGCTTGGTCTAATGGTTCATGGATCTATTGAGTTATTGAATGAATGGGCTATGGACAAAGCAGATGCTCCTCTCATTGAATCTGGAGACTCTGTGTATGTAGATCGAGAACTTGCAAAGGAAATTTTACATGTCTGAAATAAGAAACAAACGTATTCCCCTACGAGAGCGCCATTCCTTGCTCCAATCGCTCCGAGCAGGAGTTACTCCTCGTACAGGATTGAGGCATATCCAAGTGGGACGAGTAAAGGAAGTCAATGCTATGCTCATGGACTTAGATAGGATTGCTGACGGAGGTTCTTCCTTTCGATTGATTATCGGAGAATACGGATCAGGGAAAAGTTTTTTCCTTCATCTCATCCGAAGCATTGCTCTCGAAAAAGGATTTGTTACTATCCATGCCGATCTCTCTCCTGATAAAAGGCTCCATTCCACATCGGGTCTTGCAAGAAGGCTCTATAATGATCTTATGATCAGCCTTTCCACTCGAACAAAACCGGATGGAAATGCACTAACCAATGTAACAGAACGCTTTATTACAGAGGCCAGAAAGGATGCTGATTCTTCAGGTAAAACAGTCTCTTCTATCATTCAGGAACGATTGAACTGTTTATCCGAACTTGTAGGTGGATATGACTTTGCATCTGTCATTGATTCCTATTGGAGAGGACATGAAAAAGATGATTCTACACTTCAATCTAATGCAATACGATGGCTAAGAGGTGAATTTTCAACCAAAACAGAAGCTCGACATTCACTCGGAGTAAGATACATTGTACACGATGATAATATATATGATTTTCTTAAATTGATGAGTCTTTTTATCAAGCAAGCAGGATATAGTGGACTTTTGATTCATTTGGATGAGATGGTGAACCTTTACAAACTCTCCAGCCGAAAGGCACGAATATCCAACTATGAACAAGTATTAAGAATACTGAATGACTGCCTACAAGGAAGTTCTTCCTATATTGGTTTCCTCATGGGAGGGACTCCAGACTTGCTTTTTGATCCAAGGAGAGGACTCTTTAGTTATGAAGCTCTTCATTCTCGTCTGATGACCAACTCCTTTGCACAAAAGGCAGGAGTCACAGACTATACAGCCCCTTCCCTTCATCTTCCTAGCCTTGAACCAGAAGAAGTTCTTGTCCTTCTCCGTAATCTAAGGCATGTTTTTGCATACGGAGACACATCTCAATATCTCGTTCCAGATGAGGCACTTTCTGCCTTCCTTGAACATTGTTCAAGAAGAATCGGAGACGCTTATTTTAAGACACCTCGAGACACTGTAAAGACCTTTACAGATTTCCTAAGTGTTCTAGAGCAACATAAAGATAAGGACTGGAGAGAACTCCTTCCTCAAATAAGCCTAAAGAAGGATCCATACGAAGATACTTCTTTAGTAGAAAAAGAAATAGAAAACTCAGATACAGATCAACTGGTAGCATTTAGGCTCTAAAATCATTAGTGAGTGAATCTGCAAATTTCCATTTACTAAACGAGAAAATCCGTCGATGGGTCTGGGAACAAGACTTGAGAAGTCTTCGGAATATTCAAGAAAAAGCTATTAGACCTATATTAAATTCAGATTGCGATGTTCTGATTAGTGCAGCTACTGCAGCTGGGAAAACAGAGGCTGCCTTTCTTCCTTCCTGCTCCCTCCTTTTAGAACAAAAACCGAAAGGTATTGGAATCCTTTA
>JABABJ010000078.1 GCA_014238275.1 Leptospirales bacterium | reverse complement strand
TTACTTACTATTTACTTACTATTTACTTACTATTTACTTACTATTTACTTACTATTTACTTACTATTTACTTACTATTTACTTACTATTTACTTACTATTTACTTACTATTTACTTGCCAGTAGACTAGATAAATGAGTTGCTCGTAAAATACAAGCTAAATTTTTTTCTTATGATTTTTATTGATATGTAAATTTTGAATACGATACTTTATCGTCAAATATAAGTTCTATGGCAGTAGGAAACATGGGAGTGCCTATTCGTATCAGTAATCATAGCTATTCCAATTATTCTTTTGGCTGGCTTGTTGGAGATTTGTTTTTTATCGTGGGTAAAAAAATCTTTACATTCTACAGTCTGTTTTGAGAATGGTGACATTGAGAGTGGTATTGGCTACGGATTGAAGATATTAGCCTATTATAACAAGGAGGATTAAAGTGTGAATATGTGCAATTACTCTGTGAAGAAGTATGTTTTCTCTTGTGCAGCAGGATTAATGCTTTTCTTGGCTCTGACAGGAGCTTGCAAAAAAAAGAAGGATGTAGCTGTAGGCTCTCGCGTTATAGATGAGAGGGCTCCTTCTTTTACTTTGGAAAATTTAGATGGGGACAAAATATCTCTGAAAGATTATCTTGGAGATCATATTGTGCTGGCGTGGATTAACTTGGAATGTCCCTGAACCTTTCTTCTCAAGAAATTATGCTTGCTAGGTAAAATATTAATACCAGTTCCCCTCTAGCCATTCGAGATTTCCGTCTTTATCTCGGCGGACGTTTTTTTCTGGTTTTTGTAATCCAGTCCATGCAGCTGGCTGTGAGCTGGCAGATATTTGAAATTACAAAAAGCCCACTTGCTCTTGGGTTGATCGGTATTGCCGAGTTTGTTCCTTATCTTTTTGTTTCTTTAATTGGAGGATGGACAGCAGATCACTACCCACGCAAGAGAATCATGCTGATTTGTCTAGCAGGAATCTTTCTCTGCAGTCTTTCTCTTGCTTTGATCAACACTCTTCATCTCAACGCACAAGTATCTACTTCTATTCTTTACTATCTTTATGGGATATTAGGACTAACTGCTATTTTCCGAGGTTTCTATCTTCCAGCCTCTTTTTCTCTTATGGCTCGGTTGGTTCCTCGCAATCTCTATCCAAAATCTTCAGCTTGGAATAGTGCTTTTTTCCAGATCGCTTCGTCTTTCGGGCCCGCTTTTGGGGGATTTTCCTATAGCTTTCTAGGGGCTGGAAAAACTCACGCTATAAATTGCATCTTTCTCCTATGTAGTTTTCTCTTAATAGCTTGGATTCAGGGTTTGAAAGGACTCCCTTCTGAAAAAACGAATCCGAAAAACTTCTTAAAAGATATCTATAGTGGGCTTCAGTTTGTGTTGCGCCAAAAGGCTCTTGCCGGAGGAATGTTACTTGATCTTTTTGCAGTTTTCTTTGGCGGAGCTGTAGCTCTTCTTCCTATCTTTGCAGATGAGATACTTCATGTTGGCTCTGTCGGATTAGGTATCTTGCGTGCTTCTCCCGCAGTTGGTGCTTTATTTACCTCTCTATTGCTAGCACGACATCCAATTCTCGACGGTACAGGTAAAAAATTTCTTTTATCTGTAAGCGGATTTGGAATTTGTATGGTTCTGTTTGCCTTTTCAAAAAACATGTATCTTTCCTCTTTCTTACTTTTGCTGAGTGGGGCATTGGATTCTGTTAGCGTTATAATTCGAGCCACGATGATCCAACTCATTCCTCCTGATTCCATGAGAGGGAAAGCTGCTGCTGTGAACTCTATTTTTATCAGTGCATCGAATGAGTTAGGAGCTCTTGAATCAGGAATTACAGCTAATTGGCTTGGGACAATTCCTTCCGTATGGATGGGAGGAGTTTTGACTCAAGCAGTAGTCATTTCCATTATTCTGTTTTTCCCTGAGCTCTATAGATTGGATATGAATGAACAACTGGATTCGATGCAGTCCTAGCTAACTAGGGATAACTCGATTTTGGCTACAAAAGTCTCTGGATCGCAGCAAGGACTCATTCTATACAAGTTCTATACTATGTGTAACGGTGAAGTTACTCAGTTTTTTTGAGTGATTTCGTTGATACGATCTCGAAGCTCGGCTGCTTCTTCAAAGTTTTCAGCCTCGACAGCCTTGTTAAGAGCTTTTTTTAATTTTTCGAGTTCAGGCTGTCCAGTGGTTTTTGGTTCTTCTTTCTGTTTGATAGGGGCAGAGGGAGGCTCTGAATCTTCATTCTCTTGAGAAGAATTTTCCTCCCCTAGCACTACAGAGGCTTCTTGATAAACTTTTTCATGTATATACATTGGGCATTTGGTCCGTATGGCAACAGCGACTGAGTCAGAAGGACGTGCATCTAATTCCACAATACCATCTTCAGTTTTTACAACGATACGAGCGTAAAAAATACTTCCTATGATATCGTTGATGACTACTCGAAGAACGTTTGCTTCCATTTCCTGAAGCATGTTAACTAAAAGATCATGAGTGTTAGGGCGTGGAGGATTAATTCCATCTAAGGCACTTGAAATCGAATAAGTCTCAAGAGGACCAATAAATATAGGTACAACTCTTCCTCCTGAGGAATCGACAGGCTTTAAGAAAATAGCAAAGCCCACATTCGTAATGGAAACATCCGAAATTTTGATTTCTAAAAAATTATCAGGTAACATAATTGCCATTTTGCAAAAGTCTTCCTGAATAAAAAGCAAAATTTTCTATTTATTGATGAAATATGTAGACATATATACAGATTGTATTGCATCCATTTGCCAAAAATAGATGCCTATTTACCTCCAAATTCAGTAGACAAAAGATCTGGAAAAGATATTGTGTTATATGATGGAATTTTCAGATCTTTATAAAAATGAAGATTTTGATTCTTGGAGCAGAGAAATCGCACAAAAAACTCCCTCGAAAAGGGAATTTGATCAGATTTTGAGTCGATCACCCCGAGATATGGGCTTAGATGATTTATCTGTTCTTCTTTCTCCTGCTGCTGATATGTATTTGGAGGATATGGCTTATCGCTCTCGTGAGCTCACTAGGCAGCGTTTTGGCAGAACTGTACAGCTCTATGCTCCACTTTATCTTTCAAATCACTGTCGTTCTACATGTACTTATTGTGGTTTTAGTGTCGGTAATCAGATTCATCGTCTGACGTTAACATCGGATCAGGCTCTCCAAGAAGCCGAATTGGTCTACGAACAGGGTATTCGTCATATCCTGCTTTTGACGGGAGAAGACTATAAAAAAACGCCAATTTCTTATCTGCAGGAAATTGTAAAGAAGCTGTCTCAGAACTTTCGTTCTATTAATATAGAAGTTTATCCCTTAGGAATGGAGGATTATATCCAGCTCCGCCGTGAAGGCCTCAATGGAATAGCAGTATATCAGGAGACCTATAACCCAAAACGTTATCAACAAGTACATCTAGGAGGTGTGAAAAAACAAATTTTTTATCGCCTCAACTGCCCTGATCGAGCAGGAAAAGCAAAAATACGGCAAATAGCAATAGGAGCCCTTTTAGGGCTTGCAGATCCCCCTACGGAAGTTTTATTTACAGCGTTTCATGCACGTTATCTAATCCAAAATTACTGGCAGTCGGAAATATCTATCTCATTACCTCGGCTTCGTCCCGCTGAAGGCTATAAACAACCCCCTATGATATCGGATCGAGACTATGCACGCTTTTTCTTCGCACTTCGTATTTTTCTTCCTGAGGTAGGACTCGTTCTTTCTACGAGAGAGTCTTCCTTTTTACGGGATCATTTGGCTCAAATCTGTATCACTCAGATGAGTGCAGGCTCCAAAACAGAACCCGGGGGATACTCAGGAGAAGAAAGTGGGCAACAGTTTGAGATTATCGACACTCGAACCGTATCAGAAATTGCAGAAGCTCTCCGACAAATTGATTTAGATCCTGTTATGGTAGACGGAAACCCTGATACACTTTCTACTCCAATAGAGTCATCTCTTGAGACCTCAAAAAGCCCATAATCTCCTAAAAGAAATACACAGATGAGGATTTCTATGAACGAAAAAGGGTTTCTAGCTTGCACAACTTCGATGACCTTTTCAAAAAATCATTGACACATTTTAAGCATAATATGACTATGCCTAAAATAATTTATTTGGAGGTTAAGTAAATGATTAAAACAAATATTATACTGATGATAACACTACTTTTAGTGCTATCATGTGATAATGATTCTCTTGAAGAGGCTAATGGAGGCTGTAATGAGGGAACTTACGATACAGACAATGACGGTTGTTATGACTATACAGTTGAATGTAAAAACAATACAAGGAGCAAAGTAACGTATCATCTAGTTGATATATGTTCCTTGACTAGGACTTTTGAAATCACCTACGATGAAAATGGACTACCAAAGACATCTATAAGCTACGAGTCCGACGGAGTAAGTAAAATCTATGAAGAAACCTACTATGCAAGTGGCAATCAAAAGACCGGTATAAACTATAATAACGACGGGAGTATTTCAAGCGTGACTTGCTATTCCGACATGAGTGGATTTTTCGCTGACCCTTGTACTGCTGAAAAGCATGGTTGCTCCCAAGACATAAACAATGCATGGACTTGTCAATAAAGATCATTAAAAGAGATTTTTCAGTAGTTTGCTAGGAAAAGAGAGATTTCCTTTACAAAGCAGGTGTTTTTTGCATCTTTTTCAGATATGCTTCGAGGCTTTCTGCTGCATGGTAGGATGAACGCACAAGAGGCCCCGATTCTACGTAGCCCATCCCTTGCATGAGAGCATATTCCTTGAGATCTCTAAAAAGAGATGCAGGAACATATTCTTGGAGTGTTGCATGATTAGGGCTTGGCTGGAGATACTGTCCGATAGTAAGGAGCTTTACACCGCATTGAATCAAGTCATCAATGACAGATTCAACCTCTTTTTGTGTTTCCCCAAGGCCGAGAATGATTCCGCTTTTAGTAAGGAATTTTGCTTGACCTGAAAGCTCTAATGTTCTAAGGGAATTCTTGTAACTTGATTGTGGACAAATTTCCTTGTGCAAAGAAGGAACAGTTTCGACATTATGGCTAATGATTGTTGGTTCTGCTCTCCAGATATTTATAAGATTTTCGATTCGTGCCTTAAAATCGGGGACGAGGACCTCTACACGCGAAAAAGGGTTTCTAGCTCGCACAGTTTCGATAACCTCTCCAAAAAAACCACTCCCGCAATCTGCTAAATCGTCCCGATCAACAGAAGTAATGACTGCATGCTTGAGTCGCATTTTAGAAATCATTTCTGCTAGTCTTTGAGGCTCATCTGGATCTGGAGGCTGGGGTTTTCCTGTATCTACGTTGCAAAAGCCACAGCGACGAGTGCATATGCTGCCAAGGATCATAAAGGTAGCTGTCCCTTGAGACCAACAATGAGACAAATTTGGGCAGGATGCTTCTTGACAAACTGTATGAAGAGTTGCTGTCTGTAGCTTAGAACGCAGCTTTGTCGTCTGATCAGTCGCATCATCTGTACGAAACTTCAAACGAATTTTCATATCATTGGGAAACTTGTTGTAGTTTTTTTCAATAGTTGGATTCATACTGTTTTTCTGTCTATGTACAGGCATTGGGCAAGCTAAGGGACTCTTTTACGACAGATTTTTAAGAAAAGTTTTTTCGTAAACAACTTCTCACTTAAATAAGTTTAGACGAAAAAAACATGCAAAAATTTATCTATTTTAGCAAAAATTTAGTTCCAAAAATCAATAGAAACATTTTATTGGCTACTGAATAGGTCGTCTTCCTTTTTTTATAGTAAGAATTTAACAACTACTAGGTTTTCAGCCTTATATGACATGATTTGTTGAATTATGCGAGGAAGTCATGAAATCTATGCAGTCAAGATATAGCTGGATAATCTACTCATGAAAATAGCTGTATATCCAGGTTCCTTTGATCCAGTGACTAATGGTCATCTTGATATCATTGAACGCTCTAGACGTTTTTGTGATAAGCTCATCGTTGCTATTGCTCAAAGCCCTTCTAAGAAGGGCCTGTTTAGCATTGAGGAACGGCTTGATCTTTTGAAGCAAGCTGTTCAAGATCTAGAAAACGTAACAGTAACTCATTTCTCTATTCTTTTGGCAGACTTCGTGCGAAAGCAAAAGGCTTCTGCAGTTATACGAGGTCTTAGAGCTGTAAGCGATTTTGACTATGAGTACGCAATGTACCAGATGAATGCAGAGATGTGTCCTGAAGTGGAAACCATTTTTCTCCTTGCTTCTAAGGAATATTCTTTTCTTTCTAGTAGTATCCTGAAAGAATTAGCCCGATTTGGTCGAAATGTCGAGAATTATACTCCTACTGTTGCAGGAAAGGCACTCCTCCAAAAACTCAATAAAACTAGCAATGAAGTGGAAAAAGTATAGTAAAACTTATGATATATCTTGTTAGATTTATGAATGCTTCAAGGTTACTAAGAGAAAATAGAGGTGATTTTGACAAAATATCGAAAAATATTTCTCAAGATTGGCGGGATGCTAAAAATTTGATTTACAGTTTGAGGGGGATTTAAGACCTTGTCTCTTTGAGGTGATGAAATGATTATACTTGAAGGGATGCATCATATTTCTCTAGGAAGTGCTGACTTAGAGAAGACTCTAAAATTTTATTGTGAGCTACTTGATTTTGATTTAGTCGAAAAGTCAGAAAATTACGCAGTGATTCATTTGGATCCTTTTAGCATACGATTCAATTATATTGAGGATTATCAATGCAGCATAAAAAACCCGGGAAAAACTAGTATTGCATTTGTCTTGGATGTAGATGACTTTACAGACGCAATACAAGAGCTTGAAAAGGAAGACATAAAGATCATTAAGGGACCCGTAGTAGTTGGTGATGGAGAATCTATGATTGTGTCAGACCCAGATGGACATCTCATAGAAATGTTTTACAAAGAATAAGACTCCTTTCCCAATAGAGGGAGTAGTTTTCAATAGGGTTCCCTTATAAAGGAATTATAGCCTTCTTTGCGGAGTTTTTCCTGTTCTTCTGTTGCTTCCTCTCTTGTTTCAAACTTTCCAAGCAATACGATGTAGGTATTATCTCTATGAAGAACTTGAGTTTTCTGTGGATATTGAGAAAGATGCTGTTCCATAGTGCGAGCATGTTGGAGTTTTTCGAAAGAACCGACTTGAAGAGAAAAATAGTTCTGTCCCGTATCTTCTTGGACTGATTCTGGATTTAGATTGCGATTTCCGATCATTTTGACAGCAGCAGACTCCACATCCCCGTCGCCAAAAATCTCATAAGTTGCTCCTTCGTTTTCCTCTTGCAAACTCTCTTGTGAGCTTTCTACCATTTTGACTTTCACCTGAGCTGTCCCAGACTCTCTGAATCCCAGAAGTTTTGCTGCATACTCGCTTACATCAAGGATTCTTTTTTTTACGAAAGGGCCTCGATCGTTGACTTTGAGTGTGACTTTTTTGTCGTTATTTAAATTGTGCACTTGAACCATACTACCCAAGGGAAGTGTTTTGTGAGCAGCTGTAAGCTTTGTGTTATCAAAAACATCACCACTTGCAGTTATTTTTCCGTTGAAGGCATTTCCGTACCAAGATGCAATTCCAATCTCTTCATAAGAGGAGGGATCCGAGGAAGAAGAGCTATCCTGCTCTTCATACGAAGAGGTGTTAGAGGTATCAGGGGAAGCAAGTTTTTCCAGAGGCTTTAAGTCTTGTGTATCTTCATCTCGAATAGCGACTTGTTCCTTTTGCTTGCAGGGTGCACATTGCTTGCGAGAAACTACATTTTCCAACCCAGAGGAGTCTTTCTTTGCTTTCTGGCTAATCGGACGAAAACGATCCTTTTTGTGACTGTATTTTGCATGAGAGTGAGCTGCTTTTTTTTCGCTTCTGAGCGACATCTGTGTTGTGTCTGGATAATGATTTGTTGTGTTTACAGTTGCAGATAAACAGCATACAAAAACTAGAAAAGGTATACTACCTATAATCCTAATATAAAAATGTCTCATCTTCTTTACCCTCCTTCTGGAAACAATACATTCAGGGTATTGTATCGGCGAATATTTTCTAGTGAGATAGATATTTTTCTTGGTTATTGATATCTTGCAGATAAAGTAGAGTCAGTAGAATTAATTCTAAGCATAAATTACCCCCGAGTGGAATCGAACCA
>JABABJ010000081.1 GCA_014238275.1 Leptospirales bacterium | reverse complement strand
GAGATTGATTTAGCCCTAGTAAGTATTAGCCATCGTCTTGGTGAATATCTACTAAAAACAGGCGGAAACGTCTATAAATGGTAGCAAGCCTGATAAGTCGGGCCTATTGTTAGTATAAGTAAGTAGTAGGCTTGCTTTTAGGAAACCCGCCGAAAAAATCGGGAGTTTTAGCTAATATTTACTAAAAAGGTGAGTCGCTACTAGTAAGTATTAGCCATCGTCCTAGTGAATATCTACTAAAAACAGGCGGAAACGCCTATACAAGGAAGCAAGCCTGATAAGTCGGGACTATTGTTAGTATAAGTAAGTAGTAGGCTTGCTTTTAGGAAAATCGCCGAGAAAACAGAGAATCCCTACAGATACCAAAGACCGCCACACGGATGTGGCGGAACATCCCCGAGGCTCGCAGACAGGAGGTCTGTGTCGCCGAGGGCGCGGGGAGAGTCCAGAGAGGGAGGTGCGGTCCTCCCTCTCTGGGAAGGGAAAATCGCCGAAAATCGGGAGTTTTAGTGAATATTTACTCAAGACAGGAGTCACTATACAAAGAAATTAGTTTACTTTCAAGAAGCCTATATGATAAGTGGAATCTAAGGTCTCATGTAAATGACGGCACAACTGAGGCTTAATAAGGAATTATATATGAGTACGACGGGTAAAACGTATCATGAGATCAAAATTGGTGATACAGCATCCTTTTCCAAGACAATTACCGAAACTGATATTTCATTTTATAGTTCAATTAGCGGTGATTTCAATCTAATTCATACGAATGAAGAATATGCAAGCACAACTCCCTTTCAGAAAAGAATTGCTCATGGAGGTGTCGCTCTTTCTTTTGTAGGGGGGATTTTAGGAAGTCATCTTCCAGGGCAAGGAACTATTTTTTTGGAAATGAGAAGTACATTCAAAAAGCCAGTGTACATTCATGACACAATTACTTGCACTGCTACGGTCAAAAAAAAGCTAGATAGACTGAAAGCTGTAATTTTTAGTGTTGTTTGGAAGAATCAAAGGAAAGAGTTAGTTATAAGAGGTGAATGTAAGGTGCTTCCTCCTGAGAAAAGTGCAAAGTCAAATTAGGACAAAATAGAATGACTCCATTTGTGATAAAAATGCTTGCCAGCTAATCGGCTTTTCCAAAACTATGCCTTATCCCTTAGTTAGTGATTCACTGCAAACGGATACAGAAGGATATTTTATTCTGCTATGGATGGTAAGGTTACTCATTTTAGTGATGTAGTTCACATGGAATATAGGCTCTCCCCGGGCAAGATCATTGGTCGGTTTTTGAGTGAGCTGAAAGAGAATGGAAAGATTTTCGGAATACGAGAAAGAACACATGGTCATGTATTTGTTCCACCGCAAAAGTTCTGTCCTTACAGCGGAAATAAATTGGAAGAATGGGTAGAGCTTAGTGGTCAAGGAATCGTAGAGTATTACACTGTTGTTTATGAAAATTCCCCTTTTGCAGATTGGAATCCTCCTTATGCTTTGTCTGGGATTCGTTTGGATGGTGCTTATACTATACTTTGGCATCGAGTTAAGAATCCTGAGTCCTTAAAATCAGGCCAGACAGTGAAAGCAGTATTTAAGCCAAAAGAGGAAAGAGTTGGATCCATTTTGGATATAGACCATTTTGTTGCAAGCGGATCAACATGAGTATGTCATCATACCAAAACATCCCTCAACTCTTTGCTGCTCAGGCAGAGAAATATTCAGATAAGACTTATATCATTTTTAAGGACTCAGAATATTCTTATCAAAATATTTATCAAAAATCTTTAACTATAGCTCACTATATCCAAGAAACAGTAGGGGTCTCTCAAGAAACAAGTAACATAGGAATTTTAGTACCAAACAGTATTGAATATATCTTTTGCTTTTTTGGTATCTTTGCATCTGGGAATTGCGTGGTTTCCTATAATGTTATGCTGAAAAGTGGAGAGCTGGAATACCAGATTGCACATTCGGAAATCCCTATTTTATTTACTACTTCATCGTTCTATCAGACCTTAGTCCCCTTAAGAGATCACTTGCCTCATTTGAAAAAGATCGTGTTAATTGATGAGCTAGGGAAAGAAGAAAAACCTACTCCAGATATCTTTACTTTGGAGAAAATATTTGCTAGAAAAGGGAAGGTAGAATCAAGCTCTTTTGCAAACATTAAGGCTGATAATGCTGCGGATATGCTTTATACTAGCGGTACTACAGGAAAACCCAAAGGATGTATGCTTTCTCATGCGAATCTATTGTGTAATTTGCAAACATTCCTAGCAGAGATAAAGCTAGAGAGTACAGATACGAATCTATGTATTCTTCCATTGTTTCATGTGAATGCACAAGTTGTTTCAGTTCTTGCCACTTTGTATGTAGGAGGATCACTAGTTTTAGAAGAAATGTTTAAACCAAAAAGTTTCATCAAAACAGTAAAAAAGCATCAATGTAAAACTTTCAGTGCTGTTCCCACTGTTTATAATTATTTGAATACTATGAAGGAGCATTCTTCTGGTGAAGATCTTTCGTTTATGAAGGCTTGTTTCTGTGGGGCCGCTCCAATGCCAGTAGAGGTCTTCCGTAAATTCGAAAGAAACTTCAAGGCTAAAATTATAGAAGGGTATGGTCTGTCGGAAGGTACTTGTGTTGCTTCTGTGAATCCAATAAACGGAGAGCGAAAAATTGGCTCCATCGGTTTGTGTCTGAAAGATCAGGAAATGCAGATTTTGGATTCCAAAGGGAAACAAGCTCCTTCCGGAGAAATTGGTGAGATAGTTATACGTGGGAAAAATATCTTTAAAGGGTATTTTAATAATCCCGAAGCAAGCAAAGAAGCAGTACGTGACGGTTGGCTGTTCTCTGGAGATATGGGTTATCAGGATCAAGATGGTTATTTTTTTATTACAGGAAGGAAGAAAGAAATGATCATTCGAGGAGGGGAAAATATTTTCCCAAAAGAGATTGAGGAGTCCTTATATGAGCATGAAGCTGTGTTAGAATGTGCAGTCATTGGCCTACCTGACAAGAAATACGGTGAAAAGGTTGTTGCTTGCATTTGTAAGAAAGCAGGCTTTTCTATTATTGAAAAGGAGTTTATTAAATATTTACGTTCTAAAATAGCATCTTATAAAATCCCAGATAAAGTAGAATTTTTCCAAGAGCTTCCTAAGACAGCGACTGGTAAAATACAAAAGTATAAACTTAGACAGGAAATCATCGGTGATTTGCAAACAGTACGAAGCTGCAAAGTGGATTTGACGATTCCTTATCGATGGGCTCTTGGGAAAGCAGCATCTAAGTATTTTACCGAAACCAAATTGAATCAGACAATTTATGGATCTTATGCAGATGATGAGGAAATAGTTGGAGTGATTCCTAAAAGTTTTGATCCTTGGAGTTTTTCTGAGTGTACAAGATGGAAAAAACTTAGTGATGAAGGTACTCTTCATAGTTTTACCGAAATTCACATGGAAATCCCGGGTCAAAAGTTTAAGCCTCCCTATCATATAGGCCTGATTCAAATAGACGGAAGTCACATTCTTTTTTTCCATATTATTAAAGCTCAAAATGAGAAAGATATAAAAATAGGTCAAAAGGTAAAAGCTGTGTGGGAGGAGAGGTCTAAAAGAAAGGGGGACCTTTTTGATATACAATACTTTGAAGTTCTGTAAATGTTCAAAAAGTGAGTAGACTCTTATATTTTTATTATGAACGTTAAAATCATAGGCTATGCTGAATCTACCTTCAAAGAGAGAGAAGATGAACTCAATGCAGAGGAGCTTGTGTTTTATACAGTCAAGAAGGCGTTGAAGAACGCAAGTTTGGAACTGAAAGATATTGGAACTGTTGTTAATTCTGGTGACGATATTTTAGAAGGGACTGCTATTAATAATACTTTTCTGGTAGAGCCTTCGGGGGCATTCTTACGAGATGAGACTAAAGTAGAAGAAGATGGTGCATTTGCACTTTTTTTAGCTATTAGCAAGGTTCTTTCTGAGCATGAGACTGCTATGGTAGTTGCTTCTTCCAAATCTTCTCAATCGTCGTTAGCAAATGATCCTTCAAGATTTCCTTCTTATCCAAAGCCAGAGGTCTCAGGAAGCTGGTACTACCATACCCAGATGGAGCCATTTTATCTTCGTCCTCTTGGCGTAGATCTTGTTGGCTATCATGCCTTGCAGTATAGTGCTTTTCTGCAAAATAGCGGATTAAACGAAGAAGATATAGCGAAGATATTGGTGAAAAATAAGAATCATGGGAACTTGAATCCAAATGCTCCTCATCGAGGAAATTATACTGTTAAAGATATTCTTGAATCTCCTTATGTGATGAGTCCTCTTAGAAAATTAGAGATGCCTCTTCAGACTGACGGTTGTAGCGTGCTTATCATTAGTAATGAGAAATGGACGAAAGATAATGATCGTTCAGCCCCTTCTATAAGCGGGGTTGGTATATCTTCCGATGTTTATTATCCTGGGTATCGAGATTTAGCAAGCTGTCCTTCCGCGAAAATAGCTACATCAAAAGCCTTGCAAATGTCAGATAAGAGAATTGAACAGATCCAATTAGCTGAGTTATATGATCTTTTCCCGTATCAAGAGGCTCTTCTTTATCATGAAATATTTCAGTGGGACTATGAGAAGGTCAAAAGATATTTACACGAAGAATATACTACTGAAAAAGGTCACTTGCCTGTAAATATCTCTGGAGGTATTTCTTGCTCTCATCCGATTTTTGCAGCTGGACTCAGTAGGATTATACATGTATGTGCAAACTTGCAAGCTAAGGGAATGAAAATAGGGCTTGCACATAGCCAATCGGGCTTAGGGATGCAGTCTAACATTGTATATATTATAGAGAATGAATAAAGTAGCAATCATCGGAACGGGTCAGACCCATACTAAAAAAAAGCGAAAGGATGTAATTCTTCCAGAGCTGATGCGTGAGTCTATCGACAGGGCTCTCGAAGATGCTGATATAGAGTTTAAGGAGATAGATGCAGTAATTTATGGAGGAGGTCCTGAGCTTTTTGAAGGAGTCAATCATCCTGAAAAATGGTGCACTGATATAGTAAGAGGAGGATCAAAAATACCAGTGATTCGTGTCCATACTGGTGGAACTGTTGGTGCCTCTGCGGGGACTTGTGGTTTTTATACTGTAGCATCAGGAATGTTTGATACAGTCCTTGTGGTCTCTGGAAATAAGCTGACTGAATCTTCTGCACAGGAGGCATTATCTTATGTGTTTCATTATACGGAGCGTGGACTCAATGCAGGGCCTCCCTCAGGAGTGGCTATACAGGCAAAGCGTTATATGCATCTTCATCCCCATGTTACAGAGGATCACTTTGCACTTCTAGGGGTGAAGGCTAGGAAGAATGCGTTAAAAAATCCATATGCTACCCTGCATTTACCTAATGTATCCGTGGAAATGCTCAAAAATATGCCTTATCTTGCATCCCCCATCCGCCTTCTGGATTCTTGTCCCGTATCTGATGGGTCTTGTGCCATGGTCTTACAAACAAAGTCTCTAGCGAAAAAAAGAGGGAATCAGCCCATGAGTTGGATCCAAGCTGTTTGTAGTATCCCAGAGGGTGCAATGTACCCAGATAGAGATTGGGGTATTCCTCTTGGGCTACAGAAATCTGCTGAAGGACTATATAAGAAAACTGGTATTACAAATCCTTTTGAGCAAATAGATATAGTAGAGCTTTATGATGCTTTTACAGTTCAAGAATTGATCTGGACGGATGGCTTGCGACTATCTGCACCCGGCAAAGCGGTAGAGCTTTTAGAAAAAGGGATCACTCAGATCGATGGTTCTCTTCCGATTAATCCATCTGGTGGAGTTGTTTCTACTAATACCATTGGTGCAAGTGCACTCATTCGTCAAGCTGAAGTAGCGGCACAGATTATGTCCAAAGCTGGAATGCACCAAGTTGAAAAGGCTAACATTGGACTTTCACACGGTTGGGGAGGAATCCTTCAATTTCATGTACTCATGCTTCAGAGTAAAAAAGAAGACCTAGTGCATGATAAGAAATACGCAGTAGTGGAAAATCCTCGTCAGCCTTCAGGCTTTTGATAAAATCTTTCCCTCCATTGGGAGTCCATCTCATCTAAAAATTAGAAAATTGCCTGAAGCTCGGTCTTGAATAAAAAGGAAGTATTGGAGTCTGGAATGCTATCAGGTGATTGCTGATATCTCTTGACCCGATAGTAGTCGTACCATCCAATCAACCCAGAAAAAACAGCACCAATTCCTGCTACCCCTGCACTTTCGCCGGCAGTCAAACTGTTTTCTCTTGGATTGGCTAGATATTTGGAACCCCTCCAGATACCATAAGTGACAAGAGCTGTGATCGGAAGTGATAGAAAAAAGACGATTTGGAATCTTCGTGCAGGGCTTTCATGATAGGGATGCTTCCCAAAGTTTTGAGGAAGCTGTTGTTTACCAAACTGTTCTTGCAATGATTTCTCTAAAAGAAGGTCCTCTCGCTTTTTCTTGTTCAAATGCCTCCACTCCTCTTCTAAATAACGGCTTCGAAGCACTGGTATGCTTCCTGAAATCCCGTGAGGCGTATAAGAGGGATCGTTTGGTTTTAGTTTTATAGTATCACGGGTCAATGGGTTGGCAAAGAGGGGGGCAGTCGATTCTAAATCCATAACAAAATATGGAAGAATGAGACATATCACTGCTTTTAGGCCACTTTTAAGTATGCTTCTTTTTTTTGCAAACACTGGCTTTATGACTATTTAATCCTGCTTAGTAGCAGGATTACCGATCTGGTTTCCTATATAGTCAAGCAGTTCGCTTGCTGTTTTCTCGGCTAGCGGCTTGCCGTTACTTAGCTTTCTTACAAGTTCTATGGTCTGAGTTGCACTCATATCCACCTCCTTAGAAATCCGTCTGTCAAAGAAAGACTGTATTTTCATATACATATACTACTGAAACCTTCTTATTGTCAATCAAAAAATTGAGAAATCAGAGAGCTAGGCTATATATACATGGGGCAAGCCACGCTGAAGCGTGACTGTTCCGAGTAGGCGTAGTCTCCTAATATAGGTCTTATAAGATCAACATAGCATCCCCGTAGCTAAAAAATCGATATTGAGAGGAGGTAGCATGTCTATATGCTTTTTGGAGGTACTCAAGTCCGGCATAAGAGGCAGTTAGAAGGAAGAGTGAGGATGCTGGCAGATGAAAGTTTGTAATCAGACCGTCGATACTTTTGGGTTTATCTGGAGGTCTTAGGAAGAGGTCTGTTTCAAAAGTTCCCTCCTGAAACACTCCCAGATGATCTCGGAAATTGGCTTCTAAGGCTCTCAGGGATGTTGTCCCGACAGCGATAAGTCGATGATAGGAATCTCCTTGATTGAGAAGTCGTGCTAATGTAGAGGAGATCGAATATCTCTCGGCATGGAGCTGGTTCTTAATGAAGTTCTCGGTGCAAAGAGGAGCGAATGTCCCATATCCAATTCTGAGCCCCAGAGAAGCTATTTGTACTCCTTTTTGTCGGAGGAGACCAATAAGCTCTTGGGAAAAATGAAGTCCTGCAGTGGGTGCGGCAATACTTCCTAGTGCAGAGGCATAAACTGTTTGGTAACGCTCCTTGTCTTGTGTTTCAGCTCTTCGATTGAGATAGGGGGGGATCGTAATCTCTCCATACTCTTCAAACCATTCCTCTGCCTGAGCCATATCCTTCCAGATTGTATGGGCGTTCTCAAGTGCTTTTGGGATCATTTTTTCTGGCTCGCTTTCTTTTTCCTCCCGCGGTGAGGGGCGGGCAGGAAGAAGAATTGCATTTCCTGTACGGTGTTTCTCGACCTCTTTTTGGTTTTGGAAGGGTGTAGCTGGATCGAGAAATAGAAACTCAATCTTTTCTGCTTCTGAGGAGTTTTGTTTAGAGGATAGATGGAGATATTCCCCTGTACGGAGTCTTTTTTTCCCTCTCAGAAGGCAATCCCACATCTTATTTGAGAGCTGATTCAAGAAGATGGCTTCTATATTACCTCCACTTGCTCGTTCTAGTTGAACCCTCCTTGGTGATACCCTTGCGTGATTCATAACGAGAAGATCTCCTGGCTCAAGAAATCGAGCAATATCTGAGAAAATGCTATCTTCCATTTGCATCAGATTCTCTTTTTGAAAATGCTTGCTTGGTCGCAAGACAAGGAGGCGGGAAGAGCTTCGTTGAGAGACTGGATATCGTGCTATGAGGTGATTTGGAAGATCAAACTGGTAGTGACTCAGTTCTTTCCTAAGTAGTTCTGGCTCGCTTTTGATTACATTCATACGAATAGATTCTATTTGGTTTCCTATTAAGCGAGAAAGCGAGCAGGGCGAAGTACTAATCCTTGCCTTGAGGAGAGTGTTTCTGAATGGCTTGTATCATCCCTTTGCTGTCTCGATAATTGGTTGTTTTCCAGAGAAGTTCTTCGTTTGAGTTTATGACCGCAAAAAATGGAAGGCCAATTTGGAGTTCTTTCATTTGAGGATCTTTCTGGAAGTATTCAAAATCAGAGTCGGTATCGTAGACCTTGAGAAGGATAGCCTTTTGCAATGTATTTTGGAGTGTTTGGTTTTTTTTAACTAATCTGTTAAAGTCTTTGCAGTTTGCACACCACTCAGCGTAGAAATCGATGAATATAGGAAGTCGTTTTTTTTCTGCCAAAGAGAGAGCGTAGTCTTTATCTCGGTAAAATCTGAGACTGCCGATAGCTTCGTACGAATCGTTCTTTTTTGCTAATTGCTTATGAGACAGTTCATTTGTGAGAGAAGGGATAAAAGAAATGCCTCGGATGATGAGTCCAAGCCCAAAGGAAAGAGTGATAAGGGCAAAATAGAATCTGACCACTGCTCGACGGTCGTTTGTCTCAGCTGGCTTTAGCCCTAGCAGGATGGCTATAAACAAAAGACAAAGCCCAATAAAAATGTTGTAAATTTGTGACGATTCAAGTTGCATAATCTCAAGACCTTTGTTGATTTGGTACACTGCAGCTAAAACTGTCCCTATTGCAAAGCCATATTTGATCACCCTCTGCCATGAGCCCGAACGAGGAAGCCTTGCACCCAAGATACCAGTAAGAAAAAGAGGGGCTCCTAATCCAGCCCCAAAACAAAAGCAAAGAACAAACCCTTTGATGACCTGCAATAGAAGACTTGCATTATGGGGGTTTTGGATCAGGACAAGTAACATACTAATAATGACAGGAGCTACACAGGCAGAAGCCACAAGACCGGTAATAGCTCCCATCCCAAGGCTCATGAGCGACCCACTTCGATTTGCAAGTGCTTGAGTCCATCCTCCCGTAAAATTCCAACTTAAAGTGAACCAGTCAAGGCATACAAAGACCAGAAAAAGAAATAAAAATCCCGTTAAAAGAACAGCTATACCACTTTGCATCAGCTGGTTAAATGCACCTCCACTTGCCGTAGCGATTGCCCCCAAGAGCGAATAGGCTAATGAAGTTCCTATCCAATAGAGGAGGGGATGCCTCCAGACACTTTGCCCCTCCGTGGCTCGATTCCTAAGAAAGGCTGCAGTGATTGGATAAAGGGGATATACGCACGGGAAAAGAGAAGCAACCATGCCTGCCAAAAAATAGAAAGGGATGGAAAGGAGGGTTCCTTTGATGCCCTGATCACCCTGACCAGTCCATTGATAGATTATATTAGAAAGTTCTTCCACTTAGAGGCGAGGTATATGAACTTTTTTCCATTCGGGTCGATAGCAGATACCCTTAATTTCATCGCATATTTGAGTCCTTACTTTAAGTCTTTTATTTTGCAATTTTGCAAAATTTTCTGATTCAAAGACAAAGTTGCCTCTTCCTCGAAGGACTGTTGCTCCTGCCTCATCGTTCCTTTCTCCCGTGGGTTTTTTTACGAGTACGGGCTTCTCGTCTAAAGTGCCATTTTCAATGTGAGATGACCAGTCAAATGTAATCGGAATATAGTTTTTTTCATCTCCTCGATCGAGATAGGCGTGATGTTTAGGTGGAATTTGGACCAAAATCTCCATCTGGCTTTCTGATAGGAGTTTGATCTGAATACTCTCAGAAGTGGCTTCTTCTTTTAGCTTGTTTTTCCGACAATCTATTACAAAAAAAATACCAGATAAAAAGAAAAAGGAAAGAATGATAAAGAAAAAGCGCATAGGTTTTATCTCAAAAATTTTGCAAGGGAGCAGGGGAGGGATAGTTCTTCTGACGTTTCTTGGGAGAATAATAAGCTGGCCGGTATTCCGGTATAATTCGGGCTAAAGCAGCGTCGATTAGGCTTCGATTGTTTTGGAAATTAAGATTTGCAAGCTCTTCCACCTGCTTTTCGAGAAGGCTTAGATTTACGTTTATATTTTTTCCTGTAGCCATGTGTATTTTTTGATGCCTTGTGGGACGGATTTCTTCTTCACCTGTTCCAACAAGTTCCTCAAAAAGTTTTTCTCCTGGTCTAAGGCCAATGTACTGGATCTCTATATCCTTATGAGGGACAAGTCCAGCAAATCGGATCATATATTCCGCAAGGTCTTTAATTTTTACTGGTTCTCCCATATCTAGTATGAAAATTTCCGATCCATTTCCTAGTGTAACTGATTGAATGATAAGTCCAGCTGCTTCTGATACAGTCATAAAGTACCTAAGCATATCGGGATGAGTAATTGTAACAGGGCCTCCTCTACTGATCTGTTTTGCAAATAAAGGAACAACCGAGCCTTGGGAGCCAATGACATTTCCAAAACGAACAGTAATGAAACGTGTATCACAGCATTGGCTTAGGTTTTGTATGTAGAGCTCAGATATTCTTTTAGTAGCTCCCATGATGCAACTAGGGTTGACAGCCTTATCTGTAGAAACCATAACAAAGTGTTCGACACCTTCATCCCTTGCCGCTTTCGCTAGGTTGACAGTAGCACATAAATTATTTTGAATAGCTTCTTCTATGTTAAATTCCATCAAAGGGACATGCTTGTATGCAGCACAATGGAAGATGATCTTAATATCGTGTTCATAGAGTATTTTCTGCATTAGGCTAATGTTTCGTATATCAGCAATCACGGGAGCAATATGGAGAGGAAGAATGTCAGCTGGAGTATTATAGCGAAGCTCATAGTCAATTTCATAGAGGGAGCTTTCCGCATTGTCGAGAAGAACTAGTACTGAGGGACGGTAGCGGATCAGCTGCAAGCAAAGCTCTCTTCCAATCGACCCACCTGCACCTGTCACAAGTATGGATTGTCCTTCCAGATGGTTTTGGATCTCCTTCATTTCTAAGGCTACTGGATCTCTTTTGAGCACACTTTCTGGAAGCGCAGCACAAACGGACTTTTCCAAATAGGACTCCTTGAGATTCCGAAATAGGCAGTCTACTAGATTTGTTCCTTGCACGAAAGTCCTCTTGCGAAAAAAGGGAAAGCGGGCAAAGAGGGAAGGGAGACGGCGGGAAAGAGGGTCATTCACTGACCGTAGCTTCATTCTTAATAGCTCGGCTTTGTTTTTCAAAACTTAACCGCTTTCTGAGCTTTCTTTTCCTCCGGTACCCCTTCGATGAGCAGCTTTTGCTTTGCTTCTCAGGCGGCGAAGAAATCGCTTTTTTGCCAGATTAATTCTGACCTTCCGTGATGTTTTTAGCTTTTTCATTCAGATAACACTCCAACCAGTCCAAACTTTCAATAGAGGCTTCCAAATGCAAGTAAAATTTCTATTTTTGCATAGATAGGCTTTGCAGCCTACGCTTGTCCTAATTTTAGATTGACTTAGCCTTTCTTTACTAGGCTGTCTTTTCTTTTGATCATTATTTAGCTTTCTGAAAAAGAGGCAAAGTATAATTAAGCCTATCCAAAGCTCTTTTATAATAATCCTTTTTAAGTTCAAAACCAATAAAACGTCTATTTAATAGCTTCGCAGCTTCGGCAGTTGTACCACTTCCAATAAATGGATCTAAAATTACTTGATTTTCTCGTGTTGTTAATTTTATTAAAAATTTCATAAGATTTAATGGTTTCTGTGCCTCATGTATTTTTATTTCGTCTTTACTAAATCCAAACTCTAAAATGTTATTAGGAATAATGCAATCATTTTTACAATCTTCCACATTTATTGCCCCCACCTCATTTTCTATAATGTTATCAGTAATAGTTCCACCAATTTTATATGGTTTCATAAACCATGCGATAGGCTCATAAATTGGAGCAAGATTCCCTAACCTCCAACCTTCCCATTTTTTAGCTTCATGTGATAAACCTCTACGTTCTAAAACGATACTAACCCTTTGAGCTCGATGTGGTGCTGTTGGTTTCTTCCAAGCTAAAACATCTTTAAGTAAAAATCCTACTTCTTCAAAAGCATTTATAGTCCTGTGAATAGTTCTACGAGCACCAAAAACGAATAAAAATGCTCCTATCTTCATTTTAGGATAAACTTTTGCAACCCACTTCTTACACCAATCTTCATACTCTAGTCCTATATTCCTATCGGACTGTGCCCATCCATTTATAGGCTTTCCTCGTCTTCTAAAACAAGGTTTCCCATTTTGAGCTGGTGAAGCTCCTAGTAGAGCTGAATTAGCATTGTTGTGTAAAACATCCCAATCGTCTAATGCTATTCCATATGGTATATCAGACAAAAATAGATCGATACTTTCATCATCTAATTTCGGTATATAATTTATACAGTTTCCCAAAATTATATTATCGATGTAATCTTTATTCATTATTAATACCAATTCAGTAGCTTGCTATCTTTTATAGATTCTATCTTTCTTATTCTATTTTGTATTTTATTTGATTTTAAAACTTCATTGATAGCTTGTTCTCTTGATAGGCTCATGATTCTTTGCCGTTCCATTGCTAAAAACGACAATGCCTCTTTTTTAGATAAAAATAAAGCCTCAAGAGAAGCGACTTTTTCTTCCCTCCAAATCACTGCATTTTTGGAGCCGTGAGGATTCCACATAGTCGTATGCGGCTGGCGAGGCTTGCAAAGTCAAGGACAAATAGATACCTATCTCCAAGTGTAACAAATGTCTATGGGTTTGATACAAAATTGAAAAAAAACACTTGACAAAATAGCCATAGTTTCTGACGGTGAAAAAATGAAGTGTAGTATTTTTAGAATAAGCCCATTAGTTTTCGTGAGTTTCTCGGCTCTCTTGATCTTGAATCATTGCGGAGGAGGACGGGGCTTGGGAGATATTTGCGATAATGATACTCCCTGTTCAGATGATCTCTATTGTGAACCTGATTTTTCTATTTCCATAAGCGGAAGAGGGACATGTGCGGCTCTCATTGCAGAGGGAGAAAGTTGCGAAACAAGTAACTCTTGTGTAAGTGGCCTCTGTGATTCAGATACGGATACTTGCTCACTACCGCCAGCACGCTCTGGACAAGAATGTTCGAAAGATTCTGGCTGTCTAAGCGATTTTTGTAATGAAGGTGTTTGCTCTGCAAAATTGTCTAGTGGTGAACCATGTTCTCGTTATACCGCCTGTGAGAGTGGATACTGTGATTCAGATACAGGGATGTGTGCCTCCAACCCCAGAACTTGTGTAGATAGTAGTGGCTGTGAAGCATTGACTCCGTATCTCTGTCCTGCGAACTCTACTTGTTATGGCTCTAAGGGGACTTGTGAGTCTCGCTGTAGGTGAAAACGACCTACTTTTGCTACACAAGCCCTCCAGCTTGCTCTGGAAGTCGCCGAAAAATTGGGAGTTTTAGGTAGTATCTACTAGAAATAGGAGTTATTACTAGTAAGTATTAGCTGTCGTTGTAGTGAATATCTACTAAAATGAGGCGTGAACGCCTGTAGATGGAAGCAAGCCACACGGAGGCGGGACTCTTGTTATTAGGCGTGGTCTCCGTGGCTTGCTTTTAGGGGGAACGCCAAGAAAACAGGAGTTTTAGGTAGTATCTACTAGAAATAGGAGCTATTACTAGTAAGTATTAGCTATCGTTGTAGTGAATATTTACTAAAAACAGATCGGGCACGCCTGTAGATGGAAGCAAGCCACGCGGAGGCGGGAGTCTTGATAATTAGGAGATAGTTTCTCCGTGGCTTGCCTTTAGGGAAAAGCCCCGCCGAAAAAACAGGGAATCCCTCCAGATACCAAATACCGCCACACGGACGTG
>JABABJ010000073.1 GCA_014238275.1 Leptospirales bacterium | reverse complement strand
TTGTTTGAATAATTCTTCTGGATAGTCTTTGAAATACTGATATAACCAATGGCTGATCCTACTAGCTTGGATAAATATCTCAAGGTATTGTTCAGGACTCTTGCTTCCTTCTAGTAATTCTGGGTTTCCAGAATAATGATAGAGCATTTTTTTAACTGGTATATACTTTTTTGCAGCGACTAGGGTTAATACGCAAAGGAGTATATCCTCCCATATATATACATCTTGCAATTCAGCTCTATCCATTAGGCCTGAGTCTGTGATCGTTTGCTGGATTAGTCTTCTTTCAAAAAGCTTGGCTGAGATATGGTCTGATACTTCCCCCTTAAATAGTGCAGTCCTAATATCTGCTTTTTCTAGTATTTTAGAGACAGGAGCAAGAGTACGGATAGGTTTTTTAGAAGCTGGAGCATCTTGGATATTCTGATTTTTCTCATCAAAGACATTAGACTCTGCATGAACTATATCCCCATTGTGACGGATGGCAGTTTGACACATGACTTTAAGTGTATCTTGTTCCAGCCAATCTTCATGTCCCACTGTGAGGATATATTTTCCCTTCGCAAGCATGATTCCTTTCAGTCGAGTCTGGAGAAGCTGAAGTCTTTTCTCGTTTGTATAGAACTTGATCCTTGGGTCACTACTGGAATACTCTTGAATAATATTCTCATAATGCTTCATATTCTGATCAATTACAATGATTAGCTCTATATTTTTCAGGCTTTGACGAAGTACACTCTTAAGGCATCGAGCAAGGTTTTTCTCCTTGTTACATAGAGGAATGACCACGGAGACCATGGGAGGAGAGTTGGATTTATGATTCATGAGCCTAATATCCTTATTTCCTCCGTAATCTATTCCTTGTAAAAGCGTAGGCACCCATCGGTCCTTGGAGTAAGAGTTTGAGGATCAACTTGATAGAAAAAGTACAAGGCTTGTAAAATGGTCTTAGTATACGGCTTACGAAGGGGAAATGAATAACAAAAGAAGATTTTACTTTGCGGAACCGTTTATAAAAAGTAGATTTCAGTTTTTCTATTGTACCTACGGCTTCGTAAGATTCTATTTGAATATCATCAAGAATTCCCACTACTTCTGATAAAATACTATTTTGTGTCTCCCCTACCATTTCAAAATCTGCGATTTTATTAGCAATAATATCTTGAAATAACTTCTTCCATTTCGCTATAATATGCTGAATATCAAATTGATTACTACTTTCTCGGGCTGAACGACCCATCTTTTTACGCAACTCTATCTCATTCATTAAAAGTCGTAGTTTTTCTTTCATCTCATCTCTGTCTCTTCGAGGAATCACAAAACCATCTATTCCATTTCTGACTAGGGTCACATTGGGTATATGATACATTATACTTGGGACACCATGACTTTTTGCTTCTGTAATTACCATACCAAAGCCTTCAACAGAGCTTGTTAGCAGATGTATACTTGTTTTTTGATAGAGTGACTTTATATCCGCTACATAGCCCAGGAATTTAATCCTTTGTTCTATTCCTAGCTCTTTAGATAGGGATTGCAAAAATGAAAGTTCCTCTCCAGTCCCTGCCATGAGAAGATTCCAATCTGGAAACTCTTCTGCAAGCCCAGAGAATATGTACAATGCCTCTTCAGGCTGTTTTTGCCTACTATTAAATCTTCCGATGAAAAGGATATTTTTATCTTCTAGTAAGGAATTTTTGCTATTGGTGCTCGGAAAAGTATTGGGATTTAGAATAACTTGAACGTTTGGATAGCCTTGGGATTTCCAGATATGATGATCCCAGTCTGAAAGAACAACTATAGCATTTGCTAGTTTCATGATAGCTCTGTGATAGTTTATAGTATAGAATTGTAGTTTATGTGGTGCAAAGTATTGGCTATGTTCACAGCTAATGATACAAGCCCCACACATTTTTAGAGTTAGAATATCACGATAAAAGTGGACTCGACCATGATCTTCTAAGATCACTATATCAGGATTGATTTTTTTGTAATGAAGGGATATATAATAAGAACGATTTGGAATATCTTCTAAGTCATCACAATAGACTTTTTTCACTCTTGGATCTACTTCATATTCGTTTTGATCCTTTACAGTAAGAAGTATATAGACTTCATATTCAGTACATAGATGGTTTGCTAAGATGGCAACCAGTCGTTCTATTCCTCCTAAACCCAAGAAATGAAGATGAAACATAATGCGTTTGATTTTCTTAGGGGGGGGATGATATTGAATAAGTTGCTTATGATGCTTTTCTGCAAATGGGAGAGTGCCAGGATATATATCACAAAGGTGATTTATCTTTTTATAGGCTAAATAGGATAGATATTGTTTGAATAATTCTTCTGGATAGTCTTTGAAATACTGATATAACCAATGGCTGATCCTACTAGCTTGGATAAATATCTCAAGGTATTGTTCAGGACTCTTGCTTC
>JABABJ010000065.1 GCA_014238275.1 Leptospirales bacterium | reverse complement strand
GAAGCAAGAGTCCTGAACAATACCTTGAGATATTTATCCAAGCTAGTAGGATCAGCCATTGGTTATATCAGTATTTCAAAGACTATCCAGAAGAATTATTCAAACAATATCTATCCTATTTAGCCTATAAAAAGATAAATCGCCTTCGTGATATGTATCCTGGCACTCTCCCATTTACAGAAAAGCATCATAAGCAGCTCATTCAATACCATCCTCCCCCTAAGAAAATCAAACGCATTATGTTTCATCTTCATTTCTTGGGTTTAGGAGGAATAGAACGACTGGTTGCCATTTTAGCAAACCATCTATGTACTGAATATGAAGTCTATATACTTCTTACCGTAAAGGATCAAAACGAATATGAAGTAGACCCAAGAGTGAAAAAGGTCTATTGTGATAACTTAGAAGATATTCCAAATCGTTCATATTATATATCCCTTCATTACAACAAAATCAATCCTGATATAATATTCTTCGAAGACCATGGTAGTATCTATTTTTATCGTGATATTCTAACTCTAAAAATGTGTGGGGCTTGTGTCATTAACTGTGAACATGGCGAATACTTTGCACCACATAAATCAAAATCCTATACTATAAACTATCATAGAGCCATCATGAAACTATCCAATGCCATGGTTACTCTTTCAGATTGGAATCATCATATCTGGAAATCCCAAGGCTATCCAAACGTTCGAGTTATTCTAAATCCCAATACTTTTCCGAGCACCAATAGCAAAAATTCCTTACTAGAAGATAAAAATATCCTTTTCATCGGAAGATTGTCTGTAGAAAAACAACCCGAAGAAGCCTTGCACATATTCTCTGAGCTTGCAGAAGAGTTTCCAGACTGGAATCTTCTCATGGCAGGGACTGGAGAGGAACTTTCATTTTTGCAATCCCTATCCAAGGGTCTAGGAATAGAACAAAGGGTTAAATTCTTGGGATATGTAGCAGATGTAAGGTCACTCTATCAAAAAACAAGTATTCATTTGCTAACAAGCTTTGTTGAAGGCTTTGGAATGGTAATTACAGAAGCGAAAAGTCATGGTGTTCCAAGTATAATGTATCATATGCCCAATATAACCCTAGTTAGAAATGGAATAGATGGTTTTGTGATTCCTAGAAGAGACAGAGATGAGATGAAAGAAAAACTACGACTTCTAATGAATGAGATAGAATTACGTAAAAAGATGGGTCGTTCAGCCCGAGAAAGTAGTAATCAGTTTGATATTCAGCATATTATAGTGAAATGGAAGAAATTATTTCAAGATATTGTTGCTAATAAAATCGTAGATTTTGAGATGCTAAGGGAGCCACAAAATAATATGCTAGCAGAAGTAGTCAAACTTATCGATGAGATGGGGATAAAAGCCTATAAGCAGCAGGAGAATCAAAGAAAAGTCTTATTATCCTCAGTTAACAAACTGAATGATCTTGAGATAGAGATTTCTAAGGCTACTAACAAACTGAATGATCTTGAGATAGAGACTTCTAAGGCTACAATCACACGACTAAAGTCTATTTTTTATGCAAAGCTGAATAGCGTAAAATCTTCTTTTAGTCTTTATTTTCCCTTTGCAAGTCGTATACTAAAACCATTTTACAAGCTCTTTGCTTTTTCTATCAAGTTGATCCTCAAACTCATACTCCAAGGACCAATGAGTGCCTACACTTTTACGAGGGATAGACTACGAGAGAAATGATATAAAAAGATAGTATGGAAAATCAAACTCAACCAATCATTAGCATAATCATTCCAGTATATAACGTCGAACCTTATATTAGAAAATGTATCTTAAGCGTTCAAAAGCAGAGCTTTGAAAACTTCGAAGCTATTCTTATAGATGACGGCACAGAAGATCAATCCATAGAAATAATTCAAGACATTATTTGTGATGATCATCGTTTTATTATCATACATCAAGAAAATCAGAGTGTAGGTAGAGCACGTAATACAGGACTCAAACATGCAAAGGGAGAATATTTATGCTTTCTGGATAGTGATGATTTTCTTGATATTCATTTTTTAGAATATCTTCATACGAAGATTACTAAAGAGAATGCAGATATCTGTGCTTGCTCCATTGCTTTTTGCAATCAGAATGGAGTTATCTCAAAAATTGACAAGATACCATCTGTACAGTCTTGGCAAGAGGCTTTATCTTTATTATTTCAAGATATTTATATGCCTTCTTCATGCAACAAGATATATAAGCGTGAAGTATTCCAAAATATTCGATATTCAAGCAACTTCTATGAAGATATTGCTATTTTAGTTTCTTTATTGATAGACAAGAAGCTATGTTTTGTTGATCTGCCACTTTATTTTTATTTTTATCCAAGAACTAATTCCAAAATGTATGAATTAGTCAGTGAGAAGAAGATAAAAGCTATACTTGTCATGTTCAAAATGATGAAACAACAGCTGATTCAAAATAATATCTGGACAAGGTATAAAGATGAATTCAGTATATTTTATATATACATGATTTGGCATTATGTAGATAAAATGATTCAGGTAAACATAGGTTTTAAGCAATGTAAACGGGCTTTTTATAAATACTTAGATCGAAGTATCTTTAATATAAAAAATATAAGATATATCAGAAAGTTGCAATATAATTCCCCCACACCAGCTCACTTATTGTTGCCTTACTGGCTGTCAATATTGCTTTGTTTCAGAGGAATAGGAATATTAGTTTATCGAATTTTTATTTTTACTCCATCTATAAAATCCATTTTCTATACAAAGCTGAATAGCGTAAAAGCTTCTTTTAGTCTTTATTTTCCCTTCGCAAGCCGT
>JABABJ010000058.1 GCA_014238275.1 Leptospirales bacterium | reverse complement strand
GAAACTCATTTTGTGCAACCGTAAGGATATGGCCCTGAGATGTTTCTGAGTTTTCTTCTTTTAGAAATTCGTCTGGGAGAGAGGTTATTATAATACCATCATCATCCACAACAGAAACAAATACAATGACAATACGATGGTTCAGAGTACTTAGTTCCACCGTATACTTTTTGTCTTGAGGATGTGACCCTGGGGCAAAGTCTGTCGTATCCGTACCACTTTTACACATTGGCAAGCCCTTATCATCAAGTGTTGTTGTTCCACTGCAAAACATCTCATAAACGCTGGGATCGCCTTGCAGGACTTGAATCTGCTTGTTATCGTCATCCAATGTTGCCACTAGGGTTAACAAAAGGCTAGCAGCAAATGGATCGTTATCTCCTTCGTACCAAAGATTTTGACAGTTCACTAACTTGTCTGCTGTCTTGATAGGATCCTCCCCCTCTTCCGGTTCAGCTAAAAGAGCCTCATCAGCACTTGTGCTAACACAGACCCTCCCGTATAGATCGGGACCTTTCTTACTGAAAATGTCAGTCAATCCAAAACCACCTGATCCTACTTTAATTTCATTCAACTGGACACAATAGCTCGATGACACATCATCGCTATCAATATTAGGAGAACCATCAACTCTCCCAAGAGGTATCTCATTGGAACAGGAGACCAACGCCACAAAAACACCTAAGGGAAGGTATCGAAATAAACCCACTCCTTGAAAGATTTTGCCCGATAGGGATTTGAATAATAAAAAATTCTGATTCATAAAAATAGCTTGAAGATACCATGATTTTCGAGGAAAATTTTGTCAAGATTTTTTTAGTTTTTACAAGACTTTTTTCATGTCGATCTTGACTTTTACTTGACTTTTATTAGAGGAATAACTTCATACTCTATTGTTATGGTAAAAAATGACCAAAACCAAGGTCTACTTGCTTTCTTACTTGGTCTTATAGAGGTGTTTTTGTCTGTGATTTGGTTTTTGAATCATCGCTTCTACAAGCAGCTCAACAGCGGAAAATTTGCTGTTATTCTTGAACTAGAAAAACTCTGCCCTTCGCTTGCTTTAAGGAGGAATGGCAATTTTTAGGAAAGAAAGGAAGTAAAAAAAGCAGATACAATTTGCTTACAACGGTTGAAAGTTGGATTCCTTTGCTTTTTGGAGCTGTTTATATGGTCTTATTGGTATGGGGAATTTGTAGGATTTACAGCTAAGTTGTTCTGTTGTGGGAATTAGCTTTTATTTATAGTTGATAGAGACCTGTAGTCCATTAGAAATAGCTTGTTGTTCAATACTTGGCTTTGTATCTTACAATTAATCCCAAATATCTGCACTTCCTCTTGCTTAATAAGGGCTAAAAATATGTGCATTTTTTTTGGAATATACACAAAAAAAAATTGACAAAAATACAATGATGTAAAATATAATGTCTGTTATGGTATATTTTAAGAGTTTTTTTTCGTATGGGGAGTCTTCTGGAAAGCCTTCCCTTGCTTGGACTAGGGTCTGTTTCCCCCTCTTCTGGGCTTTGATTTTTTTGGCAGCTTGCACCCCTCAGTTGGAGGATACATCGCCAATACAAGATGCAAATCCGGGAGGAAGCGAAAATACGAAGGCACCCCTAAAATACTGTAGCTCTGGTGAAGAAGTAAATAGTGTAGAACCAGAGCAATTGTTTTATCCAGCCCAAGCTAATGGAGTCACGGATAGTGAAAAGAAGAGAACTAGCGAGATTCAAAGGAAGTCTTTGGGTAAGTGTGTTCCTAGTGCTTCCTTTAGCAGCGGGAGTGGAACAAGTGACGCTCCCTATCTGATCGGAAGTATAGGTGAACTGCAAAGAATGGGTGAAGAACAATATTTAGAAGGGGGAACAGATACAGGTCAATACTTTGAACTAACGGGTGATATTGATGCGAGTAGCTGTAGTTTTCAGCCCATCGGATATCCAGCCTCCAGTGTCTCATGTCTGATTCAGCATACTGGTAGCGGGGATCCAGACTGCCCTGACTTTAGTTTCCAAGGGAAATTAGACGGTGGCGGATTCTCGATTCAAAATCTTCGTGTCTATCCTGTAAACGGTGCTGAATATGCGGGACTTTTGGGGTATTGTGGCGAGGGTTGCGAGGTGAACGATCTTACTCTTGATAATCCTATCATCGTAGGTTCTCGACGTGTTGGAGGAATTGCGGGTAGAGATAAAGGAACAATCACAAATGTTCGTTTGAATCAAGCTGAATTGCGATATAGCTTGACCGAACATACGCATCCAGAAATACTTCGTTTTGTGAATGATAGTGCCGCAGACACTGCCCATCCAAATGCACTTGAGGGAAGTACCTATTACAATACTACTGAGGACCTCTTCAAAAAGAAGACATCAGATAGGTCATGGGATCCCATTAGCAATCAAAATACTTATACGGTAGAAATAGGAGGAATTGCTGGCTTCAACGAAGGGAGCATTAGCCAAGCCTTTGCTGGTTTCAAAATCACTGCCCAAGAACGAGATATTTCCTTTCTTCATGCAGGTGGGCTTGTGGGATATGATACAGGGGATATCGATAATTCCTATACTAGGGGAAGTATTCTATTTCTTGCAAATAGGGCTTTTGTAGGGGGAGTCATTGGCTCTTATGTCTCAGGTGAGGTGTCATCTATCTATACTAATACAACCTTATTTCCTCTTACTCAAGACTTGAGTGAGAGGAAACTTAAAAAACTTGAATGGACCATAGGAGGTCTTGTTGCTCATAACGGGCTGGAAGAAGCCTCAAGCGAGGAAAATTATCCCATTAAAAGCTATTGGAATGAGACTCGTTTAGCATGCAATAATGAAGAGAGGGTAGACCGTACTACTGGGGGCAAAGCTGTGTCAGATGAATATTTGCAAAAATGCCCTGATTCTAGTATATCTGACTGTAACTTGATTTATAAGCGTTGGAACGCTTCTATTTGGGATTTTGGAGCAGATGACGATTATCCCTCTTTGAAGTGAGGGAGATAGTGCTTGTTCAGCCTCTTTAAGAAAAGAGTGAGTGTTGTTGTGCAGGGCTTTCTTTTTTGCGAATTTGTTGTACTATAGGAGGGGATGCTTTCCCTGTCTGTAGCTCTAATTGGCTCAATTTCTCCTTAGCTCGCTGAATCACGGAAGCTGGGATACCTGCAAGTTGAGCCACGCAAATTCCATAAGAGCGATCTGTTGATCCTTCTAATACTCGGTGTAAAAAGAGCATTTTACCGTCCTTTTCTACTACTTCCATCCTTAGATTCAAGACTCCTGCTCGGTTTTCCTCAAGTTGAGTTAGTTCATGGTAGTGAGTAGCAAAAAGTGTAAGGGGTAGCTGAAACTCAGGATCGCTAAGATGCTCTGCAATAGCCCAAGCTAAAGAAAGTCCATCATAAGTTGAAGTTCCTCGACCTATCTCATCCATGATGACCAAAGAATGATTAGAGCATTGATTCAGGATTCTCGCTGTTTCTAGCATCTCCGTATAAAAAGTAGATTCTCCTCGCGTAAGGTTATCAGAGGAACCGATACGTGTGAAAATTTTGTCTACAATCCCAAGAGTTGCCTTTTGTGCAGGTACAAAAGAGCCCATTTGTGCTAAAAGCTGAATCAGAGCTGTTTGCCGAATAAAGGTAGATTTTCCAGCCATGTTCGGTCCTGTAAGAATAGCAAGAAAATCCCCCGATGAATCTAAAAAAAGATCGTTTGGAACAAATTCTGTGCCTATAGAAAGATAATGCTCTATAACGGGATGCCTTGCTTTGCAGAGTTTCATCTGAGCAGAATCTACAAACTCAGGAAGAACCCATTCTTTTTTCTCTGCTGTTTCTGCAAGGCTGACAAAAAAATCAATCTCAGATAGCCTCTTCATTAGATCTTTAAGAGTAAAATGCTCGTTTTGAACCGTTTGACAAAGGGATTTGAAGTATTCATACTCTATTTTCTGGATGGTTGCTTCGGCTTCTCCTAAGGAAGCCTCTAACTCGGACAATCGAGGACAGCTATATCTTTCTGTTCCCATGAGGGTCTGTGTGCGATAATAATCTGGGGGTATCTTGGACGACTGAGAACGATTGATCTCAATAAAATAGCCGTGTATCTTGTTGTACTTGATCTTTAGAGATGAAATTTTAGTTTTCGTTCTTTCTTCTTCTTCCAGACGACTTATATAACGGCTTCCCTGCTGAGAGGCATCAAGAGCCCGATCCAAAGTAGAATTGACTCCTCTTTTGATAAAAGGAGAGTTCCCTGGAAGGACTGCAGGAGGTTCATCTTCTACCTCTGCGTGTATCCGCTCTTGAATCTGAAGAAGCTCTTCTGGCACAGAAAGAAAAGATTCCAAAAGAGCTTTTTCCCCTTTGTTACACGATTCCATTTTTTGCAAGAAGAGAGCCTGCATTTGATTTGCCTGTTCAATCGTAGAAGAAATCATCGAAAAATCCCTAGGAGCTCCCTTCCCCGCATGGATTCGAGAAAGAATCCTTTCTAAATCAGATATCTTGGAAAGATGTTCTCCGACATATTTCCTAAGTAATGTATCTGTTAATAGAAAAGAAACTGCTTTTTGTCTCTTTAAGATAGCATCTTTTTGCAGAAGGGGGAAAAGTATATTCTCTCTTAAAAAACGTTTTCCTGAAGAGGTTCTGCAATGATCTAAAATACCAAAAAGTGTATGAGAGCTTCCTTTCTCATTCTGATTCTCCACTAAATCAAGATTCTTGATTGTTTTTTCGTCCAACTGCATCCAGCTTTCTCCTAAAGTGCGAAAGACAGGTGCCTGAAGTAGTGTGTTTCTGTCTGGAAAGTTTTTCCTTAAATAATGAAGAATCAAAGAAACAGCACCTAGTGCTATACTCCACGTGTCATCATACCCCAGCCCTTTCAGATTTTGACCGTAGAAACCTTCAATTTGTCTTCTTCCTTCTGCTATGTTGGCTTTCCATGATTCCATGAGAATGAATTTCTCACGTTCCGGTATATCTTGAAACTCTTTGTATAAATCTACAGGGAGAAGCACCTCTTTAGGGGAAAATTTAGCATAATAATCTCGAAAAGTCTCAAGAGAACGTTCTACACAAGGAGAGCTTTCTTTTCCGTAACTAACTTCAAAAGAAAAAAAATCACCTGTGGAAATATCTGCAAAAGCCAAACCACTTTTCTGAGGATGAAAGACCATCGACATCAAATAGTTGTGACGAAGTGAGTCAAGTAGCCCATCTTCTAAAACAGTAGCTGGCGTAATAATTCGGCGTACGCGTCTCTGCATCAACTTTGGATTTTTTGGATCAGGTTCTTGCTCGGCAACTGCCACGTTCTTTCCTGCTTCTAGCAGACGACGAATGTAAATTTCAGCACTGTGATAAGGAACTCCTGCCATCGGGATTTCCTTCGAACGATGAGTAACAGCAATATCCATAATAGGAGCAGCAATTCGAGCATCTTCCAGAAAGATCTCATAAAAATCTCCCATCCGAAAAAATAAAACTGTATCAGTATACTGATTTTTCAAGAGAAGATACTGACGCATCATTGGAGTATCTAAAGGATCTTTTTTCTGTTGCATTTCTTTTTCCGTCAATTTCTCTCTATCAATTTTTTTCCGTTAATTTTTTCTTCGTCGCTTTTTCTCTGCCAATTTTCCCTCTGTCAGTTTTCCCTCTGTCAGTTTTTTCTCTGTCAGTTTTCTCTCTGTCAATTTATCCAAGCTCCTATCATCATAGCCCTTAGTGAGACATACAAAATAAATATCTTAAAGACTCATTCCGTGGCACACTGAAGCTTACGGACGGTCTTTACAAAAGAAGCTATTTTTGCTTTGTTTTTTCTTCCAGGGAGGAGGATTCCATCTTCTAAGCCAGAGCTAACATCTGCTCCTATGGCATGAACAGAAGAAAGGACTTGAGCTACATTCTGAGGGTTCAATCCTCCTGCTAAAAGATAAGGCTTTGTTATTTTTTTTATCCATTTGGCATTCACAATCTTTCCCGTTCCTCCCAGTTGATTCTCAACAAAAGCATCCAAAACGAAAAAAGGAACAGAACCGTATTTGTCAAGACAATGATCAGAAATTGCTTCCTTCACTCGAATCGAAGCTACTATTTTTCCTGTTACAATCGGATTGTTTTGTAAAGAGCGAATAAAATCAGCATTTTCTATCACTTGTGCAAAGTCAAAAAGTCCCTTCATTCTCATCACATCAATGATTTCTTTTGGCGTATTTTCAGCAAAAACTGCTGCATGAGAAATATTCTGGTAATTTTTGCGAATGAGAGGAATCATAGCTTCTGCTTCTTTCAGGACTATTTGACGTGGACTCTTTGGTGAAAAAATCCATCCCATTATATCTGGTTGATAGCTGGCCACCTTCAGGCTTTCGTTCGCGAACTTATTCCCGCATATCTTGACGAGATAGCTTCTCTGCAATTTTTTCGTCATCATCATTTTCATCGTTTCCATCGTTTTTACCATTTTCACTATAGTTTACACTTTTTTTGTTGTCTTCCTCTTCCTTAGGCTGGATTATGGCAAGGAATTCTTGCTCACTTATTATGGGGATATTTAGCTCTTTTGCTTTCCTATATTTAGAGCTTCCCTCTGAGTCCTCTCCTGCTAAGACAGAAGTTGTTTTTGTACTAACGGAAGAGAGAACCTTGCCACCTCTATTTTGAATTTCTTCTATAGCAAGCTCACGCGGCTGAAATCTCTTAAAACTTCCTGTAATACACCATTTTTGCCCCTTGAATATAAGAGATTGAGAAACTTCAGAAACTGAATTTTTTTGGAGCCCTCTGACTTCTTTTAGATTTAGCCCTTCTTGTTGGAGCTCTTGAAAAAGAGATTTTGTTTTTGGACTTGAGAACTCTTGAAGGATCGAATCTGCTATCTGGGGACCAATCCCATCGATTTCGATGAGTTTTTCTTGAGCATTTGGCAAACTAACAAGATTCAAAATCTCTTGGTAGCTATGATAACCAGATTGCATAAGTAGCATGCTTACATGAGGTCCTATCTCTTCTAAGCCTAGCGAGTAAAGCAGTCTGGAGAAAGGTCTCTTTTTAGATTCTTCGATTCCCTCTAAAAGAAGGGAGGTAGATTTTTTCCCAAAACCATCCAATGCTTCTATTTTAAGGCTATTGGAAGATAAACGGTACATATCAGGTATCGATTGAAGCAATGAATTTTCATACAAGTCTCGGATAATTTTTTCTCCAAGACCAGAAATATCCATTTGCTTTCGACCTGCAAAAAAAATGATTCTACTGATTTTTCTTTCTTTACAGTCTATATTGAGGCACATCCAATCAGCAGCTTTTTCTGAACGAGTTAGCTTTGTTTGGCAAGAGGGACATTGCTTAGGGAAAATACATGGTGGAGAGTCTCCAGTTTCTATCACTCTCTCTACAGCAGGTATAATATCTCCCCTCTTACTAATTTCGACAATAGACCCGATTCGTACTCCTTTTTCGTTGATATAATCTTCGTTATGAAGAGTTGCATAGTTAACTGTTGTCCCTGCAAGCTGCACAGGCTCTAAAAAGGCACGTGGAGTGATTTTCCCAGTCCTTCCCACGGAAAACTCTATATCAAGAATTTTTGTCTGTTTTATCTCAGGCTTGAACTTACTCGCGATAGCCCAGCGAGGAGATATTGATGTGGAACCAAGAGAGTGACAAATCTCAAGACTATCAAATTTTACGACAAGACCATCCACAGGGAAATCGATGAGCTCTTTTTGCTTCTCAAATTTTTGGAGTGTGGACTCCAACTCCGGTAAAAACACACATTCCATATCAGGAACCAAAGGAAGACCCAGCTCTTCCATCTTCTTGAGAATATCCTCGCGTGAATCAAAGGTCTCTTCAACCATTTCTTTATAAAAAAGTCCATCGAAAGCTGCCCAGAGAAGGGAACGAGAAGCAGTTTCTTTAGATTTTTTATGTTTGAGTGTTCCAGCCGCAAGATTACGGGGATTGGCGAAATTTTCTTCCCGTCCTTCATTAATTATCTGGAAGTCTGAATATTTCATATAAACTTCTCCTCGTGCTATGAGATTCACTGGTTTTTTCAGAACATGAGGTATACTTCTTATAGTAAGAGCGTTGGAAGTAACATTGTCTCCTACTAGCCCTGTACCTCTGGTAACAGCATTCTTTAGCTCTCCTTTCTCGTAATAAAGTAACAACGATGCTCCATCAATTTTCCACTGGATATTCATTCGCAAGTTTCCATTAGGAAAGATGAATGAAGCCTGTTCAGCAGCAGTATTGTCCTCTTGAAGAGTGTCTGCTATTTTGTATGCCCATGAAACTGTCTCTGAAAAAGAATAAAGATTCGTCAAAGAAAGCACTGGATATGTATGCTGAAATTTAGAAAAATCATTTGTCAGATCCGAACCAATTAAACGAGTAGGTGAGTTTTTTTCAACAAGGTTTGGATATGATTTTTCCAGAGCCTGAAGCTCGGCAAGAAGGCTGTCAAAATCAAAGTCAGATATCTCAGGCTGATGTTTCACATAATAGAGATATTGATGGCTTCGAATCTTTTCGATAAGCTCTTTCATACGGACTGATACCGTTTGTAAAACCACGCTTTCAGCTTCCTAGTTAGTTGATTTTTTCATAGATGAACAGCTTCCCGATTTTTTTAGTTTTACGCAATGACCATATAAATTCAGCGAGTGTTCTGAAAGCTCAAATCCCATTTCTTTTGCTATCTGAAGTTGGGCTGTCTCAATTTCCTCATTACAAAACTCCTGAATGCTTCCACAGTCAAGACATATAATATGGTCATGATGCTTACGATTAGAAATATGTTCGTAGATCTTAGAAGAGGAACCGAAGTTATGTTCGGCAAGAAGTCCTCCTTCGACCATAACAGAAATGATTCTATAAATTGTAGCTCTTGAGATGGAAGCATGTTTCTGTCTTAGCTCATTCGCAAGATGGTCTACTGAGAAGTGAGAATCCATGTTAAATATTTTTTGAGCCACTAAAGTACGCTGATTCGTAACTTTTAGACCCTTCTCTTTGAGATATTCTGCAAAATCACTAATTGGTTGAATATTTTTTTGGGTAGATTCTCGAGACTTCATAAGACCTAAGAACAGTATTGAACTAAGCTATAAAAAATGCAAGAACCTTATTTTGTTAATACTGGAAAAAACAAGAGCTCACAAATAGGGTGGTTCTTGAGCTCTTGAAGAGTATTTACAAAGAATACAGAAAACTGTGACCCCCACAGACATAAGTGACACTCAAGCCGCACGTATAGGAGTATGTTTTTGAAATGCTTGTAAAGGTGTCAATCCATTTAATGAAGTATGCGGCCTGACTTCATTGTGAAAATGAATAAAGTCTTGAATTTTTGAATTGAATATTTCAATGGATTTTCCTGCTAAATCTGAACTACTTACAAAACGTAGCAAGGTCTGATTGAAACGTTCGACTTTACCATTATGTGCTTGGGTTCGTGGCTTAATCAAAGCATACTTGATTTAATGTTCCTTGAGTATCAGCTTCCATACCTGTCCATAAACTATCAGATTGGACGCGTTCTAAGGGTTTTAATAGAAGAATAGCGTTTTTTGTGTGGATTTTCTTTTTCATTCGGTATCTTCCTGTTACTTTATATCCCTTGAAAACTTTATCTATTCCAGAGTGAGACAAGCACCTGTTTCTAAATATAGCCAATGAGAAACAATATGTCCTCCAGTACGTCCTGTCCTTGATTTATCTTTCAAAGCAGTTAATGCATAGTTAGCTTTTTTCAATTTCCCAAGCCAATCTTATATTTTTACTCTCCATTACACGGATGAGCCAACGGGCTTTTTTACATATCTTGTAATCTTTAACACTCTCTAAATTATTCTTGATTTTCTCAAGAATATCATCGTAATGATTCATAAATAATTACCTCCTAATTATTATTTTTTATATGTACAACTTGGAGATAAGTATGTATGGATTTGATAAAAAAAACAAAAAAAACTTGACAAATTAGCCTATGAAAAACACAGTCATACTGTCTTCTTCTTTGTAAAGAATAAAAGATCAATCTAAAGATAAAAAGCTATATTTATGATATAGCTGAGGTGAAAATTATGAAACAGAACAGAATACTAGGAAGCAAGATATTTGGATTCCT
>JABABJ010000129.1 GCA_014238275.1 Leptospirales bacterium | reverse complement strand
TTAACTAACAGAGAATCTCTGAAAGAAAGGCTACCTCGGAAACAAACGTCTTCACCAAGCACAGTGCTCCCATGTCGCATAATGACATCCCTTATTACCTAGTCCAAAAAGTCAATAAAAAAAAGAAAAATTTTAGAACATAGCGGTTTTTTTAGTATCTATTTTAGATCTGTTTCTTATGAGTAGGCTGGAAATATTCCTCGATTTTCTGGGATGCTTTATTCCCAAAAAGGATGTTACATGCCTCTTGAAGCCCTTGGGAAAGACGAATCTCTTCGGAACGTTTTAGCAAAGCAATACGGCTTCGACGACGAAGAAAATCCTCTAGTTTTACGATCATTTCATTTCGAGAGGCATGATGAATCTCAACGCGTAGATATTCTGTACCTTGGATAAGTACAGAACCCATAGCTGGGTCCCTCCGTATTTCTTCTAGCATATAAATAGCTCTTCTCCCATAACGCCTCCATAATCGACGGCTGAGAGGCTGAGAGGCATCTTCTTCTGTCATTTGATCTAGGTTCATCAAAGCTGCTTGATGAAAATATTCATCCTTGTCACTTTTAGAAGCCTCTCCATACCATTTCATCTTTTTGTAGGGAAGCTGAAAGCCAAGCCGACGTATACCTCTGCAAACCTCTTCTCCTATGTTCAGACAGTCCGTCAATTTTCCGCCATAAATGCTAATGTGATTTTTCTTCTGATCGGTTTCAATTACGTGTTTACGGGACAGATCTGTCCATTCCCCTTCAATCTTTCCGTTTTTCTCTTGATGTTTGGCAAAATCAATGACTAAGGGTCTTACTCCGCATCTCTCGGCGATGATATCCTCTTTTTTTAGAGGAGTGGTAGGACATATATGGCGATTGATGTTCTGAATGATAAACTCACGATCTTTATCTAATACACGAGGAGGAAGCTCTGTTGTACGAGTATCCGTTGTCCCCACACAGCTTCTGTTTCCCATGGGAATGATAAAAAAAGGTCTTCCATCATCTGCAAAAAAGGTAATCACTCGTCGATTCTTTGTAATCTGAGGCACAATCAGATGAACTCCTTTAGAGAATAAATGCCGATGTTTCGTCTCTTGCTTGCTAATCTTGTTCTGGCTGTCTGTATAGGGACCACATGCGTTGATAAGAACTTTGGATCTTACGGAAAACTCCTCTCCATTTTCTTGGTTTCGTACCTTCGTTGTCCAGAGCGTTCCATCATAAGAGGAATCCAAAGACTCAACATAGTTTGTAGCAATTGCACTATGATCTAAGGCAGATCGAATGAATTTAAATACAAAACGAGCATCATTATCGATCAAATAGGCATCAGAATATTCAAACCCACCCTTACTGACACCTTGATGGATAGATGGCTCTATTTGACTCAGCTTTTTTCTGCTAATTCTACGAGGTCTTTTTGTGAAAAATAAACCTATAAACCAATAGGCAAGAGATGCAAGATAAATGAAAAAAACAGGATAAGGAAACCCTTTCCCTATCGATGCTAGGAAACGAATCTCTTTTACATTCGATGGATAGGATCGTATCAAATAATTCCTAGATTTACAGAGCTTATAGACTAGACCCAATTCAAAGCTCTGTAAATATTTAATTCCACCCCAAACGAGATTGGATGACTCTTGACTAGTAAAAGAAGCAAAGTCCTTTTTCTCTATCAGAGCTGTGGAAAGACCTCTTGTGCTAAGTGCTGATGCACTAACTGCTCCATTGATCCCTCCTCCTAGAATAAGAACGTCAAAAATTTCTTTTTGCAATTTGGAGATATTATTTTCTCTGAGTCTCATCAATATTTTGAATCATGAAAAAGCTGTCCTCAAAAACCATAAACTGGGATTTAGGAGCGAAGTATCAAATTTTTCTTAGATTAGTCCTACAACTTCAAAAAATATAAAATTTACATAGTCAATCCATTTGACTCATATTTTTTAGCACCTATATGCTTGCCAGTAATTATTTGAAAGACTTTCTTGAAAAAACGGAATTTCGAAAAAAATTCAATCAAACTCCTTTGGTGATTCTGGAATTCGTTCCAAAATCGAAAAAGCTCTGTTCTCATCGTAGCTCTCATATTCAAGTTCGGCAATCAGAGAGCACAAACTTTCTACTTTTTTATGGAGTGCATCAAGGTTCTTTTGGAGAATGTTTTATTGCCTTGGCTACGAAAGAAAAAGGAAAGGAATTATGGATATGTTTTGTTTCAATTTTAGAAGTAAAATGGCAAGAAAAAAATAGATCGTCTAGGAAAAATACCTTCTTTCTCGATACATACCAACGCTCTCTCAATGACTTACAAAAGATATGGCCTGAAGCAGAACTCATATTTTCTCAGAAAAAAGTCCTACCTTATGCCAAGAAAATTTTTGCCTTTATGGAAGGAAAGACAAAATGGAAGCCAAAAATTCTCCTTCGCTCCTCTATTTTCCAAAAAAGGGTTTGGCAATCCCTCGCCTGCTTAAAAAGAAAACATATCATCTCTTATTCTGATTTAGCATGCCAGACAGGCAATCCTAAAGCTATCCGAGCAACAGCATCTGCAGTCGCTTCCAATCCTGTCTCGCTTCTCATTCCTTGCCATCGAGTTATTTCAAAAAAAGGAAAAATTCACCAGTATCGTTGGGGAAAAGAAAAAAAGCTGTTTCTTTTACAAAAAGAACTGAGACTCCGTTAAAATGAAATTTGAATTGACTCTATCTGTTCCTCTTTCTTTTTGTTCTCCAGAGTTAAAGGCGTCGTAGCCAAGGGGTAAGGCAGAGCTCTGCAAAAGCTTTATCGCCGGTTCAAATCCGGCCGACGCCTCCATGCTCAGATACATCGGATTAGATACGCCCGGATGATGGAATTGGTAGACATACAGGACTTAAAATCCTGGAGCTTTATGCTGTGCGGGTTCAAGTCCCGCTCCGGGTAGAATCGACACGAACCATCATGTACACTTTACTTAATAGAAGAATCAAAAAGCCCCGAAGGTGCTTCCACCAGCTCAATTAGGACCCCTTCTCCTCCCAAAGGACTCTCCTCATTTCCCTTAGGATGGATGAAACAGACAGGGTAACCAGAAGCCCCCTTTCGTATCCCTCCAGGGGTAAACCTTACCCCCTTTTGCTCTAAATAATTCATAGCCTCTTGTAGTTTATCCACCCATAGACCGATATGATTCAGGGGGGGAAGATGTACTTTTGGGCTCTTTTCGGGATCAATTGGCTGCATCAAGTCAATCTCTACACAGGAGGAATCCTTCCCCAAATGAAGAATAAGCTCATTTACGTTTTCGTTCGTGTTTATATAGGTTTTATGGGCTGGTATCCCCAAAAGATCACACCATAGTTTTTCCAAGCGTTTTCTGTCTGGAGATCCTACAGCGATCTGTTGTACTCCAAGTATACGAAAGGGACGCTGGCTCATATATTCTTTTGTTCAGATGATAGGCTATAATACATATTCCTCTAGTTTAAGAGGGGAAGGAAGAAGGATTTGGATTCCAAAACGAGAGCGAGAATCCTCCTGTTCATAGCTAAGGTAAGCTTTTTTTTCTGTCCCAAAGATATTGTCTATAGAAGATTGAAGTTCATCTTGAATCGCAAGAAAGGAGGATTCCTTATTGGGAACAATCATTCGATCGTTAATAAAAAAGCGAATCTCCTTTGATACAAACTGAACCTTATTGTCCCAGCTTTCGTCCTTTGCCAAAAGAAAGGCTGCTTTCAGTGCAGATCTCAGTGCGGATTCAATCCGACTTTGATTATCTCCTTCTTGAATGGTTCGTCTATTATAGAGAAATCCCATACGATTTTCATGACCAAGCTCTAGGCTATAAAAGGCATCGTGTCCAATTAAAAGGATGCCAGGTCCTGATGGGACATGTGAATAATCTGCAACATCGATCAAGATTCCTTCTAAGGTTTTATCTTGTATCCAACGGTGGAAGATATGTACAGTATTTTCAAACGAAATAGTCTCTGGTGTAGAAGAATAAATCTTAAAATTGATATGCTGAAGTTCCATCTATCTATCCATTTTCCTGTGAAAAACTAAAAAATACTACATATACTACATATACTACAGCAAAGCTGTATCGTCAGTATCACTGCAAATGTCACCACCCCCTTTTAAGGATATGAAACACCTTAGATACTTTCTGTCAAGTGTTTTTTGTACAAATTAGATTGTAAATGCTCAAAAATACTTAGTAAATAGTTCCTAAATAATATTTTGCCTCTCTAGTTGATGAAAGACAGGCAGAATAGCTCCTTTAATAAAACGCTAGAAGCGAAAAAAATTTGGAATTTTCTTCGCAATTGTAAAAAAAACATGCAACAAATCACATTTTTTGCACCTTTTATAATTGATGACGCAAATATTTTATAGAATCCCAAGTTTTATATTCTTGTTTATCTTTACTTTGCTTTCTGGTTTTTGTTCCTCTTCGCATCCAGAGACCAAGAGGAATGTATTACCTTTTTTGAACTTTGAGCCAAGCCGTACGGAAAGAAAAGTTCTTCAACTTATTGAAAACGCTCAGGAAAGCATTGAAGTGGCTTTATACGGATTAGAAAATGATCTTGTTGTTGATTCTCTTATCGAAGCTCATACGTATCGAGGTGTTCAAATTCGGATGGTTTCTGAATTTGATTCGGAAGCATCTCCTTCATGGCAAAAACTTATAGAACATAATATACCCGTGCACTTCGGAAATCAACATGGAATCATGCATAATAAGTACTTTATAATAGATCAAAGCTATGTTTTTACAGGCTCAAGCAATTTAACAGAAGGTTTATTCCATCATTTCAACAACTCTATTCTGATTAAAGATCAAGAGCTTGCTCAAGAATATCTCCGCGATTTTGAAATACAGTACGAAGGTCACTACGCATCCAAGAAAGACGAAGGATTCACAGATATGTATAGTCCAGAAGATACATGGGAAGCAAAATTACATCAATTCCCAGGTTCTATGAATCTGAAAGCGTATTTCACACCTTATAAAAAGATTTTTCCTGAATACCTCTCTATTGGAAATGCACCTCCTTGCTCGGAACAGTGTAGAGTTAAGTCTTCTTCTCAGGCATCTTTATGTCCAGATTGTAGGCAGGAGGTTTGCTTTCAAGAATCAAGGAACGGAAATCGCCTTATATATCTCTATAATAACTATGATAAGGGTGGAGAAAGGTATTGTTCTCAATATAATAATGCAATGAATCAAGTAATCTCGTTGATTGATAAAGCAAAAAGCTCTATCTTAGTGCTTGCTTTTGCATTCCGTGATCGTTTAATGCAGCATAAACTCATACAGGCGAAAAAAGAAAGAGGTGTTGATGTAAGAATATGGATAGACTACAACCAATACCGAGCTGGACGACATCTTTCCGAGGCTTCCTTTGATGCGGTAGCAAGAGAAACAAATTTTCTCAAGATATGTCGAAAGCCAGATGGAGGACTTCTCCACCATAAAGTAATCGTGAGTGATAGGAAAACTGTCCTTCTTGGCTCTATGAATTTCAGTCAGAATGCTGTAAGTAGTAATGATGAAAATTTTATTATCATAGAAAATGCTCCTTCCCTTGCTGAAGGATTTTATCAGGAAGCTGCTAGAATAGATAGATATTCTAATTATTTTCCAGAGACTATAGCTCCTCCTTCTGGAGAAGCTCCTATTTGGAAAGAAAATATGACGGGAGAATTTTAAAAGTATTCTTAGAGTATCGGAATGATTATTTCTCAATTTATCAAGATTTATGTAGCTGTCTATCTTCTTTCCTTTTTGGAGCTTTTCTTATTTTCTTCCTGTCTTTTCCAGCAAGGAGAAGGATTAGAAACTCCAAAGATCAAGATTCATCATTCTCCAGAGAATCTGCTAGTATCTTTTGAGAGAAAAGAGCTTGTTGGAGTTCTTCCTAATCTTAGGTTTTATCAAAAATTCAAAGGAGATTTTCTCTACAAAGAACCACGCATTTGGTCAGAGTTTTTTGTTTTCAATAGAAAATTCGCTGTTTTATTTCTAAGTATTGATCCTCTATATTATCTTCAAATTGAATCGGGAGTCTTTCATAGTAAGCTTCTTCGTGAGTTTCAGTATATTCAAAAAAATCTTGTTGGCAAAGAAAAACAAGCTACTGGTTCTCCCTTTTTCAAGAAAATCGGAAACTATCAGGCAGAGATTTATTTTACTCCTACAGAGTTGAACTACTCCTTACGAGAGGGATCGTCTTCCCGTTATCGAATACGACAAATAGCTAAGTTGCCTCCAAGAGCAGATGTATGGCGTCTTATGGAAGCTGCGGATCATATCATTGCTTCTTTCCCAAAATTTCAGGATAAGCAGATGTATGTTGATTTTCAAAGAGAAGTAGGAAAAGGGAAAAAAAGAACTATCTTTTCGGAGTTATTTGAAGTTAGCGAAATTCCCACAAGGTCTCTTTATGTTATCAAAAAAAAGACACTACCCTTCCCTTTTATTTTAGGATCAAAGTTACGACTTACAGAAAATATTTTAGATGGTCAACACCCTTTAGGAGTAAATCAAAGCAGTCTTATACAAGATTTTCTCCTCCTGCTCTCACTTCCCGAAACAGGAAATCCGCTAGAAGGTCCCTCTCTCAACGTCAAAGATGGATTTGCTCTTCTTTTAAGAGGTCATGTGAAAGCTATGGAACAAGAGCTTATCCAAGCAGAGCCTAAACTTCCTTTAAACCCTCTTTCGTCTCCCTGTTTGATAGGAGTTCGAAATGAACTTAAATTTCTCACTTTCAGTAGAATAGATAAGGATCAACAGAGCGTCATCATTCAAAATACTTCCAATAAATGTATAAACTTAAATGATGCAGAAATTTATATTCAAAGGGATTCATCGTGCAAAATTCAAGAAGGAAAAATTACAGCTAAACATAAACTCAAAGGTGTTCTACAAGCAAAAGAGGTTCGTATTTTCAAGAAAAACAATAGTGAAGATATAAGCAGTGCTAACACTTATTCTATTACTTTCAATTCTTTCTGTATCGCTTTGACAAAAGGAAATCGTTCCATTATATCACATCATGATCCTCATATACTAGATTTTGTTATCTTTGGTGTAAAAGCATTAGAATACTCAGGAGCTCCTCCAAATCCTCTCTATTATATAGAAAGCACAAACGGAGATACACAAATCAATCGTTGCAATGGTACATGGAAGTCTGGAGAATGTTGATATATTTTTTTCAAAGAACATTGATTCTTGGGATTTTGCTTTTGAGCCTATTGCCATCTAAGCTCCATGCTTTTTCCCTTCATTTTTTGACTTACTATTATTATTTTAATAATGCTGATTTTCAAAGCTATGATAAAAAGAAATACGAAGAAAATCAAGCCTTTGGATTTAAAAATACAGATGACTCAATCCATTTTCTCTACGCCTCTCTTAGACTTAGATACATTGCTTCTTATAAAAAAACAAATTTCTTTGTTGATCTTGAGAAAAGTGGTTATTGGGGAGGAAATAATCTACAGGGAGCAGATCAAGGCCTCAACCCGCTTCGATTCAATCGCCTTTATTTTGAATATATTCCTTTTTCTTTCTTTCAATTAACCTTAGGGAGATTTAGATATAGAATTGGTGATTCAAGGAATGATTATTTTTTTTCTAGCGTAATAGACGGTATAGAAGGTTTGTTTTCTTTTAAAGAAATATTTCGATTTTCTGTTGTAAGCGATCTTCTTTCAAATGCGGTACAGGCAGAAGGTGCTGGGATCTATTCCATAACAGCAAAAGACGAAGAAAAGATAGAAGATTTTCAAGGAGATACTTTAAGCTGGAGGGTAGGGCTAAGAAGTGGAGTCACCCTACCGTATTCCTTAGGTATCAAAAGCTTTTTTTATTATCTTCGCTATGGAGCATCTTTTCAAGGAGGAGCAGATCTTTCTGAAAATGGGAAAAATTCTTTGAATGAAGGCGACGGAGATTATCTATTCATAGGAGGGCTTCGTTTTTTTCGAAAGCAGTTAGAGAGGTTTTCTTGTGATGCAACATGGGCATACTCTAAAGGAGTTGACTTTCAATTTGATAGAAAGTACAATTATCAAGGGAATGCTGCTACTATCAACTTTGATTGGAATTGGGAGCGAATTCCTTTTAAAAATGAAATTGGATTTAGCAATGGTTATTTTCAGGAAGGATATGCAGGGATGAGAGCTCAATCTATGGGAGGAGTACTTTTATGGGGATATAAAAGCTACTATCCCTCTCCTTTTGCTGCAACATACCATTTTCGAGATTACAATAAACAAAGCTCCTCTCAATATGAAGATCGAACAAATGCTAAAATTTTCGTCAAGATCTCTGAAAAATTTTCCTTCTCCAAAAATCTTCTCTCCTTCCAAACCCTTTTTTTATGGGAAACAAAAAGTAGAGAATATATGGGGACTGAGGTTGAAATTCAATGGATACATACAATTGACAATATCCAATTTCGTTCTACAGCTGCTATATTTCATCCTTCCTCCTACTATTCTACAAGAGCTTTAGACAACCCATTTTTCCCATCAGGAAAGAATACTTTCTATGGATTTTATATCAGAATCGAATATCTTCTTGATCTAATGTCCCAAGAGGTACAAAATAAAACCCAAAGAAGATTTCGAAACAAAAACGAAGAAATAGAGCCTTAAAGTCTTACAATGGATGGGCCCTATAAATTTTGATAGGAAAATCCACTAAGTCCATCAAAAAAATTCCACTTTCCTTTCTCCCATGTAAAAGTATTAACAGGTATTGAAGGATACTTTGAACTGTATCTTTGCAGCAAAGATGAGATAAGAGTTTGGCGATAGGGGGCATGTACAGGAGATTTATAAAGAGCTCCTCGAATGAGAGTTTGAGAAGGAGGAGTTCTTCCAATACCATTAAGCCAAAGCAAAGAAGCGTTCAAGTCAGGATAATGAGGAAGCAAAGGCTTTTGTGAAAAAAAGTAAGCTTGTGGACTAGATTCAAAAATTTGCAAAATAGCTACCGAAGTGTTTTTCCTAATGAGAGAAATAAAATCTCGAAGTTCCTGTCGTTGTTTTTGCGAAAAACCTGATGGATTATGATAATAAATCCAAACGAAATTTTTTCTTTCACGATACTCTTTATATAATTTTAAGGCATACTTCCCTACAAAAGAAAAGTTAAGCTCTGATTTTTTAGAGTCCAAAGGTTGAAAAACTTGACAGCCTTGGTCTAGTTTAAGGGATTTACGAAGCTGAAAGTAGTCTTTCTGTCCGGTCCATCCTGTACATATAGTTCTTCGCCCTTGTTGAGCAATTTTGCTAATCAAACTCTCTCGTGTTGTTCCTTGATGAGTTTCTTTCAGTGTTAAGTTTTGCCAATGAGAATGAATTGAACGAACAGGAGAGTCAGAGTGGAGGATTAATTTTCTTTGATAGAAGCCCGTGAAGGTAGGAAGAATTGCTGAATCCAAAGGGTTAACTATACTGATAAGAATCACGTTAGAGTCCGAGTTTTTGATGCCATACGAGGATTGCTTATGTGAGTTTCTCTTCCGAAGCTTCCAAGAAAAATCTATGCAATAATATCGAAAATCCTTTCGAATACAAGGATCCTGATCATGAGGATCATTCCCTGGCCAGAGTGAATTCCCATCACCATCTTTATCCCACAAAATGGAAAAAAGGTATAGGGATTCCATTGTGAGGCTACTTGCAGAAACAGGTTTTTCTAAAATAGTATTGATTTTACGAGGTATCATATTGAGAAGAGAGCAAAAAAAGATCCCAATGAAAAGATAGCTTGTAATTAACAAGCCCCTCCAAGTCTTTTGGGAGAGTTTATCCTGCCGAAAAGAGCAAAGTAAAGCAATAATCAAAAGTACAATTCCTTGGGAACACCACACCATAGCTAGAGAGTAAAGCGTTTGTGTCACAGAGAAAATCGTTTCTCCTTCATCTGCAAGAAAAGGAATAGAAATACCTTGCTTATTTGCAATGAGAATTACGACTGGAGAGATGAAAAGAAGCAAATGAAGGATAAGTCTAGGCAAAGGTATATGGAAAGTTTGCAAGAAGTAGCTTCTCTTTAGATACATGTGCATGCTAAGAGTCGAAAAAAGTGAAAATGTGAGAAGCAAATAAAGGCTTATATTTTGAATGGCTCCTTCTTGCAAGAGGCTCGTGGGAGGTAGAATGACCCTTCCAATTAAGGCTGCTGTCAAAATACAAATAGAATGAAAGAGACTCAAAGAGGGGAAAATCCGAATAAAGACAAAACTAAAGATAAGAAATAAAAGGATCAGTCCAATAAAGCGAAAGTTCTCTAAAAGGGAGTCAGGATAGTGAAAACCAGAGCTTTCTGAGTTAAGCCAAGGCTCAACCAAAAGCCAAAAATAGAGTAAAGATGGAACTGCATAAGAAAAAAGTTTATCCAAACGGTTTAAGAAAAATGTGAAGTAATGGCAGGATAGAAAGAGAAGCGTATAGAAAACCGAATACAAGCCCGCTCCAATAAGAGAGGATGTAATGAGTATAAAACTCGATTGATGCAACTCATAATCGCTTATCCAAAGGGAAAGAAGAGAGACAGCTATAAAAGAAAAAAACGAAGCTATAAAACCTAGTAGAATTGCATTTTTAGTATTCATGTGAAACTAAATATCATCCTATGTAAAAATTTGCGTGATTAGAAAATTGCTTTTATCCAGAAGGTTTTTTAAGATACTGTTGATAAACAGTAAAAATATCTTGATAAAGAATATAGCCTTGTATTTTATGCTCCTCATCGATCACAGCAACTTTATCTAGATCATTACGAGTAATTTTCTGAAGAGCAGAAGCCAAAGAGTCATTGGAAGTAACAGTTTCGGATCCCTCTGTTGCCATATCTTCTATAGTGATTAAATTCTGAAGCAGATCTAGATTTTCTTTAATCCTTGTTTTCTTCAAAGATATAGTCCCATAGTATGTATTATCATCTTGTCTCACAATAAAATCGCTTGCATGAATCTGAATACTCAAATCTTCTAGATCATTGAGAAGCATATTTTTAGACACAATAGCTTTGTCGCGAAATACAGCGAAAAACTTAGAAATTTTCATGTTTTCTAGGAGGTCGTGCTTCATGTCCCAATCATGAGCAGGTGACTTAAAGCGATTTTCCAGCTGTCCCCTGTATAAAGACCATTTTGATGATAAAGTGAAGGTAATCATAGAAACTATCATAAGCGGCGGAAGAAGAACGTATGAACCTATAATATCGCTAATCATTACCATGGCAGAAAAAGGAGTATGGGCAACGCCAGAAAAGAATGCTCCCATCCCAACAATGATAAACGAAGAAGTGCTAATATTCCAATCAGGAAGAAGCCATTGAAAAAAGTGAGCCGTCATTCCTCCAAGCATAGCACCAATGAATAAAGAAGGGGCAAATAAACCTCCAGAGCCCCCACTACCAACTGTAAAAGAAGTGACCAGAATTTTGCAAATAGCGAGTTTGAAAAAAAGCCCGGCGAGCAAGAGACCAGACCCCTCATTTTGATAAACCGAGCCACGACCATTGATTGTTTCGTGAAGATATCCCATACCTGTCCCCAATACTTCGGGAACAGCTAAAACAATAAGAGAAACACAAAGACCCCCTAAGGCAGGTTTCAAGACGATTGAAATAGTAAGTCGTTGAAAAAGAGATTCTATCCAATGAAGGATCTTTACATAAAAAGAACCACTGGCATAGCAAACAAGACCAAGCACAACATAGATCCAAAGCTCTCGATAATCCTGAAGTCCAATCCCACTTACTTGAAACAAGGTGCCAGGCCCCAGAATGGCGGTATAAGTAAAATAAGCACTCACCGAAGAAATTAGACAAGCTACAAGAGAATCACTTTCAATATCTTCCTTATAAACTATCTCCACAGCTGTTAATGCTCCTCCTAAAGGAGCTCTGAAAATAGCTCCCAAACCACCAGCTGTTCCTGCCAGAAGAAGGGAACGTTTTGCTCTTTCTCCTGCTTGCAAGAACTGTCCCAGCTTAGATCCAATCGAAGCTCCAATATATGCTGTTGGTCCCTCTTTCCCTCCACTCCCCCCAGACGAGAGCGTAAAAATTGTGCAAAGAGCTTTGAAAAAAGAACCTCTACCAGGGATATCTCCTTGTTGATGATGAAAGGCATGAATCATACGATCTGTTCCTGCTCCATTTGCATCCGAGTACAGAAACTTCAGGACAATACCAACAAGTAAGCCACCTATTATGGGCAGAAAAAAAAGTACCAAACGTGGGTTCCGTGACAAGAAATGATTGTTCTTGTAAGGGACATCTGAAAAAAATTGAGTTTCTCCAGGAGGATGTTGGATTTGAATGCCCGCAAGGACTTGAAACGTAAAATGTTCAGCTGTATTGAGGATCACAGAAAAGAGGCAAGCACCCAATCCTGACAGTACACCAATGAGGATAGAGTAGATATAGATCTGCCTTGGCTTTCGTACCTTGAAAAATTCAAGAATCTTCACAATATATTCTATAAAAAGAACACAATTATAAAATGAACTTTTCTGACAAGAAACTTCTTAAAATTCAACCTACTAAAAGAAAATGAGTGAAGATAAATCCAAAAACCTGATCCAAATCTACCAAGGGCTCAAACATAAGTATAGAAACTACGATACGAGGGATGCCTTGAAGAGAATGCAGGCCTTCCGAAAGGCGATACAGGCCTTAGATGAACGTGGCTTTTCAGTTAGCCTTGAAATTCTGGGAAGCATTAATTTCGGGATAGTAGAAAAGCAGTCCGATGTAGATTTGATTCTTTTTCACTATTGTAGGATTCATAAGGGACAAGATGAATGTATGCCGCTTTGCTCGAATCTTAGCTTTGAGAGGGAAATCATTGCTCATACTCTATGTAGCCACCTCCACACAGAAAAAATTCACATTGAGACCCTTGATTGCATCAATCTTCATCATGTTGCAAATTATATTACCAAGAGGGATAAAGAGCATTATCCAACAGTATTACGCTTCTTATTTTACGGAACCATAGGAAGACCAGTAAATTTTTCTCTTGTGTCAAAATTTTACGATATCCTTACAGAAGACTCTGATATTATGAAGGAGTTTTATAAATGGGGTTCAGAAATCCTTTCTGCTTACCTCCAGACATCTGATCATAGGCTTTCTTTTCACAAATATAACGAACGAATTCTCAATCTTGGGCTTGATTTGCCAGAGGGACTCAAAAAAGAGCTAGAAGAATATTTGGATTAATTCTTTCTATTTCTTGCCATTTTTTCCACAGAGATTGTCTTTCAGCGGAGATCTTGCCATACCTCATACAATTGTGATCTTAGTAAAAGAAAAAAACTTGACATCCAAGAGTTAAGAAATCCGATGGTCATAAAGACTGCGAAGAGCTTTTGCTATGCTATCGATGTCCCTTCTCTCATTTGAGTTGGGTTTCTTCTGGTGGTTCATGCTAAGTTCTGTGCCTTTTAGTATTTCTCTCATCTGCTTTAGCGGAAGGAGAATTTAGATTCTCAACAGGAAGCCTAAAAACTAAGAGGAAGTAAGAAGGGTGTCAGGTATACAGATTCGATATTCTGAAATATTGAATCAAAATACTAAGCCCTGGAATTGGTCTGGATCTTTAAAATCTGAATAGATGTGCGGTTCGTCAATTTGACGAATCTTTGAAAAGCAAAGAAAATTCATTCAGTAACTTCGTGCGATTTTACATCGCACAATGCTACTATAGAAAGTAGCTAAGCACCCCTTGATTAGGATCTCTCAAAAGGAATTTGTTTCCAGACCAGCTTTTTCTGGTTTGTTGAAACGAAGAAGGGGTGTGAATTTAACGTTATCAGTCTTCGGACTGATACATCACGAAGAGTTTGATCCTGGCTCAGAACGAACGCTGGCGGTGCGTCTTAAACATGCAAGTCGAACGGTAAGGCCCTTCGGGGTACACGAGTGGCAAACGGGTGAGTAACATGTAGGTAATTTTCCTTTTGGCGGGGGACAACCTGAGGAAACTCAGGCTAATACCGCATCATCCTTTCCAAGCTGCATTTATGTATGCTAGGAAAGGCAAAGCCTTCGGGCACCAAAAGATAAGCCTGCAGCCTATTAGCTTGTTGGTGGGGTAATTGCCTACCAAGGCAGTGATGGGTAACCGGCCTGAGAGGGTGATCGGTCACACTGGAACTGAGATACGGTCCAGACTCCTACGGGAGGCAGCAGTTAAGAATCTTGCGCAATGGGGGGAACCCTGACGCAGCGACACCGCGTGCGGGATGAAGGCCTTAGGGTTGTAAACCGCAATAGACAGGGAAGAAAAAAATGACGGTACCTGTTGACAGCACCGGCTAAATACGTGCCAGCAGCCGCGGTAATACGTATGGTGCAAGCGTTGTTCGGAATTACTGGGCGTAAAGAGCGCGCAGGCGGATTAATAAGTCGAATGTGAAATCTTCAGGCTCAACCTGAAGTCTGCATTCGATACTATTAGTCTGGAGTCTCGGAGAGGTAGGCGGAATTCTCGGTGTAGCGGTGAAATGCGTAGATATCGAGAGGAACACCAATGGCGAAGGCAGCCTACTGGACGATGACTGACGCTGAGGCGCGAAAGCGTGGGTAGCAAACAGGATTAGATACCCTGGTAGTCCACGCCATAAACTATGTCGACCAAACGTCGGGGGTATCAACCCCCTCGGTGTTGAACCTAATGGATTAAGTCGACCGCCTGGGGACTATGCTCGCAAGAGTAAAACTCAAAGGAATTGACGGGGGCCCGCACAAGCGGTGGAGCATGTGGTTTAATTCGATGATACGCGAAAAACCTTACCTAGACTTGACATGCAGTCGATTGGCGCAGAGATGTACCTTCCGAAAGGCGGCTGCACAGGTGCTGCATGGTTGTCGTCAGCTCGTGTCGTGAGATGTTGGGTTAAGTCCCGCAACGAGCGCAACCCCTATCGTATGTTACCAGCGGGTAATGCCGGGAACTCGTACGGGACTGGCGGTGATGAACCGGAGGAAGGTGGGGATGACGTCAAATCCTCATGGCCCTTACGTCTAGGGCTACACACGTGCTACAATGGTCGATACAAAGGGCAGCGAAACTGCAAGGTGGAGCTAATCTCAAAAAATCGATCCCAGTTCGGATTGGAATCTGCAACTCGATTCCATGAAGTAGGAATCGCTAGTAATCGCGAATCAGAATGTCGCGGTGAATACGTTCTCGGGCCTTGTACACACCGCCCGTCACACCACCCGAGTTGGCGGCACCCTAAGAAGCTAAGCTAACCTCACGGAGGCAGGCTGCTAAGGTGAAGCTAGTGAGGGGGGTGAAGTCGTAACAAGGTAGCCGTACGGGAACGTGCGGCTGGACCACCTCCTATAAGGTCTTGTTTCATTCTTCTGTTTTATCAGAGGCATTTTACGGGACTTCATAGCTAGATGTCAGTTTTGCTGACATCAGGTTGATCGGAGTGTGCTGAAAAATTAACGCACGTCTATTCAGTTTTTAGAGATTCAGAAAATTCCTGAGCTTCTTTATGACTTTCTTATGAAAGAGAGTATGAAAGAGAGTAAGAGCTCCTGTATTGCAATTTCCCTCCATTTTGAGCAGAATGATGCAATTTTTACAAGTGAGGATGCAAAATATTATAAAAGAAATCCTCGGTGATCGGAGTCTATATCTGGACTCTCGTCCAGCATCACGCATTTCGAGGCTAATACTGCAAAACTGAGACATTTGTATTTTTTAAAATTTTTTCTAAAAAATACAAAAAAGTCTTGCAATAAAAAAGTAGGCTTAATAGTATAGCATTGCTATGATTTATTTAAAAAGATTTGTATTAATGGTTATTCCCTTAGCTTGGTGTCTTTTGTTTGCACTTCCAATGAGTGCTCAACAGAATCAGGGGGATAAAGTAACAGTAATTTATGTGCATGGTTTGTTTTTGTTAAAGAATAATGTGCCTCAAATTATAAACTGCCATCTTTGGGCAGATGAAAGATGCGAAGGGAATAACGATTATTGGAAAGGTATGCCTGAGAGCTCTACTACTGAAAAGAGGGTTTTTGTGGCTTATGATGCAACCTTGAACCCTTTGACACCAGGACCAAAACGAGGTTTTACTCGATTATTGGAAGGACTCAATATGTATTGCCGTAGGGACAGGGATCAAAGATGTCAAATTATTGCCCATTCCATGGGGGGCTTAACAACTGGATATACAGTGGCACAAATTCCCGATATATTGGATTTTTATAATATTGAGTACATTCAGGTACTAGCAGGTGCTCAGGGGGGGTCGGAAGCTGCTGAAGCCCTACCAAGGCTTGAAAATTTACCTTTAGTGGGGGATAAAATTAACGACTTGTTATCCGCAGATGCTATCAATGCCCTTGAAATCGATAGTGCACGAGATGCCTATACACATGACTTGACGCGAGGAATCCAATTCTACAATGTTTTTGGGAAAAAACCAGATGTAGACCAAGGATCTTTAAAATTTCTTTTCCCCCCTCATTCTGCCTGCAACTTTGCGGAAGTAGGCTTGTATGACAAATGTACTGCTTATACACTCACTACATGCTCTGAAGATGACCTTCTTGGGAAATCCTCAAGTAGTGTTTTGGGCTTAGTTAGTGGATTCTTTAATAGTCTTATTGATAGGTTTCTTCCAGCAGATGTTGATAGGAGTACGCCACTTGCCTGCCCATCGGATGCAGCAGTAGCAGAAGTGGAAAGGGTTTTATTTGAGGGGAATCATCCTCATCCTAGTTTTGAGGTAATGGGAGAAGATATAGGGCATGTTGAGATGAAAAACAGTAGAGACTATTATGAGAAAAGCCCATTAAATGAATAAGGGAGTAGAATAATGCAATGTTTACAAGTGAGGATGTAAAATATCATCTGGAAGCTGCTTCCTAGGACTAAGCAGAATTGAACTATGGCATTGTATGGGGTTTGTTTGTAATGACTTGTCTGAAAAATTTTTTCTTGCTAAGGATTTTTCCCTTAATAATTTGTGTTTTGTGGGTATCATCCCCCATTGATGCAGGACAAAATCCAGATGAGGTAACTGTACTCTACCTGCATGGATTAAATGTATTAAAGAGCGAAAAACGTCTCATCATGGACTGCCATCTTTGGACGGTTGAAAGATGCAACGGAAATAATGATAGTTGGCAACCTCTTTCTTCTCTTGGGGCAGAACCTAACAGAAGGAGGATTATTTTGGCGTATGATTCTACACTTGATCCTCGAGAATTTGAAACTACAAGAGGAGTTACTCGTCTCTTGGAAGGACTCAATATGTATTGCCGTAGGGATAGGGAACAAAAATGTCGAATTGTTGCCCATTCTATGGGAGGACTGACAGTTGGATTTACAATAGCCAATCTTCCAAACGCATTAGACTTTTACAATATCGAATACATCCAAGTACTTGCAGGAGCCCAAGGAGGATCAGAAGCTGCAGATGCAGCACCACATCTTATAAACGCAGCAGACAAAACTATTTTAGAAAACCCTCTAGTGAAATCTGCCCTGAGTGTGCTTGGGATAGAATTGTCTCTGACAGAAAAGCTTCGTGATTTTTTATCTACAGATGCAATCCATGCCCTTGAACTTGATGAAGCTCGCGAATACGACCATGGAAATAACCAAGGAATCATTTTTTATAATGTCTTTGCGATAAAGCCCGATGTGGACAAAGGATTTTTGAAAGGTCTTTTCCCCCCTAAGTACGATGGAATCATAGCCCCTCATTCTGCCTGCAATTTCCCAAGCATAGGGATATTTATGGAATGTGGGAGACATGAGGTTCAGCAATGTCCAGAAGAAACATTACGCCCTCCACATCCGACTACTACTCTTAGCAGAGAAGAACTCATTAATTTCATTACAGGAGTCTTTAGGAGTCAGTCGTCTACAGGTTGCAATGATGATGAAAAAACCACGGAGACAGTAGAGCCAAACGAAGGTCAAAGAAATCATCCTAGTTTTGACAAAATGGGAGAAAATGTAGGTCATGTAGAGATTAAGGGATACTTGAGATATCTTCTTGGGGAACTTACTAATTAAAATGTTTTCCTGCTTTTTCATCGGTTCTCTTTAGTTCTATTGTTCATGACAAGATACCGGAGAGGTCTGTGGCTTGTACTAGGGCTCCTGTTTGTTTTTTTCTTCATCTGGCTTTTCATTCCTAATGCCGAAAAGGACTCTGCAAAAGAGAAGTCTCGTAAGGATAGGCTTTCTGAAAGTACCCAAGAGCCCTTTGGGGCTTCTCAGAGATTTGACTATAACAAACTCAAGGTTAGTCGAGCTGATGTGATTGCAGACTATAAAGAATGGGCAAAATATCCTCCTAACTCTCGACCTCTCAGATCAGGTCATACAGCTCGAACTCAATACTGGTGGATACCCAAACGTCCTATCAAACTTCCCTATGTTAAGGATGGAAAGCTTCTCGAACCACTTCATCAATGTTTACTTCAACCCAAGGAAAAGCACATTATGGAAGGAGAGTCAGTAGAGTTCTTTTTAGTCTGTAGCAGGCTAGGCAAGGGAAACTCTACTGACTCTCCAGAGAATCAAGATAGCTCTCCCTATGCTCCTATAGTAATTGAAAGGCTTGAGTTTTACCGATACTTTAGCCCAAATAAATATCCCCTTCCTCTGCCAGAAGTAATTCCTGGGACTCAGGAGAACAACTATATACATACCTTCCGTTATCGTCCTCGACAAGAGGATTGGGGGCGACTGAAGCTGGTTGCACATTTTTCCATTCCTGAAGGAAATGAAAAGCCTTCTTATAGCCTTCTTGCTTCTGTATTTTCCTCTCCCGAAGCACCTGCTCGGTTTACTGGATTTCAGGGTGAGGCTATTGTCAATGGCTCTCTTGTGATACGTGTTGGATTAAATGTCAAGATACCTGCACGATATACTATAGAAGCAAATCTTTATGCAGGGAAGTCTCCTGTAGCGTATGCAAAAAAAGATTCACAACTTAAGCAGGGAGCTCAGCAAATCAAGCTTCTTTTTTTCGGTAAAATATTCCATGAGGCTGGCCATCCAGGTCCCTATCGTATCGTAGGGCTGAGAGGAACTCAACATAATTCAGCATTGAACACAGAGGTTCTAAGACGCCCCCCAAAAGAAGTCCAAAAGTACCTTCAAAATCTGAAGAGTGTTGAGCCAAATAAGAGAATCATTCCTTCCTATGAAAAAGAATACCTTACTGACAGTTATGAGCTAGATGAGTTTTCCAGTAAAGAATGGGATTCTCCTAAAAAACGTCGCCGATTGAATGATCTGAAAAAAATTCGAGATTGACTTAGCCAACTTTGCGAAGTAAAATTAATTCTATTAAAGATTCTTCTTGACAATTAAAGATTCTTCTTGACAAAATCTTTACTCCAAAAACTATTGGTACAGTCAACTTCTGGTTGCTGAATAGTTTAAGATGAACTTAGTTAGAAGTCCTCTTAGTTTTGGCTCAGGTGCAGATAATCCGAATGGTCTTCAGCTTGATCTTGTTTTTGATGAAGATACTCGGACAGTGTATGGAAAGCACCGTTGTCATCATTCCTTTCAAGGGAATGATGATGGGGAAGTTCACCCTGGTGTACTTTGCGTAGTTCTTGACGAGGTGATGCAGAAAATTAATGAATCCATGAACTTTGATGCAACTGTTGGTGAAATTACAATACGCTACCTTCAATCTGCAAAGATTCAAGAGCAACTTCATCTCAGAGGTTGGTTTGTGAAAAAAAATCGAAGAACAATAGAAAACCGAGCAGAAGTAGAAAATGAAATTGGCAAAATAGTTGCACGTGGGAAGGGTAAGTACACGGAAAAAGAGGAAGAATAAAAATAAGGTTTTCGGTTTTATAATGATAGATAAGAGTAGTCTTAAACGAAGCTAGGGAAAATCTAAGTAAATTATGTCAACAGGAAAAAATAACATTCAAGATCCCATCTTAAACTTGCTCCGCAAGAACCGAATCCCCCTCGTAATATTTCTTGTCAATGGGGTCCCCTTAAAAGGAATTATCAGAAGTTTTGATAATTTCACAATACTTCTAATGTCAGAGGGGGATAAGCAAAGCTTGATCTATAAGCACGCTATCTCTACCATCGTTTTTGATTCTGACTTAGAGATCCCTACTGATGTGCCTCCACAAGAAGATACATGAAGCAACTGTTTCGCTTTTTTTGTTGGAGTATTCTTATCGGTTCATTTTTTGCGTGGGTTTATCTGGGTTATGTCAGAGCTTCGTTTCACGAAGCAGTACTTGTAGAAGACTGTTGTAAAGATGGACATTCTAAAGTTATTCTTCCAAGAAAGTTTACTTTTATCCCGTTTCGTATCATCCCTGGAAAGATCATTCTACGAAGGATAGCTCTCAATTCGCGGGCTTTAGAGCTATCCGTGCAAAAGGAACTCAAAAAGAGCAAAGTCCTTGATTTAGATCCTTCCTTTTACATTGCTATCAAAATTCATCTTACATACAATCTAAATGCAGATAAACTAGATTCTCTTATACAAAAACTAGAGAAGAGAAACCCAAATCGCCTGAATTACTATCTTAAGGTAAAAATGAATTATCTTGTGGAAAAGAAAATTTCAGAGTTTTACCAAAGTGATTCTGATTTACCTAAGTTACAGGAGAAAATCGAGAGCTATTTCCAGAATACAGCTTTAAGTCAGCTTCAAAAGGAGTTTCAAAAAGAAGGTATCCATATCACTTCTCTGATTCCCCTGCGAATTTTTGTTCCAGACCCTGAATATTATCGTTCAATGCTTGCATCCAGTAAACGTATCTTAGAGAGCAAGTTAAAACGGATTCAGATCGTTAATGATGCTCGTGCTCGAAAAGATGCTTCTGAAATTACTGATTTTGCTTATTTTTCTCGTCTCAATAAGATAGGGAAACTTTTAGAGATATATCCTTCTTTGAGAGACTATATTACAGCAGATCGTCTCAGCAATAATGTTGATGTGATGATCATGCCTTATAGCAAGTGGTTTCCCCCCTCTTCTCTTCGTTCCCCTCTTCATTCCCCAAAATATTCTAATAGAAATCAAAATCAACTTTCTTCCCAAGAGAAAAGAACTCTTGTACCGCAAAAAGCTCATCCTTCTAACCCACAATCCTATTCGCCTGATTTGAAGGATGGACGTTCTAATCAAGGTTTTCTGGATTTGACTCCTCCCTAGATATGATATGGAACCTCAAGGAAAGAGGCACAGGAAATCATCATAAGCCTGTCATTTTGATCCTTGCTGGAGGGAAAGGAGAACGTTTTTGGCCCCGTTCCAATGAGGATACCCCCAAGCAACTTCAGAAACTCTATTCGCATAAAACCCTGCTTGAGGAGACTCTTTCCCGTGCTAGAATGCTAACAGATGACGATCGGATTTTTATCGGATGCACCTTGTCGATGAAGAAAAAAATTCGAAATAGTTGCAAAGGGATTCGTTCAAACTCCTTTATCTTGGAACCTGAAGGAAAAAATACGGCTCCTATCATAGCCTTAGCATGCCTTCTCCTAGAAGAAAAGTTTCCAGATGCTGTACAGATGATTTTCCCAGCAGATCATTATATTGCTCCTCTTCCTGCATTTCATCAGACAATGAAAAAGGCTATAGCTTCTGCTCGTCTTGGTTTTCTGACAACTATAGGTATTCCTCCAACTCGCCCTGAGACAGATTATGGATATATTCAACTGGGGAAAAAAATCACTCTTTCTGAAAAGGTTCGTAAAAGAAATCGTTCTAAAGGTGTCCTGAAAAATAAAAAGTCTACAAAAGTAAAGTCTCATTCCCTTTATCAAATTGCTTCTTTTAGAGAAAAACCAAATCGCTCAACTGTTTCATCCTATCTAAAAAAAGGAGGTTTTTTGTGGAATTCAGGGATTTTTGTTTGGTTAGGAAAGTCTTTTCTGTTAGAGATGGATCGACTTTCTCCTAAAATCCTTCAGCCTATCCGAAGTTCCTATCACGATTCTCACAAACTTGCTTCTGCCTTTTCCAAGCTTCCTTCTCTTCCTGTAGATCAGGCTATTATGGAAAAATCCAAGAAAGGGGCAGTGGTAACTTCGTCCTTTCAGTGGGATGATACTGGGTCATGGGACTCTCTTGCTAGGCTGATTCCAGTCGATATAAATGGGAACTATCTTGTGAAACGAGGAGACTCTGTTATTAGTGCTATGAAAAGTAAGAATAATATTATTGCTGTAGACGAAGGCTTAGTGGCTCTTTTAGGAGTGGAAAATCTAACCGTTGTTCAAGAGAAGGGTATCTTGTTTTTGGCAGATCGAGCTTGCCTTTCTCAGATGAAAGAATTTTTAAAAGGAATGAGGCAAAATTCTTCTTTACAAAAATACCTTGCTTCTCAAAAGTGAACCAAAGAGGTAATCAAAAAAAAATTTATGCCCTCAGGCAGAAAGAGAAAAAGAAGAAAGATTCGTACTCACAAACGTAAGAAAAAGCGCAAATCTAATCGTCATAAGAAAAAACTTAGATAGAAGAAGTGCTTCGAGATTCATAAAAACGTTTTTCTTTCGTTAGAGCTGTTGTGGTGGAGCAAACTGAACGATTTTCTTTGTTTTAGCCATTTGTTTTTTATGGATTGACTCTCTTATTTGCTTGGTACACGAGAGCTAAGAGTTCAGCTGTCGATTGGTTTTTAGCTTTATACTCACACACGATACGAGGACTACTGCTTTGTGTAGCCAAGTATAACAGCTTTCTGTCTGTTTGTTGAGTATTTATATCATCTGGAATCATAAGTATGATGGGCAAAGCCAAGTCCAAGTTAGGACAAAGAGATAAAATAGTAGATATTTAAAGAATGGAAGGTCTATACACATCAGTAGCTTAAGGGCTATGGCTTCTGTTACAGGACTCCACTCTTATCTACGATTTGCTTCAATTCCAAAACTGCAGCTGCTGATTTATCCAATGCCACTTTTTCTTCTGAAGAAAGATTTACTTCAATAATTTTCTCTATTCCTTTAGCTCCTAATACAGCAGGGACTCCCATAAAAACATCTTGATGACCATATTCTCCCTCACAAAGCGTTGCAGAGGGGAAGATTCTTTTCTGATCTTTTAAAATGGACTCTGCCATTGCTATAGCCGAAATAGCTGGAGCATAAAAGGCTGAGCCTGTTTTTAGGAGTTGCACAATCTCTCCTCCTCCTTTTCGGGTTCTTTCCACCATAGCTTCGATTTTTTCCGTACTTAATCCTGGAAACTCAGGAAGAGGGATTCCAGCAATAGTAGAATAACGAGGTAGTGGAACCATCGTATCTCCATGTCCACCTAAGACAAAGGCAGTAATATCTTCCACAGAAATACCAGTTTCCATTGAAATAAAGGCACGAAAGCGGGCTGAGTCAAGAGCTCCAGCCATTCCCATCACTCGATTTTTAGGAAATCCTGTGATTTTGTGCATAACATAGACCATTGCATCCAGAGGATTTGTCACCATAATAATAAAACTATTTGGAGCATTGTCATGTATTGCCTGTGCAACGTCTCTTGTGACTTTGGAATTTACTTCTATTAAATCATCACGACTCATCCCCGGCTTTCGAGGAATTCCCGCCGTTACAATACAAATGTCTGCTCCCTCTATATCTTTGTAATTGTTTGTTCCTGTAAGAGAAGAGCTACATCCTTGAATGGGAGTACTTTCTAGGATATCAAGAGCCTTTCCTTGAGGTATCCCCTCAGCAATATCAAATAATACTACATCTCCCAATTCACGCTGGGAAGCTAAAAGGGCAATGGTCCCCCCTATCTGCCCGGCTCCTATCAAAGCTATCTTCTTACGACTCATCTCTATCGACTCATTGCTATTTTATGGCTCGCGAATCAAACGAATTGGTACAATAATTTTCCTGTATGTTTTTGATACCACCTTTTTTTATTTTATTTGGCAAATGTATATGTTAAATATTCAAGAAATAGATGGATATTTATGCTTATTATATTGGACTATCCAAACAAATACCTCTATAACTATTCATACGAAACAGAGAAAATAAGTACTTGCTCATATCAAAAAGATGTTTACAAGTATACCATGATGATAAAAATATGAGAAAGGAGTCTTAGAGTCATGCAAGGAATGTGGACGTCTTTTCTGTCTCAATTTCGATTCAATTTGTTTGCAAATCTGAGCCTAAGAACTCAGGATTCAAGTTGTTTTTAAGCCTTACTTTGTACAAAAGGTGTCTAAGTGTACGGTTTTATCGTCCAATACTCTGCCATTTTTTGAGTATTTACTTCTTGTTAAGAGAGAAAACTTTGAAATATTTGATTAGGTATGGATACAGAAGATATGAGAGAAATCATTCAGCAGGATGAGACCCAAAATGGTTTGCATCTGCTGTCATGTTTCTCGAGAAAAGATAGAAGAGGTAATCTACGAAGGAGCTTGTTCTTTTGAAGAAATTCAGCAGAAAACAGAATGTTCCATGGGATGCGGAACCTGTCGTGAACAAGTAGAGCAAATCATGGAGGAAACACTTAAAAAAAAATGAATTCTCTACCCTATTTTTCATATGTATATTTTTTTGCTTCAGGAGGGCCAACCCTCATCATTCTTGGAATTGCTCTCTTACTATCCTGTATATTGACTATCGAAAGACTGATTTACTTCCATACAAAGAGATTCAGCTCAGAAAAGACACAGGAGTTAATTCAGATCATTTCTGTTGCTTTTAGAAAAAAAAGTAGGAACAAAAGATCAATTCTCTTGCAAAATGCAAGAACACTTTCTCCTATTGAGTATGTTTTACGATCATGCGGAGAATATGTTGTTTCTCAAACAAAATCTGCTTCCCTCGAAAAATATTTTGAAGAGGCTAAGAACCGATTCATTGCAGAAAAACTACCTGAAATTGAAAAATATCTTCTAACACAGGCTACACTTGGGAGTATTAGTCCTTATATTGGACTTTTAGGCACTGTTTTTGGAATTATACAGGCTTTCTCCGCCATAGGTTCTTCTGTAGATTCTACTAACTACGAACTGAATGCAGGAATCGCACAAGCACTTACAGCAACCGCTGCTGGCCTTCTTACAGCTATTCCGTCGTCTATCTCTTATAACTATTTTCGAAAAAAAGCTCAGTCTATGATTCGTGAGATAGAGATCAACACATCTCTTCTAAAAACGACACTCTTTCATTAATTCTATGGATTTTTATCAGAAATATCTACGGGATGAAGAAAGTTTTTCTAATAGGATTAATATGATTCCATTTATGGATATTATTCTTGTTCTTCTCATTGTTTTTATGATTGCAGCTCCTGCTTTGAATCAAAGTGGGATGAATATAGAGCTTCCTAAATCCAAAAATGATGATCGTCGTGATACATCTCCAATGATTCTTTATTTGAATCGGGAAGAGGAAATCTTTCTAAATCAGAAAAAAATCAATCTCTTAGAATTGTCTAAGGCTCTAAAAATCTTTTCCTTAAAGAAGACTGATCCCAAACTGACAATCAATGCAGACCGAAAAATCTCTCATGGGAAAGTCATAGAAATCATTGATATTGTCCGAGAACAAGGAATCAAGAAGATTTATGTCGGGACTCAAAAAAGATAATACCACCTTTCCTGAATGGAGAATCTTATTTTCAGAAGAAAAGGTGAGAATAGCTTTTTTTATCTTCTCCTTGTGCATTCTTCCTTTTGTTTTTCGTTTTTGGTACCAACCTGATATTACCATACTGATTCCTTTTATATTTATCTGTTTCGAATTTGCTCTTGTTTTGAGCCTAGAGATGATGTATCTCAAAGAAGAAGTCCTACGGCAGTATAGATATATAATCTATACTGCCGTAGGACTTCCTTGTACTGTTTTCATGGCACTCACAGATGAATTTCATCTTTCAGGAGCACTTAGGTTTCTGATGATACTCCTTTTTCTTAGTTCTTTTTCAGAAAGAAAGCGTGTAATTCTTCATATATATCTTTTTTTCTCTGGTTTCTTCTTTTATGCTTTCCTCAAAACAGGCAAGTATTTTTTTTCTAACACCAATATATGGGAAATAGCAATATCTTATTTGATTCTTGCCTTAGTAGTACTTTATCTGGATAAGAAAACAAAGTATTTTACAAAAAAACTTCTTCGTAAAGTGAAACAAAAGCGTTCTGTCAGGACTCAAACCCAAGGTTGAAGATAGAATCAATTCCAAATCAATAAGCAAAAATTTACAGAAAACTCAGCGAAGATCTATCTGATGTACATGTATCACGTGATCTAACTGTTTCATTGCATTCAGATCATTTCGATTGAGAAGTTCATCGATACTAAGGATACAGTAGGCATCTCCTCCTCTTTCATTTCTGCTAAGTTCAAAATGTGCAATATTGATCTTTCGTTTCCCTAAAAAACTACCGACAGTTCCCACAACTCCAGGAGTATCCTTGTTTTTGATAGACAGGAGAATCCCTTCTGGCTTAAACTCGATAGGAAGATCAAATAACGAAAAAACAATGGGCTGTCGTCTTAGAGAAGTATATTGAAGTTCCGTGATCTTCCCTCCAGCATCTTTTAACCGTAGGTGAATAAAGCTAGAAAATCCTTTTGCCTCAGGGTAGGACTTTTGGTTGATCTGGATTCCTCTATCAGCTAAAAGTACAGGTGCATTTACAAGATTGACTTCATCCTTCATAGCTGGCTGAAGGACTCCGTATTGAATAGCTGACTCGACAGGGGCTAATTCATAATTGCAGATCTCACCATGAAAGTTGATTTCAATATTCTGTACATCTCCTACCAACTGAGCAAGAAGCTTGCCCACTTGCATCCCTCCTTTATAGTAGGGTCGAAGAAAATCCATAGATTCAGCATCTACAGTAGGAAAGTTAAAAGCGTTACGAGCTTCTCCGCTTTTAAAGTAAATGATCATAGAATCTGTAGTTTCTATGGCAACAGCAAGCTCTGCATCACTCGTAGATGCTCCTAAATGTGGGGTTAAAATACAGTTTTCAAATTTTCTTAAAGGAGAAGAGGAAGGAAGAGGTTCTTTAGAAAACACATCAAGAGCTACCGCACGTATCTTTTCACTTTCTAATCCTTCTACAAGTGCTTCTTCGTTATAAATTCCCCCTCGCGCCGCATTAATCAAAATCACTCCTGTTTTCAGATCTTTGAGATTATCACAATTGATAAAGTCACGAGTATCTTCTGTTAAAGGAGTATGAACTGTGATGATATCCGAATGTGTAAGAATTTCCTCTTTGCTAACTAAGTCAATTTCAAGATGCTTCAGACTTTCCGAAGGAATATAAGGGTCATAACCAATTACATTCATTTTAAGAGCACGAGAGCGAGAAACCACCTCCTTGCCAATCCTTCCAAGTCCTACAATGCCGATCGTTTTCCCTGTAATTTCAATTCCCTTCAACCTGCTTTTTTCCCATTTGTGATCCTTAATAGAAGCATTGGCTTGAGGAATCTTTCGAGCACAAGCAAAGAGAAGGGCAAGTGCCTGTTCTGCAGTAGAAACTGTATTTCCACCCGGAGCATTTTCTACGATAATACCATTTTGAGAAGCATCATGGATATCAATGTTATCCACTCCAACTCCTGCACGAATGATAATCTTGAGATTTTTAGCCTTGGAAAGAGCTTCTTGATCTACTCGAGTTGCTGAACGGATGATAAGACCATCTGCTTGAGGAAGAAGCTCTAAGAACCTTTCTCGGCTACATCCTCCTTCATAGATAACCTCAAAATCTTGCTGTTCTCTAAGCCGTTCGATTCCCTGTGAATCGAACTTATCACTAACAAGAATAATATGTTTTTTCATTTTAGGCAATTACTCTCATTGCCACTATTTTCAATAGATGTTCTTAGAACAAGTAGAACTAAGAAAAGATTGTCCGAATAGCATTAGGGGGTTTGTAGCCAAGAAAAACAGATTTCAGTAGCCTTTTCACATACAGAATGAAGAAGTTTTTGTTCCAAGCTGTCGAAAGGAGAAAGAACATAAGATGCTACTTCCTGATTTGTTTGAGGACGTCCAACACCAATTCGAAGACGAAAAAAGTCCGCTCCTACTTTTGCAATAATATCTCTTAAACCGTTGTGACCTCTATGGCCTCCTCCTTCTTTCAATCGAATTTCTCCCAAAGGAAGCTCAATCTCATCGTGGATCACAAGCATATTGCTTGGCTCAACTCGAAAATATTTCAAGGCTTTTTGAATAGGCTGTCCGGAAAGATTCATAAAACTGAGAGGCTTAACAGCTGCAAATTGGACTCTCTCTACTCCTTCTGTGGAATTTAAGTAAATCAAAGCGGATTCAGTCTCACTTGGTTTTATTTTCCATTTTGCCTGCAAGAAATTAGCAATATAATCCAAAACGCAAAATCCTGCATTATGACGAGTAAGATGGTATCGATTACCTGGATTTCCCAGACCTGCTAGCATTCGTGTAACCATTTGTTTATTCTATACCTTGATTGCTTCTATGAAAAGTCACGTCAAAAATCATATATATCTATGGAATTGAGAGAAAACTAGCCATCTGAATTTCAAACACAACTCCATATTAGTACAAACTACAAAATCAAATCTATATTAGGAAAAACGAAGTAAAAAAGTAGTATTTTAAGAGACAGACTATCCAAGGAGAAAGGTTTCCTTTTCTCGAGCAGACTGGATTGCTGCTATAACAGGTGAAATCCTTGGAGAAACAGAATGAACAACGTGAAAAAGTAACTTAGCGTTATCTCTAGTAATTCCTCCTATAAGAACTAAAGCTAAGTCCGTGGAACGTTGGCTATTCTGCCTAGCAAAAACACGAACTGCTTCTACTAGGAGCTCATTTTTGAAAAGTGTATCGTTCTTTTGGTTCTTTTTAGATTGGGAAGGAAAACAAGGACCTAGTGCAATATAAGACCATGGAAGAGGAGTCTCTTCTTCCGACGATAGGGTAGAAACAATCTCTCCTGTGTTATGAGTAGAAATGCCTAAAATAAATCTAGCCTCGATCGATGAACATCGTTTTGCTAAGAGCCTTCGAATTGAGTTTCTAAAGCCAAGCTGTTGCAAATCCTCTTGACCAAGATGAAGTCCTGAAAAAAGATCAGGGTGATGAATTGCTTCGTATGCAAAATCATTTGCTATAATATGAAGATCGGGAAATTCTTGCTTAAGAGTCAGAGCAATAGAACAATACTCCTCTCCTGTCACTTCCTTGGCACGAAGCTGATAGTAGGATAGACCCCACTGTTTCCACAGACTAACCTGCTTCGCCAGATGCCCTTCTTGAGAACCAAGATCCAGAATTGGGTAGAGCCTTTTGCTTCCAGGGAAAAAAGTACTTTTCGACATAGGAAAAGGATTGCACAGGCATCCTCAACCGCCCCCCACAAAGCGAACCAACTCAATTCGATCTTCTTCTTTTAAAATAATTTCAGACCATGTCTTTCGGGAAGGAATGCTACCATTCACATCAGCGGCCACTGCTTCTGGTTCCATCTTATAGTGAATTATGAGATCTCTCAAGGAGAGAATATTCTTTAGAGACGAAAGACGGACATCCTCTCCGTTTACAAACATAACCCTATATCCCACATGGTAGTCAAACACTCACAAAAGGACACTTTTCTGACCAAGGTTGTTTACACCTATATCTTTTGACTCTTCGGTTATAGAAAAGTCACCTATATTAAAGAAAGGCAAATCAAGACGAAGGGGAAGAGCTAGCTAGCCACTTTTCTTTTTAGCTATCCCTTTCAGCTTCTTTTGTTTTTGACGTTCCTGTGCCTTTCTATGCTTTTGTTTCACATTTTTCTGCTTTGACGTGGGCATATAGACTTATTTAGAATAAAGGGGTAAAAAAGTCATCTTTTTTTTATCTAAAATGCAAAAAAAAGTTGAAGATTCCTGAATTTATAGCCTTTCTTATAAGAAAATTATAGTAGACTATTTTTTTACCCATTGTAGTATTAGTCGTATATGTCAATAAACTGCCAAATTCTTAGATTCTTTGAGTAGCTTATTTTGAGCAACTTGTATAGTAATGAACCATCTTGTTTTTAGTTATATAGCTAGGCAAAAAAAAGCCATCTTCGTTCTGCTGCTCTTTTGGACTGCAGGTGGATGGCTTTTATACCGCCACTATCATTATCTTTTTGCCTTAATGAGCTACTACGCTATCAAACCTCCTTTTCTATCTGTTCAACAGGAAAAGAAAGTACTTCCGTATGTGAGAAGAGCAGAGAAACGTATTCATGATCATAAAATTGATCTCAAATTAATGACACAGGCCTGTGCCTACTATCCCTCCATGTACAGAATCAATAGGGAAGAACGAAAACTAGACTTTTTGGAGCAAATCCGGAATTGGAAGATTTCCTACTCGGACAAAACTGATGCTTACATCTTAAAGCAGTTGGAAGCCAAGGGACAGAAAGCCTTTTTGGTGGAACCAGACAGTTATTGGAAAGAGAATCTTCCCTTTGTTCTTTTAAGTCTCAAGGATATTACTGATGCTTTGGAGTTTGGAAATGAAATTTCTTCTGAAAAAATTCATCCTTCTTCTGGAAAGAGTTCCATAGTACCCCTTGCTCGCTTGTTTGCAAAATATGCAAATGCGATATGCCGCCCTGAGCTTGCTGTGATCGTATGGAGTAACTATATATCCTTCCAAGAGAGAAAAAATCAAAGGAGAGAACAGTCTTTATATCGAGAAGCACTCTATAATTATACAGGGAGGAAGAATTTTCTTTCCTCGAAAGATGACTTTCAAGAAGTATGCCATACAAGAAATAAGATCAGCCTCACCTGTTTTTCGCCTCGGGAGGGTATAAGCACCTATAACAGATTACACTCTATCGAAATTTCATGGAAGCACCCTCAAGTCCACCTTTACCTAGCAGAAGCCTATCTTCAAGCGGCCTTTCAAGAAAGTTACCCAGATGGTTCTCAAAAAAAGAAAAAATACTACCGAGAGCAAGCTATTGAAAACTTGCAGCGAGCAACTCACTCCTACAGATATGAAGCTGATGCTAGAATGAGACTTGCCTTTCTTAAACTAGAGCAGAAGCAATATACAGAGGCACTGAAAGAAATTCGCAAGATTAGTTTGTTTCAAAAACAAACTGGTTTTCAAAGAGAAAAGTATTATCGACTTGCTCATCGAACTCTTCTTGCCCTAGGAAGATGGAAAGATGCTGAATGCTTGTCCAAACTTGCCAAGTCTGGAAACACCTATCAAACCCTTTCACTAAACTGCCGAAATCAAACATTATAACTGCAAGAAAAGCCTCTTCAATAGATAACGTACATAGGAGGGTGCACATGGGGGGTGCATGTTTTATAGAGTGCATATTTAGCAAATCGATATACTCGAAAGTGCAAAATATGGCAGTAGGTTTCACCAAAAAAAGAAAAAAGTAATTGACATAAACTATGCCTTTTGATATACTATGTGTCATAGAAAGGTATCCTTTCTTTAATACACTATCAAGGAACCAAAGTGTAAAAACAAATCAAACAGAGAGGTCTATGCTTGTCTATATAATATCTTATAGAATATGCCGAGAACTTTTACCTACCCTTGCAATGATACTTCTACTAGCGGTCATTACCGCATGTAGTGCCTCTGCTGATAGAGATGATGATGGTATTGCTGATGGTCGATGATAATTGCCCAAGCAAAGCAAATCCAGACCAGAAAAATTCAGATACTGACAGGAGATATCGTCTCAAAAGCAGGTACAAAGACAACACTTATAGAATTACAAACAGCTACGAATGCCTCTAGTCTGTAAATATCCACTATTTTTCTATTTGTCCTAATTTGGATTTGACTTTGCAGAGAGCTCCCAGCTTTGCGTTCGTACAAAGTAAAAGATGGTAGCCAAGAGCAGGGAGTGCTACTTTGTGGTCAACCAAACAAAGATGCCCCTTGATTACAATGTTCCCCTTAGTTGGAGCTTAGTTGTTCTGGATTTGATGGAAGATTTGCTTAGCTCTCTCATAGATGTGTAACAGTGACTGTTCGTAGATTGACCTTAAACTTAGCATTGTTATTGATTGGGCTTAATGGCTTTTACAAGTGCAAGAAATCTGAATACTTGCCATCCTTACCACCTCCCCCTCAGTCACCCTTACCTCTCATTCTTATGGAACTTTTCACCTCGCAAGGTTGCTCTTCGTGTCCTCCAGCAGATCGTTATTTTGCAGAGCTTGCCGAGGAAGACTCACTGGCAGTTTTATCGTGGCATGTCCCTTATTGGGACTACATTGGTTGGAAGGACCCTTTCGCACTTCAAGAATCTGAAATACGTCAAAAACGTTATGCACATCGTTTCGGAATGAGTCGGATTTATACACCACAGGCGATTGTGGGAGGAAAATTACAATATGTAGGTTCAAATAAACATGAGTTAAGAAGAATACTTCAAGAGCTTCGTAAAGAAAGAAATGTTCGAATCCCACGTTTGTATTTGCGTCGGAAAGAAGGCTCTGACAAGCGTGCTTTTTCGATTCGTGTTAGTCAAAAAAAAGGGAATGCAAAAAGTGTTGAGGCAAGAGGGGCATTTGACATATTGCTAGTATTGTTTCAGTCTTTTGCAGAAACCTCGGTAAAACGAGGTGAAAATCGGGATCGTCGTTTACGTAACTCGAATATTGTACGTAGCGTTAAATCATTAGGTAGATGGGATGGAATAGGAGAAAAACTGTTCAGTTTTCGTCTACTTGCCGGAGATAAGGATTTTGATGTCTTGCATGATGGAGGAATTGTTGTAATTTTAGAACCTCGTCGGGGAAAAGGAACTGCGGGTGTAGCTCGTTTGGATTTTAAACGAGGGATTCGCTAAGCTTCATTACCATCAATTTGTGCACAAAAAAGGAAGAAATTATTGACATCTTTAGGGATTACAGCCAGTTAAGTCTACTGAGACTGCTCTTATTATGATTTCCTTGAAGACAACAGCTTCAGTATCTCCTTCTTGTGCCGCTGTGCTTGCAAATAAACCTGCTGAGATGGCGTCTACAGCTCTCATTCATGCTCTGAGGAAGCATCTTGGGATCCGAAGAATTGGTCATACAGGAACCCTAGACCGCTTTGCAAGTGGATTGATGCTTCTTTTGACAGGGAAAGCAACTTCTTTTGCAGAGTTTTTTCTTCATGCAGACAAAAACTATTTATCTGAATTTTCTTTTGGAGTATCTACGGATACGCAAGACTCTCATGGGAAGATAATCCAAGAAGTTTCAAATGAAAAGGCAAAGGATTTTTTGAGAGCCCATGAAACAGAGCTAACGGAGTATATACAAAGCTGGGTAGATTTGAAAGAACAAATCCCACCAGTTTATTCCAGTATCAAGCAGAATGGAATGCGTCTTTCCGAACATGCTCGTCTAGGACACACAGTTCATTTGAAACCTCGTAAAATTAATGTATATGAAAGCAAAGTCCTATCTTATGAGCCAGAGGAAAGGAAGGTAGAAGTATTCTTAAAAGTAAGTGGAGGAACTTATGTACGCTCTTTTGCAAGAGATATAGGAGAAAAATTCGGAATACCAGTCCACTTACATAAACTTTGTCGCACTCAAGTAAGCTCTAGTAGACTGGAAGATGATGCATGGGTACCTAATGAGAATGAACCAAAACTTCTTTGCATTCAAGATATTCTTCCTTCGTGGCCAAGAGTTACAATTGATCGTTCTCATGCAGCAAAAATTGCCCAAGGAATGATTGTTCGGACTTCTGAAATGACAGGTTCTCTTCCTGAACATATTCACCAAAACTTCTTTATTGAGGATCCTTCTGGTTGCCCTCTTGCTTGGGCAGTTCGTTCCACTGGAAGCTATCGCTATCGTCGTGTATTAACCTCATGATAGTTTTCTTACTTGATAACAAACTCAAAATTACTTGGGTTTAAATGATCACTGTATTCCTAGGAAGCGTATAAGGTTTTGAACTATTTCAGGTTTAGGAGCCAAGAGAAGATGTACATAACTCGCAAGGACTCGTCCATTCCAAAATCCTTCTTTCTCTCTAATATCTAACCGAGGTCTATAGAGCATATAAGGGCTTATCCATTCGTCAGTATTAGGGGAAGTCTCAATGATTTCAGAATAATGGAACTCATGACCTCTGAGTCTTGTAGAAGAACAACCCCAGAAACAGTCATCAATAAGCTCTACTTGTACATAGCCAAGTCGCTTATGCCTTTTGAGCATACGGGTGGAAAAGGGAAGTACAGAGGCCATAGCCAAGGTTTCCTCTCCCAAACAAATAGAGCGAGAAAGATACATTAATCCACCACATTCAGCATAAACTACTTTTTCTTCTGCAAAAGAACGTATGTCTTCTAGGAGTTTTTGATTCGAAGAAAGACGAGATGCGTACAGCTCTGGATACCCTCCACCAAGAAAGATTGCGTCTAAGTCCTTGGGAAGTGAATCATCTCCAAGAGGGGAAAAAAATACTAATTCAATTCCAAGTAAACGAAAAACCTCAAGATTATCGGGATAGTAAAAGCAGAAGGCTTGATCATAAGCAATTCCAAGTTTCACATTTTGAGAGAAAAGAGGCTTCCTTTCTTCTTTAGTTATCTCTTTGGTTATTATACTTGTGTCCTTACTTGTGTCCTTAGTAGTATCATTGGAACAAGAAGGAAGTTCTGTAAGTTTTAACAGGAGATCTATATCAATCAAAGAAGAACAGGCAGAAGCTGCCTCTTGAATCTGTTCTTGAGCACTCTCATATCTTTCTTCGATAGGGACGAGTCCAAGATGTCTTTTTCTTAAAAGAGGAAGAGAATCTCGCTCCAAATGCCCAATCAAAGGAGGAAGTCCTTCAGCAGAAAGGCTTTTCGCAAGGAGATCAGAATGCTTCGATGAGCCGCAGAAGTTAGCAATCACGCCAATAATATGAACCCCTTCTTCAAACATAGTAAACCCCTTCACAATAGGAGCAATGGAACGAGCCATCCCACTCACATCAATAATCAAGACAACAGGAAGTTTAAGGAGACGTGCAATCTCCGCACTGCTTCCTTCACTCTTGATGGGAGAAACTCCATCAAAAAGACCCATTACTCCCTCTACTAAGACAACATCAGCATTCTTACTTTTTTCTTGAAAGAGCTTGGAAACATATTTCTTATCACTCATGAAGCTATCAAGATTGTAACACTTCTTTTGGGAAGCAGCACTGAGCCAAAATGGATCTAAAAAATCAGGTCCTATCTTAAAAGTTTGGACTGAAAGCCCTCTTTGTAGTAGGGAGGCAACAAGACCAATACAAATGGATGTTTTGCCAGCTCCACTAGAAGTAGCAGCAATCATCCATGAAGAATTTGTTTTTATTTCTCTATACCTATCCAAGAACTAACTCCCTGAGCATAAGCATGTTTTATGGCTTTCATTTCTGTTACTGTATCAGCAGCTTGGATCAAAGAGGGATGAGCACATCTTCCGGTAAGAACAAGTGCCTGTTTTTCTCGGACCATAGGAAGGAGCTCTAAGACTTTTTCTATAGGAATAAGGTTTCTGTGAATAGCCCAGCAAATTTCATCAAAGATAAAAAGATCATGCTGGGCTTCTTGTAGAAGTAGAGAGGCTTTCGCAAGGGCTTGCTTCGCTGCTTCTTTATGCTTGGGAAAGTGAAGGCTTTCTGGTTTAGGAAGAAAACCAAGTCCCATAACATATTGATCAATACTTCCTATTGAAGATGGAGTAAGAGAAGCTATCTGTTTGATTGCCTGTACCTCTCCCGTATCTTGGCGGGACTTCACAAAATGAACAATAGCAGTCTTCATCCCATGCCCCCAAGCCCTTAGTGCCATTCCAAGTGAAGAAGAAGTTTTACCCTTCCCCTCTCCTGTGAGAAGCAAGATTCTACGGTTCAACGGCAAATCCACGAAAAACGTATTAGCCCCCTACGGATACTACTGTCAAGCACAATTCATCTTAAACAGAAAAAAATTCCAAAATGGAATGAATAAATCTTGACAAAAACAATGGTATGATTTGCATAGATGCAGAATGTGTTTTCTGTGTTTCTTTGAGTCTTTGTTGAGAAATAGAGATTCAGTTTGCGGTTTGATGCGTCCGATAGAGGAAAGGGAATGATGAAAATATTAGAAAGTATCAAGGATGTTGAAAAAAAAATTCAGAATGACTCTAAAGTGATAGACTTTGAGCTTAGTTCTGGAGAATATTCTTTAACGGTAAAACTGAAGACGTTTTCCATCCATTCTACATCCTATGCCTCTTACCCCCTTGCCCATCTTACTGCTGGTTCCCAAGACCCTAATAAGGAGCTTGCTCAGACCAAAGCAATCATGCGACTCTATCGTAAAATTGAGATGCTACTCTATCACTGTAAGGAGCATAAAACCTACGAGCAATTTTTTGGGGGAACCTCCCCTGGTCAAGAAAGATTGCATCAAGTTAAGGACTATTGCACAAATCTTCCTGACCGTGCATCAACTAAAGAGATACCTGTTTTTTCCGAGTTGCTACGAAAACGTGGAAAGGATTGGTGGGTCTATTCGCTCACTCCGGAAAACGAAGTATCTAACCTGAAGTTCATTCAGGAAGCCAAGTATGAGCTTCTCAATGATAAAGCAAATCAGGACAAGCAGTGGCAAGAGATCCAAATGTATGTAACACCTGAGAAAGTTGCTATCGTTCAAGAACAGATTCAAGCAACTACTAGATCTGCATAAGGTCTCTCTCAACATTGTTTCCGTATGAATGTTGATCAGCGATCGCTTTCTAATATTCGTACAAATAATGAACAGGTAGTCGAATGGAGTTTGATTCGGTTTATCTTAGATTCACTTCATAAAATACATAAAGATAGGATCATTCATAGTATTGAATCTGCAGAAGTTACTGACTATGAAGCTAAACAGGAAGACGATAAACTACCTGAAACCTTTCATGCCCGTGCTGAAATTCAAATCTTGCACCAAGGACGCTGGAAATCTCATCCCTATACTATCAATTATATCCATAGAGAAGGTACAAGAAGGGTATGCAAGACTCCTCATTTAACAGCAGCTTTGTTTAAAGACCTCCGAGATTTTCTACATGATATTTACAATTCTTCCGAAGTAGATGGTATAATAACAAAATGCCATACTAAAGATAAGAAAGATTTATCCGAAGATCTTGTTGATATTCCTAAGAAGTGGGAATGGAAAGATGGAAAGTGCCCTGAGATATCTTAAGACGAAAAGAAGTTTACTTATGAGGATTTTCTATCTTTCTTATGAGTCACTCTTTCCAATATGGAGGGATTGATAGAATCTTTCTGGATATTGAGTTGCTTTGCTGCTTTAGTCAATATGCGGCTTTCTATCTTTCCTATCTTGACTAAAACCGAAAGGGAAGCGTAAACAATATGGGCTGTATCTACCTCGAAAAAATTCCGGAGTTCAGCTCTTGTATCACTACATCCCATACCATCCGTTCCTAGGGCGATAAATGGTTTGTGAATAGCAGCGGAAATGGATAATGGAAGAGCACGGGTATAATCCGATACAGCTACTACTGCATCTGCATTGTCTCCAAGACAACGAGTCACATATGGTATCTTGTTTTTTTCAGGATGAAGCATGTTTTCTCGCTCTGTTTCAATCAAGTCCTGAAAAAGTTGCTTATAACCAGTTACACTCCAAACATCTGCCTCAATATTAAAATCTTTTGCTAGAATTTGAGCTGCCTCTATGACATTTTTGAGAAGAGAACCACTCCCAAGAAGCTGAACTAAGGAACAATTTGTTTCCTTAGAAGAGGAATAAAGATACATCCCTTGGATAATTTGATCTTTGAGTGCTTGTGGATTTTTCTGGTATTGTCGAGGAATGGAAGGCATAACATAATTTTCGTTCCCCACTGTAATATAGTAGATGTGGTTCTTCTGTTTGAGAAACATCTCATTAATTCCATATTCTACAATCGCTGCCGTTTCATAAGCGAAGGCTGGATCATAAGCACGAATGTGAGGACAAGGATAAGCTAAAAGATGGCTGTGCCCATCCTGATGCTGAAGACCTTCCCCTGCAAGGGTCGTCCGACCAGCAGTCCCTCCGATTAGAAAACCACGACATCCCATATCGCCTGCCGCCCAAATTAAATCACCTATCCTCTGAAATCCAAACATAGAGTAATAAATAAAGAATGGGATCATATTTTGATTGTGACTTGCATAAGATGTTCCTGCAGCAATAAAAGATGACATTCCACCTGCCTCTGTGATTCCTTCTTCTATGATCTGACCATCTACTGCTTCTTTATAGTATAAAAGAGTATCCTTATCTACTGGTTCGTATTTCTGGCCTATATGAGAATAAATTCCAACCTGACGAAACAGGGCTTCCATTCCAAAAGTTCGAGCCTCATCAGGAATGATCGGAACGATTAGCTTCCCAATATTTTGATCATGAAGCAATTTAGCAAGCATTCGGACGAAAGCCATTGTTGTAGAAATAGAACGCTCTCCTGAGCCTGAATAAAACTCCAAGAAGCATTTCGAAGAAGGGGGTTGGAGTGCTTTCGCTTTGATACGACGATTGGGAACAAAGCCACCTAGTTTTTTTCTACTTTCAAGGATGTAGCGGATTTCTTCTGAGTTTTCATCCGGGCGGTAGAAAGGAGCTTCTCCAACCTGAGAATCGGGTATAGGAATTCCAAAGCGAGAGCGAAATCGACGAAGCTCTTCTTCATTCAACTTTTTTTGCTGATGTGTTATATTTTTTCCTTCTCCTGCCTCTCCTAGGCCATATCCTTTGATCGTTTTGGCAAGGATAACCGTCGGCATATCCTTAGTCTCAACAGCAGATCGATAAGCAGTATATACTTTATTTGGATCATGACCCCCTCTATTCAGTTTTGCGATTTCTTCGTCAGAGTAGTGTTGTATTAGATTTTTGAGCCGAGGGTCTACTCCAAAAAAATGCTCTCGGATATAAGATCCACTAGCAGTGCTATACATCTGATACTCTCCATCTACTGCTTCTTCCATCCTCTTTACTAACACACCGTTTTCATCTTTTTCTAAAAGAGGGTCCCAACCGTTACCCCAAATTAGCTTGATCACATTCCATCCAGCTCCACGAAACACGGCCTCAAGCTCTTGAATGATTTTATAGTTACCTCGGACTGGACCATCCAATCGTTGCAGATTGCAGTTGATTACAAAAATAAGGTTATCCAGTTTCTCGCGAGAAGCCAAGCTGATAGCACCAAGAGTTTCTGGTTCGTCTGTTTCCCCATCTCCTAGGAAAGCCCAGACCTTTCCTGTATTTTTCTTGATCCCTCGATCTTCTAAGTAGCGGTTAAATCGTGCCTGATAAATAGCCATGATAGGACCAAGACCCATGGACACGGTTGGGAATTCCCAAAACCCGGGCATAAGATAAGGGTGCGGATAAGATGAAAGTCCCCCTTCTGGTTTAAGCTCTCGACGAAAGTTCGTTAAATCTTTCTCACTAAGCCTTCCTTCTACAAAGGCTCGAGCATAGATTCCAGGAGCTGAATGTCCCTGAAAATAAATTAAGTCTCCACCTGTAGGATCGTCTTTCCCACGAAAAAAATGATTGAATCCTACTTCCAAAAGGGTAGCAGATGATGCGAAAGTAGAGATATGACCTCCGATTCCATCTTCGGTACGATTGGCTCGAACTACCATCGCCAAGGCATTCCAGCGAATGATGCTCCGAATTTTATGCTCAATCTGATAGTTTCCAGGGAAAAGCACCTGTTTATCACGGGAAAAAGTATTTATATAAGGAGTATTTGCAAGATAAGGAAGCTGTATTCCAAACTCAGCAGCACGGTTCTGCAAGGTACGAAGAAGATGTACCGCATGCTCTGCTCCTTTATGACGAATCACATGATCAAGAGATTCAATCCATTCCTGTATTTCTATCTGTTCTTCTTCTAGCTTCTGATCTGTCATTATATACTATTCTTTTTTTATATGATTCCTAGCCACACAAATAAACTTTGAGTTCTTACTGTTTTTCATAGCTTTATTCGATTGCAAGCCATTTTTTCTCCTAAGCAGTAAATATATGCTAAACCATTTTATAGAATGACTACAAAGCTTTCCATTGGCCCAAGACCAATAGAGATTTCTTGATTCTGTACATGCCATGGGATGCTTTCCCCGCTCCAGTAGTCTTTGTATCCAGTTAAATTTGTATTTTCCATCTCAGGGGGAAGGTGAAACTGGATTCTTTTTGCTTTCCCTTCAGGGTTCCACAAACCAAGACAGCCAGCTGAATGATAATATCCATGGATGAGTCTTTTGCTCATATAAGTGCTACTAGAACTATAAGAAAAATGATGAGTATTTTCAGATCCTATTGAGACATGAGTTAAAGGGAGATGAATACCTTTACTACATAGCTGATGAAGTTTCATTGTTTTATCCAAAAGGGATTGTCGTGAGGAGCTAAGAGGCTCTTGGTTCAAACGGAGAGATAGACCGATCCCACTAAAAGAAAGAACGGAAGATAAGAGTTGTATTTGCTCATCTATCATCTCTGAATCAAACAGAACATTCGAAAATTGATAGAAAGTCTTAGGAAGACTATTGGAATATATAGATTCTTTATTCAGAATCTCCTGAAGGATAGAATCAAAGTCTTCTTTTCCTTGATATATGTTATTCAAAGGAAATGAGTCAATCACTCCAAGACATGAGTATAAAAAATCCTCTGTACAATCTAAAAATACATGAGCTCCTACCACGTGCCTAAGAAAGGATAAAGCATTTCTTATTCTTGAAGTATCACTTTGATAGGATTCATAGTAGTCTCCTTTCGCAAGACCTGCATTAAGCCCTTCTAGTCTGAGATATAGATATTTCCATTTGTAAACAAGGTTTCGTACTGTCTCTTTAAGCCATTGTCTATAGTCAGGATGAGTTATATCTAGAACGTAAAAGGAGTGATCGGGAAGCTCATTGAAAGTAGTATAAACTTTGAGACCTCCTTTTTTGAGAATAAGTTGTGGCCTTTGTTTTGCTATAGGATTTCGAACGTTCATTAAAAACGGAGTGAAATAAATACCAGCATTGTTTTTAAGAGATCGTATTTTTTTACTCATAATGGAAAGACTCTTTTTTGCATCTACTCCTGTTAGAATTGAGTCTTTTACGCAAGTATCATAGGTATTTAACAAACCAGTAAATGTTTTCGTATCTGTAAGAAGTTCCTTTGTGTTTCGGGAATATAAGATATTATCCTGAATATCTTTTGTTGCCAATTCTCCTATTCGATGAGGAAAAAATTGATGTGACTTGCGAGCATGTTTCTTTAGAAAGGATTGAGACTCTTCCTTTTCTAGGCTGATTCTAACGGGTATCAACGCTTCCCGTTCCAGAGAAGGGAATCTCCTTCCTCCCCATACCCAGACGGCTTGTATTTTCAAAAACCTTCTTCGCAGAAAGAAGGATGTTTTTTGAGATGTTTCAAATTTTAGATATTGATTGCCTATATCAGCAGGAGAGAAAAAAATCTGTATTTGTTCTGTGCCTATTTTTGAAGATTGTTCTAAACAGAAAGAGTAGGGATCATTTTGGATCAATCTACAGAAATCTGATTTTACTTTCACCTTCTGAAAGGAAATGAGACTATTGGGATAAATTTTCCAGACAAACACAAGAGAATCCAAGAAGCGATCTTTACCTGAAAACCTTTGAAGTGAGGGACGAATTTCATTCCCCGCAAGATTAATATCTAACCTAAACTCCTTCGTTCTTTTTTTTTGGAGCTTGAGTCTTCTACGCAAAATCTTAAGATCAAAATCTTTATTTCGATAATAGACCTCAGCATCAAAATCCTCAAGGAGGTTCATTTCGCGTTTTTTTCTCATGAGGCTCTTTCAGGAAGTATATGATGCCAAATATTTACATGCATATATCCATATAATTTTTAGCAAAGGAATGGTGCTAGATTACAGAGTACTAGCTTATTTTGTAAGTATGCCGATGCAAAATGGAAAGTCCTCTTGCTTTAATTTCATTTCGATGAGCTGCTGTAGGATAGCCTTTGTTTTGTTCAAATTGATAGGAAGGAAAAATTTCCGCAAAAGATCGCATACGTCTATCACGATAGACCTTCGCAAGAATAGAGGCAGCTGCTATGCTGAAAATCCTCTGATCTCCTCGTACTACAGATCGAATATCCCAATCATCATATGCTTGCTTAAATTTAAGTAGTTGATAGTTTCCGTCTACAAGAAAAAAAGGAGGATCGGAATATTGTTTTTGCAAGCGGCGTGCTAGACAGATGATTCCAAACTCAGTTGCTCGATTAATATTTATCTTATCAATCAATCGATTTGATATAAGAATAACAGAAGCAAACAAGGCATATTTTTTGATTTCAGAATAGAATTGTTCGCGTTGGAGAGGGCTTAGTTGTTTTGAGTCTCTTAGCCCGACAAGTTCAGTAGGAATATCTCCAGTAAAGATGCGAGAAGGAAAGTAAACAGCTGCAATTGCAACAGGACCCGCAAGAGATCCTCGTCCTGCTTCATCAACACCAACAAGAATTTGATTAGTCCTTCGATAGTGGAATCTTTCCATGAACCCTGGGTGAAAGGATTGATGGATTCTACTTTTTGGCGGCAGTTCTATGGAACGCCTCTTTAACACGTGCTTCTTTCCCTTTTCTGTTTCGGAGATAGTAGAGCCTAGAACGACGTACCCTCCCACGACGTACCACTTGAATCTTGTGAATAGAAGGTGAATAGTAAGGGAAAACACGCTCAACCCCCACATCGTGAGAAATACGACGAACAACAAAAGAACGACTGCATCCCTCCCCTCTCATCGAAATAACAATCCCTTCATATACCTGAATTCGTTGCTTTTCACCCTCACGAATACGAAAATGAACCTTTAAGGTATCACCAGGTTTAAAATCAGGATGTTTGATCTTAGTAAATTCAAAGGAAAGACTCGTTTCAATCTTCCCGCCGTTGATTCGCAGGAAAGGAAGAGATTCTTTCTTTTTCTTCACGGGCGGAGGAGAAGGGCTGGAAGACGCTTCCGTAGGAATAGAGCTTGTTTCTTTTTGTTCCTTTTTCTCAGCTACTGCATTCGGAGCAGGGGATGAGCCACTCTTCTGCTCAACATTTGATGATGAGCCACTCTTCTGCTCAACATTTGATGATGAGCCACTCTTCTGCTCGACATTTGATGATGAGCCACTCTTCTGCTCGACATTTGATGATGAGCCACTCTTCTGCTCAATATTTGATGATGAGCCACTCTTCTGCTCGACATTT
>JABABJ010000056.1 GCA_014238275.1 Leptospirales bacterium | reverse complement strand
TATCTGGATAGAAGTCGTGTTTTTCTTCGAGAATCCATCGAGAAGAAAAGAGAGAAGGATCCGAGCGATAAGACAGCTGTTGACATTAGTATTGAATATGGTCCCCTTTCTTATAGAAGGGGTGTTTTTGCGAAGGGTAGAATCACTCCTCAGCAACATAGGAGATATGATCCAAAAGAGTTTCGATGGGCCAAGCACAAGTATCGCATAGAAAGAAACATTGAGAAGGGATATTATAGGATCAAGCTGGCACAGAAGGCTCGATTCAATGCTCTCAAAGTAGAGAAAGCTGTAACGAAGGGATTTAAGATGACTCCTCTTCAGCGTAAGCTTCGGATTGAGTACTATCTTGCAAGTATTTTTCTTTCTCGAATGGCCAAGATGAATGCAGGTTTCATTTATGCCTTGAAATATCCTTATGATAACTACGCTCTTTACAATAAATTTTCTAAGACAGAGAGAAATGCTTTTGATAATGTGAAAACTCCAACTATCGAAGGAGTCCGTATGACTTGGCATAAAAACCCCTACATTCAGTTGAGGAAGCTGAATCCTGTTTTTGATCTTCGAATTCCCTCAAAATATCGACGTGACTTGAGTGATTCTAGGCGAGAGATCTATAGTGAACAGGTGGATGAAATGGTAAGGCTTAAATTTCTTCGTGAAAAGCCACCGGGGTTTGAGGCACCTGGAGAGGGAGGAGAGGCTACTCCAATTCCTTCTTCTACGGAAACGAGAGAGTAGTTCTAGTGCTTAGCTAGGGATTTCGCGACGAGTTTTGGAGTTTCGTTAGGCTACGAAAGCGGTCTATTTGGATTCCTTGAGTGTTAGTGTAGGGATAGCTGGGATAGACTTGTAGATCCTCAATTTTCAGGTCTAAGAATACACTTTGATGAAATAGACTTAGTCGAGCACCGTTTGAGGTGGTCTCCCATCCTCCGAAACTAAATTCTATCCCTTTGATAGGAACTTTTCCTACCCACATCTTCCAACGTAGAGGAAGTCCTTTTTTATCTACACTAATGAGGTAGGAATCTCCTGGAGTTACTCCACCTGAGGTATATCGAATCAGGAGAGCTCTTTCTCCTATAAAATATCTTTGCGCTCCTGGTGCTCTCATTTGAGAGAAAGGATTGAGCCAAAAGAAATCATTTGTGTGAAAATGATAGGCTTTTTGAAATAACTTTTGTGCCTTCTTTGGATCTACAGCCTTTCCATTGTCCAAGCTGAGAAAGAGGAAATGACGGTTATATTGAACCTTATATTCGTGTCTTTGAGTCCTCCAGATGACTTCTACAAATCCCCTTTGACGATCGCGGAAATGTACTCGATTCTCCCGAACAAAGCGAAAGGAAACTGCATCAATCTCGTTCCAGCTCTTCTGTCCTGTTGCCTCTTCAATCCTTCGGGTAAGCTCTTCTGCTTTTTCTCCTGAGATACCAGTCGGTGGTTTTTGACGTCCAAAGAACCAGAGAGAAGCACTAAAAACAAAAAAGCCTGTAAAAAAGAGGACTCCGAGAGAAAGAAAAATTTTTTTTAGCATCTTTTTAGCATCTTTATAAAACCAAAAAACGGAAACACCTTATAGATCTATGGCTAGCTTGTATTTCCGATCTGACCAAAGAAATGTTTGGATACAAGTGAAGTTTCTTTTCTGAGCTTTTTTTTAGCAGATTCCAACTCTTTTTGATTTGAGATGTTTCCGTGGTACTTAAGGCTTGTATAGAGCTTGATCTTTGGTTCGGTCCCAGAAGGACGGATGGTTAGCCTCCCCTCGGGCTCTAAGTAAATCTGTAACACGTTAGATTTTGGAAGCTCTCGGAACAACACCTTTTGTTTGTGAAGATGTTTCTTCTTGGAAAGGAAGTCTGAAACACCTTTGACTTTTCTTTCTCCAAATTGAAGTTTGGTGAGATCCTTTTCTCTGAGCTGAGTCATGATTTTCTCTACTTGTTTGGTATCTTTTCTTTC
>JABABJ010000057.1 GCA_014238275.1 Leptospirales bacterium | reverse complement strand
GCCCGACTTCGACCCTGTCAAAACTTTGACGGGGTGGCAGCCCCTGCCCTACGCACCACCTCGCCGTATTATGTCACGTTGGAATCGGGCGGATTTGCGGGGGCATGCCCGACTTCGACCCTGTCAAAACTTTGACGGGGTGGCAGCCCCTGCCCTGCGCACCACCTCGCCGTATTATGTCGCGTTGAGCTCGGGTAGATTTGCGGGATGTGCCCGACTTCGACCCTGTCAAAACTTTGACGGGGTGGCAGCCCCTGCTCTCCGCACCACCTCGCCGTATTATGTCGCGTGTTTCCCAGAATGGGCATCGCAGCCCTTATAAAAACTCACTTAAAAGGGCATCTAATTCTCAGGCTCACACTGCACAAAGTCTACCATCGGAAGCTGGCCACAGAGAAGGTCTCCCTTGACTTGGTTATTATCATCGTTTTCTTTGTAAGATCGGAGAGTAGGGAGCTTGGTGTCATCCGTAAAATCCCAATCTTGCTCACTCCATCTGTTATTGAAACCAAAGTCCTTTCCTGTTTGGAAACGAGACAGTTCTTTTAGGTCGCCTAATGGCCTTCGCATGGAAAATATCGTAGGAGCGACAGAGTAGCTGAATTGAACGATGCCTGTATCTTGAACCCCGTTAATATTAAGAATAAGTGTTAAACCATCTGCAAAGTCATTCGTATCGGTCCCAGCAGTGACACTACCCGTGGCGTAGCTGTTTTCGATTCTACCAGATATATGCCGGCCCACTAAACCGCCAGCAAAATCAAGATCTCCAGCACCTCCATCGACATCACCCGTAGCATAACAGTTTTGAATGATGCCTATGGCACTAGCGTGATCACTCAGTCCCACTAAACCACCCAGCACGTTTTGCGCCCCAGTACCTCCATTGACATCTCCCGTAGCATAGCTGTTTTGGATGAGGCTTCCCTCATTCCATCCTACCAAACCACCTATTTGGTCTCCTTCACTATATCCTCTGATATTACCAGTAGCATAACTGCTATCAATGACACCCTGATTCGATCCCACCAAACCGCCTACTATGCTCGGAAGGCTATTGTTTTGTGCAAGAACAGTAACATCAACAACAGAGAGATTTCTGATTATACCTGCATTCACACCCACGACAACACCAACATAAGGATTCATAGCAGGCGTCGTATTCATGTTATCTTGCCCTGTTACAGAGCCATTTTCAAACCTTAGATTTCTTATTTCGCCAAGCGAAGTAAGAATGAAGCCTGTAAATCGTTGGCTTGCATCATTATTATCAATCATGAGATTTTGGATGGTATAGTTGTTACCCTCAAAAATGCAATCGAAGGCTACAGCAGCCAAGGTACCTACTCCGACCCAGTTTGGGCTTACAGTAACATCTAGGTCAATGTTACTTACCAGCTCATAACCGTTGCAACCACCATTATCAGGGCAACCATTCTGATTGCCAGCGTCTATTCTGGGATCAGGCTCACTCAGAAAGCCAGCCTCGATTTTATATCCTGTACCTATCAGATTATAGCGGATATTGTTGAGCATTTCCGCACCTATAACACCCTCTATGACACCATCGCCAATCTCAATGAGACCATCATTGTCATCATCTACGTCTACATCGTTATCCTCATTATCACCGTCAATATCTGAGTCTGCAAGATCTCCCAAGCCGTCGCCGTCTAAATCGTTGTCTTCCACGCCATCGTTGTTATCGTCTGAGTCTACGAGATCTCCTAAACCGTCGCCATCCGCATCCGTATCGGGGATATCATCCCCATTATCGTCATCGTCTTCGATTGAATCTTCACAACCATCGGCATCATAGTCATTGCTTGGAAGACTGGGATCGTCTGAAGGTCCTAGATCGCTTATAAAGTCTTCGTTCTGACTCTCGACACATTGATCCAGAGGCAAGCCGTTCGCGTCCAAATCCATTACTCCATCCTTATCTGTATCCATATCCGTTTCTTCTCTACTCCCTGAACGAGAAGAACTCACACAATCAGTCAAAAAAAAGGCTGAAATACAAATCACGTACACCAAAAATAAATTTACTCTACTCATCACACTTAGTATAATAATAAAACTATGGATATTTGTCAATTCTTTTTTCATAAAAACCGTATTTTCCAAGAAAAGCCGCTGTCCCCTCTCTCTCCCCGTGCCCTCGCCCGATCTCGCAATTATATCCGTGATATAACTTAGGCTTATTATAGTAGCATTTTATCTGTGATTTTTCGATCTTTTGATTGACATAAATACTTAAATGAGTATTATGACACTAGTACAAAGAGACCTAGTGAGTGTGACAGAGCATATACAAGAGGGACTTCGCCACTAGAAAGAAATCCTAGAAAAGATCTTCTCTTATATGGACAAGCGTTTTGAGCAAGTGGATAAACGCTTTCAATTTATCCAATGGATGATTTGGATAAGATATAGCGTCGTGACTGCCACTATATCGATAGTTTTCAAATATTCATAAAATCTTAGTTTTACCGTCATTTCTCAGAGAGAGGGGGGTATAAACCCTCAGTTGTGTCCTCCATTGGAGCACAACTGAAGAGACACAAAATATAGGGGAAACCTATATTTGCTTACTTATGCAGAGTCTCATACTCCGCACAACGTGGCAGGCATCAGTGCCCGTCACGATCTTCTACTAAAAACAATCCTGCCTGTTTTTAGTAGATATTCACTAAACGATAGTTAATATCTACTAGTAGTAGATGTCGTTTTTAGTAGATATTGACTAAACGATAGTTAATATCTACTAGTAGTAGATGTCGTTTTTAGTAGATATTGACTAAGCAGCTATCTACCTCGATGCCCACGTAGCCTCCCTTTTGTGTCAATTTAGAAAAAAGCAATTTTTTTAGAAAGATTGCCTCAGGATAGAGAAAAAAGATGCAACATTACGCGTTTTTTTGACCTTTCTTAAGTATATGCCACGTATTTTAAGTCTGGCTTTGGGTTATTTTCTGAAGCTCTGGAAGGATCGAAGTAGTTTTTCTATTCAGACAAAGATCAAATTTTTCTTTGTGTCTTGCTCTGTATGGGCACTACTAGGAGATATTCGTCCTAATGCAAGTCTGGATGGGATCATTTCATTGCCGTGGATTTTCTCGACCCGTTCTTTCCTCTTGCTATTCTTTAGTCTTTTCTTTGCATCCATCTTTTCCCTCCCCTTCCTCTTTCCAACTCGAAAACATGGACTAAAATATATCTGGCTTCCTCTACTATTTGCTCTCCTGTGTATCAGGATAAATATTATAGCAAGTCATCCAAAAGGAGCTCCCTCCCTTCCCAAAGCCTGGACGAATCCGAAGACCAAAGCACTCACTCTTTATGCTAAGGCTAAGGTGCAAAAGGTATTTCGACCATCGGTATATCTACTTCGGATTGAGTTTACGGGTATCAAAAATCAGAAGGGGTATATACGCTTCTCGAAAAAGAACTCACTCAAGATGAAAAAATATAAGGAACTAAAGGGATTCCTTTTTTACACGAACCTGAATGACTATTATATTTATGAAGGATGCCATCTAAAAATCAAACTCTATGACTCCTCTCTTCCTCGAAAGCCATCCCTAGACAGTAGCTTTGGGAACTATCTAAACCGCCAAGGTATACAAGGAATCATCCGACTCAAAAGACAAGTCAACATCCTCAGCAAAAACTGCCGTCAGATTGGATTGCGTGGCTCATTTCAGAGGGCTATCAGTAGAATCTTCTATGAAAGTGGTTTCTCTTTTTATCAGGGTGGCACAGCTGCTGCCCTTTTATTGGGGCGTTCTGGCTATATGCCTCGAAAGCTTAAGAATAAGGCTAGTGGCTTGGGGATTCTTCATCTCTTTGCAGCAAGCGGTCTTCACATGGGAATTTTTTATATGTGTTTCTACGGGCCTCTTCGTCGATTTTATGGCAAGAAAGGGCGTTTATCTTTGAGTCTCCCTCTAATCCCATGCTTTTTCTATGCCTATATTCTCGGATTTCCTCCCTCTCTTTTGAGGGCCTATATTTTTATATGTTTTCACGCGATTCAGAGTATTTTTTGTCGCAGCCTCAAGACAGAAGATCTACTACTCAATACAGCCATTTGTGTTCTTTTCATAGACCCTTTGAATTTTATTAGTTTGGGATGCTTCTTGTCCTTTGGTGCTGTAAGTGGTATCATCTATTTTTATCCTTTGATTTCTACTACCCTAATTCCTCAGTCAAATCATATATATTCGAATCTTATGTGGGGCTTTTGGCTCAAGCAAGGTGCAGTGAGTCTTTGTGCAGGAATTTTTACAATGCCAGCCCTCCTTGCTGCCTTTGGGATGTACCCCTATTCCTCTCTTGTCGCGAATATGATCCTTGTCCCTCTCATTGGTATTTTAATGCCTCTCCTTATCGGAGGAACCTCCCTATATGCCTTGAGTAGCGGAGAACTTTCTTTTCCAATCACAGCAGCTCGCTGGGGGATTGAGATCTTCATTGGAGTCACTCAGAAATTGGCAGACAAGAGCCTTGCGGTGAGTTACGATTCTATGTTTTGCCTTCCTTTATTTGCGAATACTTTTTTACTTTGCTGTTTATTAGGTCTTCAATACTATGGGAAAGAAAGCCAAAAGCAGAAGAGGACTCGTTCTCTACTACTTTTTTGTGCAATTTTATGTATACTTCTTCTAAGCCCTCTAACAGGAATCGTAGTAAACTATCTTCTTTAAGTTTTCCCATATATTCAGCTGCAAGTATCCAAAGGTTTTTTCATGAAAACGGAAAATCCATCCGTAAACGATGGGGACAAAATTTTCTCATTGATCCGAATATCAGCCGAAGGATAGCAGATTGCATCTTGAGAAAAGAAAGAAATCCTCTTTGGGAAATTGGTCCAGGGTTTGGGGTACTGACAGAAGAGATTATCTCTCGCGGACATACAGTCTATGGTGTGGAGATTGATCCACTTCTATACTCCTTTCTCTACAAGCAGCCAAAACTACAAGAGAAAAATGGAAAGACCTTTCTTTTACAAAAAGACATCCTTTCCTTGATAGAAAAGCTTTCCCTAAGAGAAAGCTTTTTTTTTGAGGAAGCTGGAAGATTCCCCCACCAAGAAAAGCATCTTTTTCATCTATCTTCCTCAAAAAAGCAAAAAGGGTTATCTCTGATTGCAAACGGAGAAGAGATTGAGCTTGTCTATTCCAACCTCCCCTACTCCATTACAAGCGATTTTTTTGTCAAGTTATTTCGTATGTTCTCCTCCTGCTCTGGTACTCATGAAGGTGTCTTTTTGGTACAGAGTGAATACGCAGAAAGAATCCTTGGGATCAGACCAAGTTCTTCTATTGGAGTGTATTTACGCAACTATGCGTCGTGGAAGAAAAATTTTTCTGTTAGCTCCTCCTGCTTTTATCCAAAGCCCAAAGTAAATTCCTCTCTCATAGAGTATAAGTCTCATCTCAAGGGTCCTATTTGCTCTCCTTTACGATTAGAAAAACTCCTTCGATTATCTTTTTTTGCCCCTCGCAAAAAACTTAGAAATAACTGGAAAAAAGGAATCCCAAGACATTTCCCTGAAATCAGTCTGGACTTTCTCTTGGATATTGCAAGCTCGGAGGGAATCTCTGGGGATTCAAGGGCAGAAGAGCTCTCTCCTGAGGATTTCTATGCCCTCTGCAAGAGTATGGAAAGATATGACCTTAAATAGAACAAAGCCAGCTTCCCAACTCCCCTAGGACGGAAGGGGGGATTTGGTGCCCTCCTTCAAAGCTATGAAGATTCCCCTTGAGATTAGCCTTCTTTAGCAACAATTCCAGCTCTTGTGCCGACTTGTAAGGAAGAAGGGGATCAAAAATACCATGACTTTGGAAAAAATCGATTTTTCTCATTGGACTTCGAGCTTGAGCAGCTTTTCCTTTTTCTTCTGCGAGTTTTTGCCATTCTTTTTGATTCAGAAGAGTTCCTGAAAGAATGATCAACCCTTCGATCTCCAAAGAAGAACGAAGATATAAGTCCGATGCAATCATTGCCCCTTGGCTAAATCCCCCCACTAAGATTCTCGCCTTTTTGTTTCGTGATTCATAAATTTCCTTGAGCATTTTCTCTGCCTTTGCTACAGCTTCCGTAAAGCCTTGTGGAATCATATAATGGCGCTGCTGGTAATTCCCTGAAGCTGCAGCTTTCTCTATTTCGACGGTATTGATAGGAAACCATGCCCTTCCTTCTGTCCCAGAAAAAAGATCCAAACGAATCAAGCCCTCAGGGAAGTACCAGCTGGTCTTTTCGGGAGAACGAAGCTGATGATGAAGACTCAAGAGGTCATAAGCATTTGCCCCATATCCATGAAAAAGTACTACAATGAGCGAACCCTCAGACGCACTCTCAGGAGAATCTTCGAGCGAAACTTCTGGAGCAACAGCTTCCAACGTATCTATGGAGGCAAATTTCCGCCTTTGAATATCCATCCCTGCGACAGTATTGGTTCCCAAAATACCGTCAAACCAGAAAGCAAAAAGTTATTGGATATGTCAAGCAGCTAAGTGATACAAGAAATCACCAAAAGTAGTATTGGGAAGTCTCACTTCCATAGAAGTCTGCTGAAAAGAGATAGCCCACACAATAGGGTTTTTGAGCCAAGTGAAATCTGTTTCTTTAAAGAGAATATCCCAATCGTAAATAAATTTTTCTTTGTCTGATTTTTCATTCAACTGGTGAAGGCAAAGAAGTTTTTTGTTATCTACCTGATTCTGAAGGAATCCAGCTTCCACTTGTAATATTTGAAAAGATTGACCATGACACTGAAAAGAATCACCAGGCATCCCAAGAGGACAAATATAAACTTCTCGACAAATATTCTTCGTCCAGAAGGCTGCTTTTCCGTTAAAGACTCGAATCCTCTCAAATCCTGTCAAGGGTCTTGGTTGCACAGGTATATGTATCACCGTTTCGTGATTTTGAAGTGCAAGCTCAACTAACTCCATCCAGTCCTTCTTGTCTCTCCTGATTTGCATCATCTCACACACCCATATTTCAGGAGACGGAATATTATCCTCAACTTGCTTCTGTGAATGTTATGATCAGACTAAAATTATATTCATACTATACAAAAACTATCCAAAACAATATAAGCAATGATTGAGAGACTAACTTATATTAAGAGATTGGCTTATATGGATTCCCTTTTTAGAATCTCTTGAAGGCTCTCAAAAGCTTCTTTTTCATCAGTACCTTCTACTTCCAATCGAATTGTACTCCCTGGAGGGAGTGCTAATAACAAAATCCCTAGGATACTTTTCCCATCTGCAATTTTATCTTCGGAACGAATGGTAACTTTAGATTGGAAAGAAGATGCTTTCTGTACAAACAACGAAGCAGGGCGAGCGTGAATCCCTTGTTTTACAACGATTTTCATATCTCCAGACATCATAGTAATTCTTCCAACTGAATTCCTAGCTCTCTATCTATCATGATAGCTTCTAGTCGATTGTTTTTCCTTCCTTACCTTTAGCTAAGAGTTTCTTTTTACGCTGAATTTCCTTGATAATATCTTCATTGAGAGATTGAGCAGAGTGGAATCCCATTTTCTGAGACCGGTGATTCACGGCTGCCGTCTCGATTAAAACGGGTAGATTCCGGCCTGGTCGGACAGGGACAAGTAATTGAGGAAGCTTTACCCCTAAAATGTCAATTTCCTTCTGGTCTATCCCTAAGCGCTCATACTCTTTTCCCTGCTTCCATTCTTCTAGGCAAATTGCTATATCAATAGAATAGCGACTTCGAATCGAAGCAGTTCCAAAAAGATCTTTAATATTGATAATCCCAAGCCCTCTTAGTTCCATATAATAGCGAATCGTTTGGTTTGTTGTTCCATAAAGTCCTGTCTCTCCTAGACAGATAACCTCCACAATATCATCTGTAACCAAACGATGTCCTCTTTCTATCAACTCCAAGGCTGTCTCAGATTTTCCAATACCACTTGGACCCATGATAAGAATACCCACTCCAAATACATCAATCAATCCTCCGTGTATGAAAGTCCTAGGAGCTAAAGCCTCACTCATGATCTGAGTAAAACGAAGGATAAAATCATGCGTACTAAGGTCAGTCATAAGAATAGGTATAGCTCTTTTCGAGGCTTCTTTTTGGAAAATAGGAAATGGATGATTTGCATGAGTAAACACCACTCCAGGAATTTGATAAGAAAAAAGATCCTTTGCTATTTTTCTTAGTTCATTTTCATTTCTTTCATCTAAATAAGCAAACTCGCCCTTCCCAAAGACTTGAATCCGATCATTGGCAAAATTCTTTAAAAAACCAGCTAGGGCAAGTCCTGGGCGATTGATATCAATAGTGTTTAAGTGATTTTGGAGACCTCTTTCTCCAGCTAGAAGTTTCATTTGAAGTTCAGGATGATCGTTGATCAAAGAACCTATTTCTAAATAACTCATTTACTCTCTAGCTTAACCTGTTATAGAAAATATTCTATAACAACTCAGGATCAATTTAAGGAATACATCTCAGCTTTGCAAGCCTTCTTCTCTGCGATACGGAAGGAATACTTAAAATATTTCTATATTTTGCGACTGTCCTTCGTGCTATTTTCCTACCGTTTTTTGCTAAAAGATTAGAGATATCCTGATCCGAAAGAGGATGAGCTGGATTTTCTTTTTGTATCATCTGTTGAATCTCACTGTGAACGTTTTGGACTGAGACATCTTTTTTTGCGAAGATTCCCTGAACAGAAGACAAAGTAGTAGTTTTCACTTTCCCAGAAAAAAAATACTTGAGTTCAAAACATCCCCATCGCGTCTGAATGTACTTATTAGAGACAGACCTAGATACAGTTGATTCGTGAAGCCCTGTCTTTTCAGCCACTTCCCTTAATACCAAGGGATGAAGATTCCCTGGACCTTTTAGGAAAAACGATCTTTGCAAACTGAGAATCTCCTGAGTTACTAAAACAAGGGTTTGTCTTCGTCGTTGTATATTTCTTATGAACATTCTTGCAGAGTCCATTTTTTCTTTTATATATTGATCATCCTTTCTTCCTAGTTTCATTTCTTTTTGGAGAACGAAAGATGGTTCAGACAGGATCATCTCAGGAATCCATTCATCATTTACAGTGAGCAAAAGTTTTCCTTCTTTCTCACGAACCGTAAAATCGGGAATGACATAACGAGGAGATATAGAAGAATAGAGTCTTCCAGGATAAGGCTCCAAGCTACGGATCTTATGAAAACAACGGTATATCTCCTCACGATTTAACCCAACAGATTCTTCAAGTTGTTCAAAATCTAATTTTTGAAAATCCTTATAGAACTGACTCAGAAGCAAATGGACAATTTTATCTTCAGGAAAAAGGATCTTTGCTTGAATCAGAAGCGACTCCGTAGAATTCTGAGCCCCACATCCGATTGGTTCGAGTGTATAGATCCTCTCAAGCACTTGTTTCGCCTCTTCTCTTTCTCTCGGCATAAAAAGCTCATCAACGGAATGCACAAGAAATCCCATTTCGTTTATATCAGAAATAAGAATGATTCCAGTCTCTTTTTCTTTTGACTCTATATCGAGAAGGCGAAGTTGCCAAATAAGACTCTCTCCTAATGATTCAGGAGTCGTAATTGTATTTTGAAGGAATTGATGTTTCGAATCACTAACCCCAAAACGTGATTCAGAATCTTGTTCTCCCTTAGATGAATCAAGAGAGGATCTCCGATCTACTAAGCCTTCTAACGGGTCCGTATCATTTTCATTGATTTCCAGCAGTGGATTTTCAATACTTTCCCTTCTAATTCTCTTCGAGAGAGCCTCTTGAGAAAGAGAAAGTAGCTCGACAGAATCGCGAAGATTTTGACTTAAAACAAGCTTTCTACTTTTCTCTAGTTTTTGTCCTAAAGTCCTCATGGCTCCGAAAATGTGGCGGGCATCCATGCCCGCCGTGTGGCTCTCCCAGTGCACTCGACAACCCAATTACACCCTAAGTTGTTCCGTCCGTAGTGGCAAGTGAAGGCTTGTGATCTCTACTTGATAATAAAGCAGTAGCCCCGTTTCTGTCAAGTAGTAATAAAATACTAGTTTGTCAAGTTTTTTTTCATTT
>JABABJ010000059.1 GCA_014238275.1 Leptospirales bacterium | reverse complement strand
TTTTTATGCATAATTCCTAGATAAAATAATCCGTTTTTTTCGAATAGTACAGCTAAATTAGCTGTTTCTCTATTTTGATCCCAACCAGCAAGCAAGGTAGAATTTTCAAAGTTGACCTTGATTTTAGCTAGCATGTCTTTTTTCTTGGTAATTCGATTCCGTACCTTATTATAGAGTTTCATAATAGGGAAATCTTTACTAAATTTATCTAGGATCGCTTTCCATTCTTCATCTTGATCCTCCACTCTAAGAAAGTCTCTCACAAAACCAGAAAGTGCCAAACAGGCATCCATATAAGCCTTAATTGCAGCGATTTGTTCATCACGCTTGCTCTCCTTATCTTTTCTATTTTCTTGACTACTTGGGGCTAATTCCTTTAAGTTCAGGATTCCTGAATCGGACAATTTTTTTGAGGCACGTACAATCCCTGCTTTTACATCATCCCCTCGATTATATTCCCTATCGATCATATCTTTTATTTTATCTAAGATATAGTGCTTCCAAAAATCCTTTAGCTCACTTTCCTTAAAATTCTCTCTATCTTTTTTCCCATCTTTTTTCCATGCCTTATAGAATTGAAGCTCTTGATGATTCGACTCCACATCTTCCTCATGCTTTAGCATATAATCTAGCAAGACTTGAACATCCGTAAAGGATAGGGTTTTCTGAGAAGCCTTCTTGCTGAGTTCTTTCTTCTCCTCAAGATATTTGATCCTCCAATGATCTAAGGTATTCCAGTCTCCGCAAATATCTATGGAGATATTCCTAAGCTGCTTTCGATCTATTTTGTGAGTTTCCAAATCTTCCTTAGTCAAGGATCGAAGGTGGTCATCTACGTCATGTATTAGTTGTTGTATCAAAGTCCGCTTCTTTTTATCAGCTGCTTGTATTTTTTTGACACCTATTTCTTGGTGAAATTCCTGAATTCCCTCTAGCATCGATTGTTCGTTTTCAAACTCTTCTATAAAGATTTTGTCTCCTTTGCTTAAAATCTGTTTATACAATTCATGCAGGGGAGGAAAGTTTCTTCGACTCCCATCAGTAGATTGCTGACGAGTCAGATTGATCTTCTCATTGATGCCCTGTGTTTTTTCCTTGCCAACCTCAGCAGCATTCCCCCCTAGGATTTGGTTATATCGATCAATTCCTGATTGAGAGAAAAAGTCTATAAAGCCCTCTGGTTTGAAAAATTTTTTGAGATTTATATCAAAATCTTTTTCTATTTTTTTCACCTCTGCTGCGAAACTCCAGTTTTTCTTTCTTAATTCCTTTTTGCACTCAGCTTTAGCTAAGGATTTTTGAATTGTCTCCCATTTTTCGATATTTTGAAAATGAAAGATAAGATTTTCCTCAAACAATCGATGAGCTATAGATGTAGAAAAGAGCTTGTCTTTTTCGCCAGAAACATTATATACATTTTCTCGATTCGATTGAAAGCCTGTAAAATATGTATGAAATTTATCAAAAAACTGATAGATTTTTTCTAGCTCTTGCTGGGTATAAGGCTTGAGCTTGTTTTTCTCATCACAATATATTCTATTTCCTTCTAATTCAAAAAAACCTTTGTTTATACGATCGCATAAAACAGGAAAAACATTAGATTTGCACATTAGGCTTACACCTTTTACTTTTTTCTGTTCTTTGGAAAATAAATCTTCGTATTTATTTCGGATTTGCGTAGCAGTTTCATCAAATACTTCCTTGAGTTTTTTCGCTAAATCCTTTTGTTCGGCTTGAAATGCCTCCTTGCTGCTTGGACTATTTTTGTCTGTTTTTTTTGCTTTCCATGAATCATGATAACTTTTTATATCTTGCCCATTGATTTTTTTTCGGACATTCTTGGGATTCAGGGTTTCTTCAATAAATTCACGATGTAGTACATCAAGCATTCGTTTCATGATTTTATAAGCCTTCGCTCGTTCAAAATCACTTCCAATTGTTTTATAATCCTTATCTTCTTGCTGAGTAGAAATAATATTGGCTTTTTTAATGTTTTTTGCCGTAATTCCTATGGGCTTAAGCTCAAAACGAAGCGTCTTACTCAAGGAGTATTGATGAACAAGTTTTGCGTAAATACCTTCTTGTTTTTCATCCTGATTCATAATAATTAACAAGTCCTATGAAATACTAACTTTCAAACTTCCAATGATAAAACAACAATTTTTTATTTAAACTTCTACATAAAAAAAGCAAATTCTCAATCTCCCTTCCTAAAACTCCTTTGACATCTTATCCAAAAAATTTTTTTCTGTACGACTGAGAGATGAAATACCCTTCCGTGAAATTTTTTCGAGAAGCTCATCGACTCGAGCCTTCCCAGCAATCCGTTCATCAATTTCTTGTTGTTTTTTCTGCATTTTCTTTTTGTGTTTATATTTCTCCCATTTCTCCATCAAACTGGGTTTCAAGCTCTCTGAAAAAGAGGAGGAAGAATAAATGGAATACTGTCGTCCTTTCCGAGCATAATAGTATAAAAACAAGGCACCTCCCAGAGCTCCACCCGAATGCTGAACCAAAGATGCTGTCCCTCCAAAAAACGAAAGAATGAAAAAGAGAAGAAAGATGAACCATTTTATTTTCATAGGGATGAAAAACATAAAAAGAATTTGGCGTTCAGGCCAAAAAACAGCGTAGGCAATCAACAGGGAGGCTGTTCCCCCTGTAATTCCGTGATACATAATCTCTCTCCCTGGGAAAAAGGAAATGAAAAATCCCATAACCATTGCTCCCACAATACCGCAGAGAAAGTATTTTAAAAAATTATGAGAACCCCACGATCTTTCCAGCTCTGAACCGAAAAAATAGAGAATGAGCGATGTAAATGCCAGCTGAATCAGGCCGTCAAAAAAGCGAAAGTTTCCATGAAAAAAAGGATGAGTCAGAATTTGGGAAATATGAAAATTCTGTCGAAGCTGAAGACTCAGCTTCTGCGCTAATTCCATCTGACCCGTAAGACCGTAGAAAAAGGTAGTTGCCATCCATTGGAGCAGAAAAGATATTGCCAGCAGGGAGATGATTCGGAAAACGTTATTCGTTGCCGAGGGAAGACTAGAAGAACTCCATTGTTGATTCATACTTTTTAGGGAAGTTTCAAAAAGAGTCCTTTTTTAGGCAAGTAAGAAGTAGTTTTAGGGACACATTTTAGGAATCTTTTCATGCTACTTAGACTAAGAATTTTTTTTTACAGAATTGTCCAACTTTCCCCAGCACTTTTTGCCTGTATCTGCGGAATAGTTGTAGGTCTTACTGTAGCATCGGCAGAAACCAGAAAAAGCCTTTCTTTACTATCGCTGTATCGTCCCTCTATTCCTACACGTCTTTATGATCGGAACGGGAAGGTCTTTGCAGAACTATATCGTCATCACCAAGTACCAGTTTTTCTGAACGAAATCCCTCCTCATGTGATCCATGCCTTTCTTTCTGTAGAGGATGAAGCGTTTTTCAGTCATATTGGAATCGATCTTTCTGGTATACTTAGGGCATTGTTCAAGAACCTTGCCGCTCGGAAAATTGTTCAAGGTGGTTCCACACTTACCCAGCAGGTAGCAAAACAAATCTATCTGAATGCAGAGGGGAGAAGAAGAAGAAGCATTGTACAAAAGATACGTGAGACTCTCCTCGCCCTTCAAATAGAAGAAAACCTTTCCAAAGAAGAAATTTTAGAAGTATTTTTCAATATCATTTATCTTGGTCACGGTTGCAAGGGAATTTCCTGTGCATCCAAGCTATATTTTGAGAAAGATGTAGCAAATCTGACTCTTCCGGAGGCAGCTCTTCTTGCTCGACTTCCTCGTTCTCCTCTCAACTACTCTCCTTTCAAAAACCCAAAACTGTCCCGAAAGTCCCATCTATTTGCTCTGGAGAGAATGGCTGATGCAAGATACATAGGAAGAGATGATGTTCAGAAAATACATGAGAAATTTTGGGAAGAATACTGGCCTAAAATTATTGTTCGTTCTCCTTTCCAAACGACTGCGGGAAAAAGATTGGATGAAGCACCCTATTTTACAGACTACGTACGACAGGTCCTAGAAGCCACCCCTGAAATACAAGAAGATGCTCTTTACTCTGGAAGTCTTAATATCTATACGACGCTTGACTTGCACCACCAAAACGTCGCCTCGGATGAAATGGAAAAACGAAGAAAAATCATAAATCGGACGGGACGATCGTATGCTCTCAATAAGGGAGTTGGTGGAGTAGATTTTAGTCTATTTCAGATAATAGGCACCTTAGAGAAGATCCTTTCTGTACCTGTCCTTCAGCTATCAACGCCAAGCATCAAAGAGAGGCTAAGAGAAACTATAGAGGAAGAGATGCTAGACGGAAGCCAGCTTCTTTTCTATATGAGTCCAGCCGATAGTGAGACATCTTCTTTGGATTACTTTAGACAGCAGGTCTCTGATAACTATACTCAGCTTCAAGTACAACAGGCTTTTATTAGTATTGAACCTCATACGGGATATATTACTTCAATGATCGGAGGAGCTGAGTTCTCTCCTCGTAATCAATTTAACCGTGCCATTCATGCTAGGCGTCAGCCTGGGAGTGCCTTCAAAGTTTTTGTCTATGGAAGTGCTTTGGAACAGCGTGTTATTAGTAGTTATAGTGCTTTGAACGATGCTCCTTTTATTCGGACAGCCTCAGACGGAAGCTCTTGGATGCCGGAAAACTATGATCCAGGATTTCGAGGCTTGGTTTCTGCCCGAAGGGCTCTTGCTTCCTCCCTGAATACCTGTGCTGTTCAGCTTTATTTTCAAGTAGGACCTCAGCCCATTATAGACTTAGCCTCTCGCCTAATGAAAATCAACAATCCTCAGCAACGGTTTCGTGCGGAACCATCCCTTGCCCTTGGCTCCAGTGAAGTGACTCCTCTGGAGCTTACCACTGCTATGGCAGTGATTGCAAATCAAGGAAGAGAGGTGATTCCATTTGCGATTCGTTATGTAAGCGATCCCAATGGGAATGTGATTTATCGTCAAGAAGAAAGAGTAAACAAGATCCTTGCTATTAAGTCTAGGGAGAAGACCATTCAGATTATCGAGCCTGCTCTTGCCCACATCCTAACCAAGATGCTAGGCTATGTTACGGATTCAGGGACAGCACGCCACGGAGTAAGAGGCTATGGAGGAGGAGGCTTTCGAGGAGACTTTGCTTCGAAAACAGGGACTACATCCAATTACTCGGATGCTTGGATTTCTGGCTTCAATCGTGAATATGCGGCAACAGTCTGGTTCGGTTTTGATAAATCAAATATTACTCTTGGACCTGGGCAGTCTGGAGGGGGAGCAAGTGCTCCTGTGATAGGGAGTTTTTTTCGTCGAATCTATCGAGAAAAAAATCAGCTTCCTCCTTCTTTCAGACCATTAGATCAGACTATATCTCATAATATAGTTGTTTCAAGATGTGGTGGCTTGGCTCTTGGCGAGAAAGAACTAAAAAATGGGAAAGCTCTCTCCCTTCAGGAAGAGAGCTGTGCGGGGCAACGAGTCTATGATGAGCACGATCTATTAATCAAGAAGCTCCAAATCACACCCGAAGAACTAAATAAGCAATAGGATTTGCCTAAATTTCACATTTCTTTTTAGTGAATTTTTCCCATACATTCAGGAGCTTCAGATACCATCAAAAAATATTGAAAATTTATTGTTTTTTTGTTCCCTTATGATTCAGACATTATAAATATGACCATTATATCACGTCTAACGTGATATAATCATAATCTATTTAGGAGGTAAATATATGATAAAACAAATAACAACAATTTTGGGCTGTGCTCTTCTTGGCTTCGGGCTTGCTTGTGGAAACGATGCTGAAGGTGACACTTGTAGGACCGTAGCAGATATTCCTGAGAATAGCGAGCGATTTGCTTGTTCGGAGGCTACTCCATGTGAGACGTTGACAACAGGTGCAATATACGGGACATGTGACAGCATTGATGGTTGCGTCCGGCAAGACGGAGAACCTACAGAAATATCAGGTAAGACTATCACAGGATACCTTTGTACTGGAACACCACCAGCTGAATAACACAGAGACCCTAAGGCTCTGAACAAGTAGCGTTGATAGCTACTTGTTCAGGTCGTCCTTTCAAGGGTTTCAGATGCCCTACTGCAAAAAAATCAAAAAATATTGGAAATTTATTATTTTTTGCTTCCCTTAGATTCAGACATTATAAGTATGGTCATTATATCACGTCTAACGTGAATAAATCATCATATATTTAGGAGGTAAATATATGATAAAACAAATAACAACAATTTTGGGCTGTGCTCTTCTTGGCTTCGGGCTTGCTTGTGCAGATAACGATAACGAAAGGGAAGCTCAGGTTTGTAGAGCCTTTCTTATTACTTCCGAACTCACTGATTCATTTACTTGTGCTGAGTCCACTCCTTGTCCAGATTTGCCAGAAGGTGGGCAATATGCGACATGTAAAAGCATCGACACTTGCGAGCAGATAGAAGGAGACCCCTTAGAAATATCAGGTAAGACTATCACCGCATACTCTTGTACTGGAACACCACCAACTGAATAACTCAGAGACCTAAGGCTCTGAACAAGTAGAGTTGATAGCTACTTATTCAGGTCGTCTTTATAAAAAGTACTTGCATTGTAGATACATGATTCTACGTTCATCCTTATGGATGAAAAAAGTAACAATAAATCTCAAGAAGAAAAGGGAGAAAAGATACAAGAAAGTCTCAACCCTACCCGAATTGATTCAGCAATAGAGGCTGATAAAATTTTGAGGGAGATGGATGCCGCTTCTGAATCTTCTGACAGGCGGCTACTAACAGAGCAGAAAAAAAATATATAAACATATATCAACTTTATAAGGACTGGAATAGAAAAAACTTGACAAAAAAGTTGCAAGTTCAAACACTGTCATTAAGTTTCATTTCAGGTCGTCTGAGGCGGCATCTATGAGTATTTGTTTCCACCATATTAATCGTACATTTGTTTCTTATACTTGTGTCGGAGTCTTTCTTCTTGTGCTTTTTTGCCCTCATGCTGCATCGGCACAGAAAAAAGCAAGCTCGCCGCCTAAGCAAAAAAAAGTTACAGAAAGCGGTTATGAAATCATGAGAAAGGTGGACGAACAGAGCCGTAAGTTTAAGACACATCAATTAGATGTACACATGGTGATTCAAGATGTGTCCCAAAGAGAGAGAGAACGCTATTTTACGCAAAAGAAAAAGATCAAAAATAGTATTACGAATAGTATAATCCAGTTTTATCGCCCTTCCTCTGTAAAAGGGACAGGTCTTTTGAGTGTTAAGGATGATAAAACATCGCGAAGTCAGCAGTGGGTTTATTTGCCAGCTCTCAAGTCATTGAGACAGCTTAGTACTTCAGATAAAGGTAAAAGCTTTATGGGTTCGGACTTCTCTAATGAAGATATAGCAGGTAGACGTTTGGATCAGGATTCTCATAAACTGGTAAAAAGCGATAAAAAGTACCACTACATCACAAGTACTCCTAAGGGTAAAGATGATCCTTATTCGAAAATGGACATAAAGGTAAATCGAAGAATCCATGTAATTACCAAAATTGTTTTTTATGACCGTAAGGGTAAAAAACTAAAGTCTTTGGTCAGTAAAAAAATCAAGAAAATCAAAGGAATTTATATGATAGTTTTTTCTGTGATGAATAACCAGAAAACCAAAGGGAAAACCACTTTGAGTATTAATAGTATCAATCTTGGACTGAAGCTTTCTGATAATGAAGTCGGGATTCGAGGACTTAAAGACTAAGAGAACTACTATCCTGTGAGCTTGTCCTCGCCTATCTTCCCAATACCTTTTTCAGCGATTGTACTTTTTGCAAGAGTGTGTCCCGACTTTCGGCACAGACTGTAAGATGTCCCATTTTGCGATAAGGGAGTGGCTCTTTTTTCCCATATAGATGTAGATAGGTTCCTGTTAGTTCTGACTGCTGTTTCATCATCTTTTGAACCCATGGTAGTTTATAGACAAGAGTGTTTGATGAGTCGTCTCTTGTGAATAGGTTTAACACCGCTGAAAATCCTTGATGGGTAGTTTCTCCCAATGGAAGATCCAGTAATATACGAAGAAGTTGTTCAAATTGTGAAGAAGGACATGTTTCTATCGTATGGTGGGCACTGTTATGAGGTCGAGGAGCGACCTCATTGACAAGAAGTTTTCCTGAGCTTGTATAAAAAAGCTCTATACTAAGGAGACCCACGATCCCAAGGCTACTGATCAAATCACAACTTAGTTCTATAGCTTTTTTTTGAACATCACTTGGTATCTCGGCAGGGCATACGAGGAAATCCATCATGTTGGAATCTGGATCAAAAACCATCTCTACAGGGGGATATACGGCAATATTTCCCTTCTGATCGCGAGCAACAGTTACAGCAAGTTCTTTATCAAAATCTATTTTTTTTTCTAAAATTCCCTCCTTCCCTTGGGCAAAGGAGAAATCTTCCATCTTGGTAAAAATTTGGACTCCCTTTCCATCGTAGCCACTTTTTCGTAGTTTATACACAAGTGGAAGAAGCGATGAATATTTCTTAGCTTCGTCTTGAGATTTGATTTGAAAAAACGTTGCAGTGGGAAAATGATTCTTAGAAAGAAACTGTTTCTGTTCCCACTTGTCTTGCACAATCTGAATCGCCTTTGGAGATGGACGTACAATTTTTTTCCTTTCTTCTAGTTGAAAAAGTGCTTTGACAGGAACATCCTCCATTTCAATTGTAATGATATCGCTCTCTTCTCCAAAGTGAAGGACATCCTCTTCATCACGAGGAGACCCTATTTGAACGTAAGGAGATGCTTGGCTACAGGGAGAACCTTTTGAGGCAAGAAAGCGAATAGGAACATCCCACCGCAGAGCAGGCTCAATCATCATACGACCCAGTTGCCCTCCTCCTAAAACACCAAGGCGATATCCCGTTTGCTTTCGCTCTCTCAAAATCCTGTTCCTGACTCCTGTCTCAATGAGGGATGTATCGTCATCATTTGTAATATTGGAATGTTTGAGATTCCCGCTAAAATGGAAACTATTTTTTTGCTCTATGATGGGCTATTTTCTTATTCCAGAACAAACACAGAATGAGTGGGTGTATACTGTTATTTTTAGCTAATATTGACTATAAAAAAAGAAGGCTAATAGTGAATATTCACTAGCACATTATAGCAAATATAGTAAATATCCACTATTAAATGGGTTTTTTAGGACCATATCAATCATTTTTTATGATTTTGATAGTAGCTACGCAAAAAATAGTTGTAAAAAACACGGTCGTTTCTAGTATGGTTTTGTGCCTTTTGTGAGGGAAATTACGATGAAACGAACTGAGATGGAAAAAATTGAAAGAGGTGTGAAGCGGGTTCAAAAGCGTGAATCTCTCGCTCAAAAGAGAGATAGTACAATAAAGCTGGATAATATTGCTTCATACATAGATCGTCTTCATGGTCTTTTCCGCTATGACGATAACGAAATTTTTAATACGCGAGAAGATATTGAGATTTTGGAGTTGCTTGATCAAATGCAAAGCAATATATCCTCAAAAAAATGGAATGATATTCTGAAAAAAGCAATCAAAAAGACTGCTGTAAGAGAGCGTGATAAGGCACTTTTTGAGCTTCAGGAATTCCTTAGCAGCGAGGAAAGCTGTCTTCCATCTCAGGATCAGGGTACCTGTACTCCTGCATAGTTCTCCGGATTCTCTTTTCTTCCGTCCTTAGGACTGATCTGGAAGCATAGCTTCATATCGTCGTAATGTTCAATCTCCCTCATTCTTTTAAAAAAGAAAGCTCTCAAAAAAACATTCATTACGCAAAAACCTAGACTAGACGATATACTAAGAGATATGGTGTATATTGCTGCGATTCTCATTGCTGCTGGACTGATATTTTTATGGCAGGCCTTTCAGGGCAGAGATATCTATCCAGAACCACTTCCCAAATCTTATGCCCCTCTCGTTCAGAAACTTCAGAAACGAAAAAAGAATATTCGTGAAACCGATGAACAAAGGGCTCAAGCAAAGTTCTCCAAAGATTCATCTAAGGATAAAGACTTCCAACGTCTAAAAACAGCAGCTCCTGAGAAAATACAGGGTATCCTTAGAATGGACTCGCAAAAAATACAGCAAGAGGATCGACAAATACTTGTCAAAGGCTCTCTTTATCTAGACAATGGTCGCTACATCCACTACGCTAACAAAAACTACTCTGAGCTTCCTTCTCGTTTCTATGAGGAAATATCTCGAGTTGGGGTAGGGACTATGATCGTAAATGGGAGTAGTTTTTTAATACACTGTAAGAATACAAGCTATTCCTATTCAGCAGGTGATTTGGATCAAATTTTATTTCAGTCCGATGGAGTGGCTTTGATTCCAATAGCCTTTGATCAACCAACTGCTCTTTTTCTGACTCAGGAATCCAATGAGTTGAAAAGATATATTAAGAAAAATGCCCGTATTTATCATCCCTAATCCATAATGCATACACTTCATACATCTCCAAAAAAGAGAAAGAGCAAACTGTGGTTCATCCTTTTTCTTCTAAGTCTTGCAGGGGTATCTACTGCTCTAGTCTATAGGAATCGATCATTCTTCTACTTCCACTTGGGGAACAATTCTCTTCTTCAGCTTGAAACTCATACCCAAAAAATAGAGAAACTCCTTCTTCAGGACTCAGCACAAACAGAGGATACTATACTTACTTTTCTAGAAGATGCCCGACAATTAGCGAAAATTGCACAAAAAAACCAACAAATAGAAGCGTTCATTTATTATTACCAATCTTTATTTGATTTCTACGAGATGACTCTAAGAATACCTTTCGATGAAAAAGATTTGATTCAACTTGCTGGAAGAGGCTTTCTTCCTCAACAGACTGTATTCCCTAATATACCGAAAATTTCTCTTCCTCGTTTAGCCCGTCGTGCGGCTATAGGAATGAGGAAGGCTTTCGCTTTAGATCCAACGTTTCTCCGTTCCGATCAGGCATTACTAGTGATGGTCTACGGTAATCTTTTATATAGCGAGCGGATCAAGCAAGCTGACTTAAATCGAATTCTAAGCGTAAAAGAGCAGAATCTTTCTCCTTTTTTACATTATTATTGGAATTGGATGAGTACAGGGCTACTGGTTCTTATGGGAGAAGAGAAAATGGCTTTTCAGAAAATTTATCAGCTTCCATCGTTCGACACTTCCTCACAAAAGAAAAATATTCCTGCTAAGATGAAGGTTTCTAAAGATCTGTTACACAAAAAAGAACAATCACTACAGCCTCTACGCTTAAGCCATTCATCCAAGAAGCTCCTATTTTGTTATACAGCCTATTATGCAAAAGATTACATTCGCTCTCTTCGATTCGCAAGATCTGTAAAACGAAATGTATCCTTTCCATTGTACAGCAAAATAGAAGCTCTTAGGATGGAAGCAGAGATATTCTATATACAAAGAGGCCCTTTGGTAGCACGTCCTTATATGGAGAAGGCATATACTCTTAGTGATAAAAAGGATATTTTGATTGAAGAACGTCTTCAGGAGCCTGCATGGAATCGGAATCGCCCATGAGTTTGGGAAATATGAAATTTCGTGGGCTTTATACAGCTGTCCTGACTCCTTTTTGTGATAGTGGTGGGAGGATCGATTATGATGCATATCAAAGATTGATAGAAAGACAGATCGAAGCTGGAGTAGCTGGAGTAGTTCCTTGCGGTACAACTGGAGAATCTCCAACCTTATCTCACGAGGAACATCGTAAGTTGATCTCTTTTACAGTTCGTTATACAGAGGGAAAGTGCAGTGTCATAGCGGGGACAGGCTCTAACTCTACCAAAGAAGCAGTTGATTTGACCGAAGCTGCGTGTAAAGATGGAGCCGATGCAGTCATGCTAGTAAGCCCTTACTATAACAAACCTACCCAAGAAGGACTTTATAAGCATTTCCAAGAAGTTGCAAATAGTTCCTCTGTTCCCGTGATGATCTACAATATTAAAGGAAGGACTGGTGTCAACATTAGCGTGGAAACTATGGAGCGATTATCAAATCACGAACGTATTCAAGCTGTGAAAGAGGCAAGCGGAGATCCAGTCCAAATGATCCGGATCAAAAAAGTCTGTGGAAATAGAATCAGTATGCTCTGCGGAGACGATAATATTACTCCAGCCTTCATGGGGTTGGGAGGAGATGGAGTTGTATCTGTTGCATCTAATATCTATCCAAAGCGAATGGTTCAAATGATGAGTCACTACCTTGAAGGAGACTTTACGAAAGGTAATACTGTTTTTTATGAAATGGTAGGCTTTATGAACGCATTATTTTGGGAAACCAACCCTATACCTGTTAAGACTGCGGGTGTTCTTGCCGGAATTTGCTCTGATGATCTAAGGCTTCCTCTAACATCTATGAATGCTGATTTGAAAAATCAACTTGAGGAAATTATGAAGTATCTTGGTGAAGATATATGAAGACGAATTTTGCTGTCATAGGAGCTGCAGGAAAGATGGGATGCAATATTATAGCACTCTCTACAAAAATCGAAAGAAACGGAAGAGGGTTAAATCTTAGTGGTGCATTAGAAAATTCATCTTCACCTTTGATAGGAAAGGATGCTGGAAGGATAGCTGCACAGGAAGAGTGTGGAGTAAAAATAAGCTCTGATCCTAAGATAGCTCTTCAGGAGGCTTCGGTCGTAATTGACTTTTCTTCTCCGAAAAGCACCTTGCAAGCCATCTCGATTTGCAGGGAGAAAAAAATTCCCTATGTAGTAGGAACTACCGGTTTCACCAATGAAGAATACCAGAAACTTCAAGACGCATCACGGGACATACCATTATTGCCATCTTCTAATATGTCCCTAGGAGCAAATCTACTCTTCTATCTTGCAGAGGTCTCGGCAGAGATTTTGGGAGAAGAATTTGATACGGAAATTGCAGAAATACACCATCACCTTAAAAAAGATGCCCCTTCTGGAACTGCTGTACAACTCAAGGATCTAATTACTCCCTCCAAGCGAAAGGGAGTATCAGTCATTTATGGTCGCAAAGGAATGGTAGGAGCAAGAAGCCCCGAAGAGATAGGGATTCATTCTTTGAGAGGAGGAGATACCGTAGGAGATCATACTGTATTTTTCTTAGGCAAGGGGGAACGTATTGAGCTAACTCATCGAGCTTTTTCTCGAGATAGTTTTGCCTCAGGGGCACTTCAAGCCGCACTTTTTTTATCCGAAAAAGGAAGAGAGCCCCGATTATACACAATGAAAGAGGTTTTAGATAAGGAGTAGATGCAATGATATTCGGGAAAGAATTAGAAACTCTTGATTTTGGGGGTTTATTTCTGATTTTTCTGGATATTGGTATCGTTTCTTGTCTTTTTTACCTGATTTTTACTCTGATCAGCAGGACTCGAGCCTTTCAACTTCTACTGGGGGTAGTCTTTATACTGATTGCTGATGTAACAGCACGCTATCTTAAACTTGAAACGCTTACGTGGATTATTACGCATGTCTCTTCGTATCTAGTTATAGGTCTTTTAATCCTTGCCCAACCAGAACTTCGCCGTGTTATGACGGGGCTTACGAAAACTAGGATTTTTCAGTCATTTTATCATCCTAAACCAATACCTATCAAGGAAATTACAACTGCTTGTCGCAATATGGCCTCTAAAAGAATAGGTGCTATTCTGGTGATCCTAAGAACTCTCAAACCTCAGCAAATTATTGATCAGGCAGTTCCAGTCCATGCTTCCATTTCTGCTGAGTTGATTGAGACCATTTTCTACAAAGATACTCCTCTTCATGATGGAGCTGTGATTATAGAAGGTGCGAAAATTCTCGCGGCATCATGTTATCTTCCCCTTTCCAGCTCTCGTAATCTCAAAAAAACTCACGGGGCACGTTATCGAGCAGGCTTGGGAATGTCGGAAGAAATAGACTCCGTAGTAATTGTTACCTCAGAAGAATCTGGTAGAATCTGTATTTTTCAAAATGGTGAAATAATCAATACAAAGTCAAGTGAGCTGGAACCCACTCTTCAGCATCTTCTCCATAAGGGAACATCATGACAAAAGCATACAGTAAATCAGAAAAAGAGCCACAGGCAAGCTGACCAATGATTCGAAACAAAAGTATCAAATTAATCAGTTTTCTTATTGCTATTTCGCTTTTCACTTATGTGAAGTATACTTCTAATATTACGCGTGCAGTTCCTATACGAGTAAAAATACCAGCACTTCCGAAAGAACTTACTCTTATAAAAAAAATACCTTCTTTTTTGACTGTTCGGTTTTACGGCCCATCAGACCAGATTCATTTTGAAAGCTCCGACTTTGAAATAGTACTAGAGAACCCCAATCCTACAGTAGGAGACAATCTATATCGTACTATACTTCGCCCAGGTCCTCCCCCAGGAATTAGAGCATCCTATCCAAGCGAGGTAGGTCTTGAGATAGACCGTGTTTTCTTTCGAGAGCTAAGTGTCATTCCCGATCTTAAGATCAGCCTGAAAAAGGGCTTCCGTCTAGGTTATGTCTCAGCTAATCCCCACACTATTATATTGAAAGGTCCTTATGAAACCCTTGCCTCTATGGACCATATTTCTACAAAAAAGCTACTGGGAAAAGACGTAGATGATGTTATTTCTCGGCAACTTTTGTTACAAAAGCTACCTGATTTTGTCGGTTTTGCTCCCAACCAACCTTTTCAGGTAGAAGTCACAGCCAATATACTACCTGCTGAGATCGAAAACAATACTTTCATACCTTCTAGGCCTGTAAAGTGTATTAATGAAACTAAGGGTATTTCGGTTCAGATACTAGGAAACTCTCAAGTAGATATCTATGTGAACGGAAAAATCAAGGCTAGCGATCAAAATCGTTTCCAAGCCTTTGTATTTTGTCCTGTTTTCTTTGATCTTCAAAACAAAACCCTCCGCCCTTCTTTCCTTATCCAAAACCATCCTATTTTTGTAATAGATCAACTTGGCTTGCAGGATTCTCAGATATTAAGAGTAGAACCGCCTCGAGTTAGCCTTCAGTTTAAGTGGGATGGTGGGATTCCTTCCGTTCCATCATCAAATCCATCATCAAAATAGCAGAAAATCTGAATGATATTAGGACTTGGAACAGACATTATAGAAAATGAACGGATAGAAAGGATCTATCGTTCTTTCAAGAATCGCTTTTTAAATCGCATATTCACAGAACAGGAGATTGAATATTCCATTTCTCATAGTGATCCAATTCCTTATTTGGCAGGTCGCTTTGCTGTAAAGGAAGCTGCAATTAAGGCTCTAAATCTCCAAGGCTCTGCTGGTTTTGCTTGGAAGGATATAGAGGTCTGTGGGCAAATCTTTGGGAAAAAAAGGCTTGCTTTTCATAATGGAGCTCAGAGAGTAGCAGATAGGCTTTGTGTAGAAAAGAGCCATATTTCTCTCTCACATTCCAATTCATTAAGTATAGCTGTGGTCATCCTTGAGAATATGCAAAATCAAATCCAAATTAGGGCAAAAAGCCTAGACTCAAAGCAGTAGGATGTGCAAAACCGAATGTTCTTGCCTCATATTTCCTTCTTCCTGAAGAAATGATTTCTCATCCTTACGCCCTCCTTCAGAAAACAGCTCAAGACGAGGGCTGGGATCTTGCTGGTTACTGTAATTTTCCAATACCCGAAAACGACCGTCTTCATTTGGAGGAGTTTGTCCGTCGAGGATACCATGGAGAAATGAAGTGGTACTCAAACCTTCTTCACCTGCGCTTAAACCCGCAAAATCTTCTTAGACAAAAGAAACCAAAACATGGGAAGCAAGCTGAAAAAGCAACAGGGGCAGTGGTATTGGGGAGTTATTATCGTGATCTAAATTCTGAAGAGGTTCTTCAGTCAGCAAAGATCAAAATTGCACGATATGCACATGGGAAAGATTATCATCAAGTCCTTAGGAAAAAGGCAAAGAAAGTTCTTGCACTTTTGCAAGATAAAATTCCAAGCCTTGAAGGACGTATCACAGTAGACTCTGCACCCGTCCCAGAAAAAATAATAGGAAGAATGGCTGGCTTAGGCTGGCAGGGGAAAAATACCAACCTAATCCATCCACAGCTTGGCTCGTACTTTTTTCTTTGTACAATCCTTGTAAACCAAAAATTTCTCGAAGAGACAGAGCAGGAAATGATTCCAGATCAGTGTGGGAGCTGTAGTCTTTGTCTAAACGCATGCCCAACAGGAGCATTAGAAGAGTATCAAATTGATGCCAGAAAGTGTATTTCTTATCTTACAATAGAGGATAAGGGAAAGATTTCTCCTAAGTATCAAGAGTCTCTGATGGGATGGGCTTTCGGTTGCGACATATGCCAAGAAGTTTGCCCCTATAACAGAAATCGTCGCTCTCGTGGGAAAAGCATTCAAGAAGAAGCGTTTCGTCTTCGTCCAGAAATAAGCCACCTAATGAAAGAAGGTGCTTTACCCAATGAACAGAACTGGACAGAATGCAAAGAGAAAAGCCCTTTAGGGCGTATTGATCTGGAAAAGATACGGGATAATCTTTCCTTTGCAAGGAATATCAAGAAGGGGCAAACAAGATCCACTCATCAAAGTACTAGTGATACCGAATCATGAGCTCTTGTTTGTGTCGTCGATGTGGGATATTCAGCAGTTTTCACGGCTACTCTGAGCAAGTCCAGAGCCGTAGTTGATCTCGTGAGCAACCGTGCTTCTCAGTCGTGCAAGTTTCCAGAGTCATTGAGTTCGCTGTGTAGCAATATACTCCGGAAATAGTCGCTCCGTTGTCTTCGTACCACACCTTGGTCTTTACATTCCCACTTTCGTGGTAAGTGGATTCATTGAGTTTCTTAGTCTTTGCAGGGTCATGATATATCGTGAAAGTTTTATCGCTAGCTGTGTTTGTGTGGGGTAAGTCGTGGCTGGATGTGCATCTTTCCGAGTATCCGGGGCATGAGGCATCTTGTAGGCAACTTACAGCTAAGTCAGGACGGCAAAGTAGATAAGAGATAGTCTCTCCATCGTCCTTGTAGTCTATATTGGTCTTTACATTCCCAGTTTTATAATAAGTTATTCGAGAGCTTTTCTTGCCTGTGTCTTCATCGTAGGTGACTTCATTCAGTTTCACTCCATCGGCTGTATAAGTTGTTTCAAGCCTGTAGTTGAGTCCAGATAACTTTTTTATGTCGTCGGGCGGTTACGTTACAGAAACCGTCCGATGCAATACATTAGCTTGACATACGATCCGCTTGTCAATTCTATCATCCCCGTCAGTGTCAATTTCACTATCTATACAATTCGAGGCTTCTGTGTTCCCGCAACCGAAACAGAGACCAGCAATAAGCATAATCAACAGATATTCATTCAATTTTTTCTACATATTTTGGAACAGTACATAAGATACTAAAAAATGTCAAGAAAAAAAGTATTTTTTCACACGTGACGTTTCAATAGACGAATAAAAAATTGTCATCTTCAGCATACTTTATAGCTTGAGTAAAAATCCTTTCTCGCAAATCATGATAAATCAAAGATGAAAGATCAATCTAAACCTACCCTTACGAAATCCTCTTTGTTCCAATCCTCCCTTTCCATGCTTCGAGAACGTCTGCTTCAGCTGAAAGAAAAGTCTGCTCTCATTGCATTCAAAACAGGAACTGAAGTCGAAGATATGAGCTTTGATGAGATTGCTTTTTTAAGAGAGTTAAGCAAAAAGATACTTCCTCTTCATGTAAAAATTGGAGGAGCAGAGGCTCGAAATGATATTAGAGAGCTCTCTTCTCTTGAGGTAGATTGCCTTATTGCTCCTATGATTGAGTCTCCTTATGCCCTAAAAAATTATATTCAAACCCTAAAGGATATTTTGAATACAGAAGAATATCAAAAAATAGATAAAGGAATTAATATTGAGACAATTACCTCTTTCCAAAACCTTTCAGCCATCCTAAAACTCCCAGAGATCTCGGAATTAAGTCAAGTGACTGCTGCTAGAACTGACCTTTCCTCTTCAATGAACTTAGGAACGAACTCGCACGAGGTTTTAGAAATGTGCTCTGTTATCTGTGCTTCTTGTCAAAAAAAAGGGCTCTTGGTATCTATCGGAGGAAGAATCCTGCCAGAAGATACTGAAACTCTCATCTGTCACATTAGACCTGAACGAATTAACACACGTCACATGGTGCTATCCGTAGAACAACTTCTTCCCTCCCCAGAATCCATCACTCGCGAAAATCTTGCGTTTGAACATACACTTTGCATAGAAATGAGCAGGCTTTTCCCGATTAAAAAAGGGCATTATTTGAACCGTGCCAAAGGAATACAGGAACGAATGCAAAGCCAAAGTCTCATTTGATCCATCGTCTTAGTGAATATCTACTAAATACAGACGTAAGCGCCTATAAATGGAAGCAAGCCTGCTAAGTCGGGCTTGTTGTTATTGGGAGTGAGTATCTAGGCTTGCTTTTAGGGAAAACGTCGCGAAAACAGGGAAAATCTGTACATGGAAGCAAGTCACGTTGAGGCGGAGCTGTTGATATTAGGAGATAGTCTCCGTGACTTGCTTTTAGGGAAGTCGCCGAGAAATCAGGAAAATCTGTACATGGTAGCAAGTCACGCAGAGGCGGGGCTGTTGAGATTAGGAGATAGTCTCCGTGGCTTGCTTTTAGGGAAATCGCCGAAAAATCGGGAGTTTTAGCTAATATTTACTAAAAACAGGCGGGTCTATACAAGGAAGCAAGCCTGATAAGTTGGGTCTATTGTTATTATAAGTGATC
>JABABJ010000061.1 GCA_014238275.1 Leptospirales bacterium | reverse complement strand
TAAGCACTTTCTGGTTGATGGTTTATGATGCTATGGGGGTCATCTGATTGATGTGAAAAGTATTTCTTACGAAAATACCAAGGATGCTGTCTATGACTATCATGATCCTTTGTATAAGGATCCGAAATCCGTCGAGAGAGAGCTAAACCGAACCTTTGATCTATGCAATGGTTGTCGGATGTGTTTCAAGTACTGTCCCTCTTTCCCAACGCTTTTCAAGGCAATGGATCGGACGGAAGCCAACGTGTTTGAGCTGAAGAAAGAAGAAAAGGAGCAGGTGATCGATGAGTGTTATCAATGTAGGGTTTGTTATATTGTCTGCCCCTACACGGAAACGGACAAGCATTCCTATAAGATCGATTTTCCTGCATTGATACTTCGTGCCAAAATTTTGGCACCTCCTCCTTGGTGGAGTATGAAGCGGCTTCGTAGTCAGCTTCTGGGGAACCCAGATTTGTTAGGTATGATGAGCTCTGGCTTTCTTTCGTTTTTTATAAACCTTTCTATGAAAATACGCCTTCTGCGTCTTGTTCTCCATTTGATTCCTGGTATTCATAGAGACAAGCGTATGCCTCAGTTTAGCAGAGAGACTTTCTCTCGATGGTTCAAGAGACATAAAAAAACCCAGAGTAAAACCCAAGGCAAAATCGAGAGTAAAGAGCCTAGCACCGCTCATATTCCAGCCTCGAAGGCTGTGCTCTTTTCTACTTGCTTTGTAAATTATAACAATCCGCAGATAGGGAAGGATGCAGTAGAAGTTTTTGAGAAAAATCATGTGGAGTTGGAACATCCCCCAATGGTTTGCTGTGGAATGCCGTTTTTGGAGGGAGGGAATATTCCGGCTGCTGTGAAAAAGATGAAGTACAACGTTCTCTCTCTCCTTCCTTATGTAAGAAAGGGCTATAAAATTCTTGCTATAAACCCAAGCTGTTCTTTGGCTCTCAAGAACGAATACAAACGCTTTCTTCCCCCTGGGGAGTGGAAAGAGCAGGGAGCCGAGATTGCAGCTTCTTCCATGGATCTTCATGAGTTTCTCTTCTCTTTGCATCGTGAAGGAAGGTTCAATCGAGATTTCCAAAGCACTCCTGGAAAGATAGCCTATCATGTCCCCTGCCATCTTCGTGCCCAGAATATAGGGTTTCGATCTCGTGATATTCTTCGTCTGATCCCTGGTTCGCAACCGCTTCCTACTCCTGAGTGTTGTGGTCATGATGGAACGTGGGCAATGAAGCGAGAGTATTTTCAGATGAGCTTGCAGGCGGGAAAGCGTTCCTTTGAGGCTCTTGCGTCAAAAAATGCAGATTGTACTGTAACGGATTGTCCATTAGCAGCTGTTCAGTTGGAGCAAGGAATGGGGCTGTCAGAGCTACCCTCTCATCCAATTCAAGTATTGGCTCGTGCCTATCGCCTCCCTTCAGAGGGTGGCTTTTCGAATTCTGTGCCGAACGAAAAAAACCAGAATGGATCTTAGTCATATCAAAAGTTATCAAGAATACTCCCCACTTCGTGCAGATTTCCGTCGGCGTATGCAGGAGATCAAGGCTCTTCGTCGTATTTTGGTGGGTCCCTATCTAAACTTCCTTTTTGAGAATCACGACACAATGCTCTATCAAGTCCAAGAAATGGTTTATGCAGAGTCCATTGTTCAGCCCGCCGCGATTCAACATGAAATTGATACATATAGCCAAATGATACCCGGCTCTTACGAGTTGAAAGCAACTCTTCTTGTTGAGTTTAATGATCCTGAGACGAGGAAAGTGAAGCTTCGAGAGCTTGTTGGACTTCAAGAGAATATCCAAATGGTCATTGATAGGAAGTTTTCAATTCAGACTCTTCATGATCCCTCTCAAGTAGACAACGATCGAATTTCCTCGGTTCAGTTTTTAACTTTTCCTCTAGGGAAAGAGGCATCCGAGGCTTTTCTTCAAGCAGACGAGGTTCAGCTTGTGACCTCTCATCCTGCCTGCTCGTACCGCCATATCCTTTTTCCAGACCAGCTTGCCGCTCTGAAAGAAGACTTGAGCTCTTAAAACATAGTTCTGCATAAGCAAACTAAGGCTCGTAGTCCGTACCCATCCGTACCCATAAAAACAATATCTCTTCTATAATAGAGAGGATAGCTCTCTATTTATATCAGGAAATGATCGAAGCATTATTAGATACTTACTAGATCATAATTCGCAAATTATGAAATAACTCCTAAAAAAAATCCTGCTTCCTTCGATTTTAACACAAAAAAAAACGCAACAAATCACAAATTTTCAACCTTTATATTAATAGAGACAAGAAAAATGTTGTGGTAGTATGGGAAGCAATAGGACAATGAACGATCTTGCTCGTTCCTACTACCAGTTGAAAGATAGAAATCGTCTTGCAGAGGGTATCTGGGGAATGGTGGCTCAAATTAGTCGTAAACTGGCAATAGACCCTGACATTGCAGGGGATTATTGCCTTCACATTTATGAAAAACTAGATCATTGTATGAAAGTTTATAAGACTCGAAGAGCGATCCCTTTTCGTGCTTTTTTGCTCCGTTATTTGCGAAACGAGTATAAAAACTTTACACGCCTTAAAGTAAGAAGGATGCCAGAGGAGATTATGTATAAACAGCTAACTTGGATAATCGATGAGAGACCCGAATGTGTTCTTTATTCCCCATACCGTATTAAACCAAGCACTAAGTATCATTCCTTTCATAGAGCACTTCATGATCTTTCTGATAAGCATAGGATAGCTCTGAAACTTTACGGGGGGATGGAATTAAACTTGAAAGAACTGCGACTTCTCATCCAAAATACGGGTTGTTCCAACCGAGCCGCTCAATTCCTTCTGGATAAACGTAAAAAAAAGGAAGGGCAAACGGGCGATCCCTATTATCCCAATAGGAGACTCCCCGCAAAGCAGTCTGGAATCGAGCTAAAAAAGCAGGCATCTATGATGTCCTCCTCATCAAGGAGTGTCAAATCTTGTGCGATGTCTAGGCTTTCTAGGTTGCTTGGAGTCAATCGCTCTACAATGTCACGTCATCTTCATGAAGCGGTAAGGCATCTTGATAGTAAAGTAGATTTCTTTGAAAAGCAGAGTGCTGTATAAATTTGGTAGGAATCTTCGTGAAAGGAATAACAGATTATCCTTTACTACCTGAAACGGGATTAACGTTCTCTATGTATGATAATATAGAGGCTGGAACCTCAGTCCTTTTCTCTGATATAGTACCTCTTCTTGAAGGGAACTACATTCTTTTGCAGTTGAGCTCTGAATCTACAGCCTTCCAATTCACTCTGGAAAAAGGCGAAAAAAATTCAATTTGCACATTAATTTCTCTTTACAAAAATGGCATTCTTTCTGATAACTGTATTTTGAGGGAGCGGTTAACATGGAGGCTTGGCTTTTTTGCCCCTGGCAGCTATTCTTTTCATAGTAGCCAAGGAATGTGTCTTTTTAGTTTTAGCATAGAACGGACGTGATAAAGCATTTGGATATGAATGAAGGAATGAAGGAATGAAGGTAAAAGTTATCCGTAAAGGAGAAGTGGAGATCGTTCGCGTGGATGGGGCTATTAAATCAGGGGATGAATATACTCTTGCGGAAATCATTGAAAACCACATTAAGCCGAATTGTGCCCCTAAGTTTATTTTAGATCTGAAGAAAGTCCCCTTTGCGAACTCCGCTGCTCTTGGAATTTTTGTAAATGTTTATAAGCATGTGGACAGTCTGAACGGAAGAGTCGTTTTTGCCCACCTCAATGCAGAAGTAACTCGTATTATGGAAATCACTCGGCTTAGTTCAATTTTTGAAATATTTAGAAATGCAGAAGAAGCTCTTGAGAGTTTTAATTTTTGATTTACTTCTAAACCCCCTGTGAGAGTGTGACATCATAAAGTAGTGGAAGATACAAAGAAATCTGATTCCCCTGTGGCTGTTTCCGATGAGCCAACAAAAAGCTCGGGTACTTCGCCAAAAACGGCTTCTACTCATAAGGCGACTGATAGGGCTGTGGATGTCGCTACTCCACCGTCAAAAACGGCTTCTACTCATAAGGCGACTGATAGGGCTGTGGATGTCGCTACTCCACCGTCAAAAACAGCTTCTACTCATAAGACGACTGATAGGGTTGTGGATGTCGCTATTCCACCGTCAAAAACAGCTTCTACTCATAAGGCGACTGATAGGGTTTTGGATGTCGCTATTCCACCGTCAAAAACAGCTTCTACTCATAAGGCGACTGATAGGGTTTTGGATGTCTCTACTCCACCGTCGTCAAAAACATCTTCTACTCATAAGGCGACTGATAGGGTTGTGGACAAAGGAAACCAAGGTCGGAAACAACCTGCAACCAAGAAGAGTAATTGGATTCCCCAAAAAGATTTTAAGTCTACAGCCAAGCTAGAGACAGCTCCTTCTAAAGGAGAGACTCCTTCTGGTAGGGATAGTTTCTCATCGTCTGATGATCGTAGGAAAAATCGTTTCCGTCCGCGAAAACGTGTTCTAAACATGCGTGATCTCCATATAGATTATAAAGACCCAGAGGTGCTGAGTCGTTTTATCTCAAGGACGGGAAAGATTCTTCCTACCCGTGCTATTGGTTCTACCGCTAGAGTTCAGCGTAAGATAGCCCGTGCAATTAAGGCAGCACGTCATATTGGTCTTTTGCCTTACTCAAACCGATGAATTTACTGTTTTAGTTCATCTTTCTATCTTAGGTCTGGTTGTGGAAAAAGAAATCAAAGTCCCGACAATGGGAGAATCCATTACAGAGGCTACCGTCGCAGAGTGGCACGTCCAACCAGGTGCCTATTGTCGCAGTGGAGAGATACTGGTAGAATTAGAGACAGATAAAGTAACCCTTGAAGTACCTTCTCCTTCGGATGGAACGCTCCAAGAGATCAAGCATCAGACAGGAGATACAGTTGCTGTAGGCGATATTCTTGCTCTGCTCCAAGAGGGTCCCCTTCAGGATAGGCAAAAACAGTCTTCTTCCAAACAACCCTCGCCACCTAAAACTGCCCCGCACTCCACTCCTGAGCCAGTTACTCCTCCGAAGGCGAGTCCTTCTCAGAAAAACGAGGTATTGGCACCTGGGGCTGCACGATTTGCATCCGAATATGGGCTAGATCCCTCTAAGATACAGGGTAGCGGAAAGCGAGGTCAAGTTACGAAAGAAGATCTCGTACGTTCTCGTTCTACTCCCAGTCCATCATTTACTTCTCCTGTGAGCTCTCCTGAAGAACGGGAGAGAATAGTCCCTATGTCGCGACTTAGAAAGCGTATTGCTGAACGATTGGTGGAAGCACAGAAGACATCGGCAATTCTTACGACCTTCAATGAAATCGATATGAGCAATTCAATGGAAATGAGAAAATCCTATAAGGAAATGTTTCAGAAAAAATATGGGGTTGGCTTGGGGTTCATGTCTATATTTACAAAGGCTTCTATCCATGCCCTCAAGGAAATTCCTGCTGTCAATGCAGAGATACGAGAGGATCAAATCATCTATAAAAACTATTATGACATTGGTGTGGCTGTAGGAGGACCTAAGGGACTTGTGGTTCCTGTGATTAGAGATGCGGGAAGACTTAGCTTTGCTGAGATTGAGATTGAGATTATGCGACTTGCCAAGCGAGCTCAAGAGGGGACTATTGAGCTCTCAGAAATGGAGGGAGGTACTTTTACAATTTCTAACGGTGGAATTTATGGTTCTATGCTCTCTACTCCTATCCTGAATCCTCCTCAAAGTGGTATTCTTGGTATGCACAATATTGTGAAACGACCTGTTGTGATTCAAGGGGATGAGATTGTAATTCGTCCTATTATGTACATTGCACTGTCTTACGACCATAGGATCATCGATGGGAAAGAAGCTGTTAGTTTTCTTGTCAAGGTCAAGGAGGCTGTGGAGGATCCAGAACGAATGCTTCTTGAGATTTAGGTAAATTCCAAAAGAGATGGTCGGTGTATATGACTTAATTATAATTGGAGGGGGTCCAGGGGGTTATGTCTGTGCTATACGTGCAGCTCAACTTGGATTGAAAACTGCTCTTATCGAAAAAAGAAAGGGCTTTGGGGGAACCTGTATCAATGTTGGTTGTATTCCTTCAAAGGCACTTTTAGATTCTTCTCATAAATATAAGGAAACTCTTCATGATCTGCAGGATCATGGGATACGAACAGGGAAGGTTACACTTGACCTGAAAAAGATGATGGCTCGAAAGGATCAGGTGGTTCATAAGCTGGTAGAAGGGCTAAATTTCCTCATGAAGAAGAACAAAATTGACTGTTTTTATGGCACTGGTTCATTAGAAAGCGTACAAGAGGGAGGAGTTTCTGTTCTCGTAACTGGTGCAAAAAAACAAAAAATTACAGGGAAAAACTGTGTTCTTGCAGTGGGTTCAGAAACAATTCAACTGTCTGGGATCGAGCCTGATGGGGAACAGATTATTACATCTGATGATGCCATTGGGCTTTCTTCCATTCCTCAGAGTATGATCATTATAGGAGGTGGAGTTATTGGGCTAGAAATGGGTTCTGTGTGGTCTCGGCTGGGCACAAAAATCACTATTATAGAACAGCTTCCTTCCATTCTTCTCGCCATGGATAAGCCTCTCCGTGATCTTTCCCTGAATATTTTCAAACAGCAAGGGCTTGAGTTTTTGCTAGGAAATAAGGTAGTCGAGGTTAGCAAAAAGGCAAAAAAAGTAGAAGTAAAAGTTCAAGGAGAAGATGGCTCTATAAAAAAACTAGAGGCAGAAAAACTTCTCGTTGCTGTGGGTCGAAAGCCTTATATAGAAAATCTCGGAGTTGAAAAGGTAGGTCTTAAAATTTCTTCTACTAGAGGGAGAATCGAAGTGGATCCTTCTACTCTCGCTACAAATCTTCCCAATGTCTATGCTATTGGAGATGTGATCGAAGGAGCCATGCTCGCTCACCGAGCAGAAGAAGAAGGAATCATGATAGCAGAACGTCTTGCTGG
>JABABJ010000066.1 GCA_014238275.1 Leptospirales bacterium | reverse complement strand
TTCTGTTGGATCCGTTGGTTCTGTTGGATCCGTTGGTTCTGTTGGATCCGTTGGTTCTGTTGGATCCGTTGGTTCTGTTGGATCCGTTGGTTCTGTTGGATCCGTTGGTTCTGTTGGCACAGATGTCCCGCATGCATTAAGGGAAAGGATTAGTATTGTAAGAGAAGCTAAAAGCCCCTTGTACATTCCATCCCTTAGCTTGTAGAATAGCGACTGGCTATCCCATTGTAATATTTTAGTGTTTTTCATTTTGACCTCTTTATCTTAAATATAAATGCCCAAAAACGAGGCATTGTGTATAATATGTACAAGCTGTATTTTGTGTCAAGTGCTTTTATCACAAAATTGGAAGCAAGCATAAAATGTAAAAATAGTTGACATGGAGACAATAGGGGTAGAAAAAGTGTGTTTGAGATGAAGAAAGAAAAGCCTACACAAAAAAAAACGCAGAGAACGGCGAAAAAAAAGCTACGAAAGGCGACAAAAAAGTCTACGTCTGTAAAAAGTAAAAAGAAAAAAACTTCCTCTCGGAAGAAGGCACTGAGTCGTAAGACACTTGTGATCGTAGAATCCCCCGCCAAAGCAAAGACAATTCACAAGTATCTTGGTAAGGACTTTGTGATTGAAGCATCCATAGGGCATATTATCGATCTTCCTCGCTCTCGACTAGCAGTGAATGTTCAGGATAACTTTCAGCCTGAATATATTACAGTACGAGGACGAGCACCAATCTTAAATCGTCTCAAAACTTTAGCAGCTTCAGTAAAGGACGTTCTTCTTGCAGCTGACCCAGATCGAGAAGGAGAAGCCATCTCTTGGCACTTAAAACGAGTTCTTTCTCTCAAGAATCCAAATATCATGAGGATTGAGTTCAACGAAATTACCAAAACAGCCCTTCAAGAAGCACTTAAAAAACCACGAGATATCAATCAAGATTTAGTCAATGCACAGCAGGCACGCCGTATTCTAGATCGTCTCGTAGGATATAGTATATCACCACTTCTTTGGCAAAAGATCAAAAGGGGATTATCCGCTGGTCGAGTTCAATCTGTTGCTCTCAAATATGTTTGCGAGCGAGAAGCAGAAATTACTAAGTTTAAGCCGCAAGAGTATTGGTCTCTTACGGCTGACCTGAATGCAGAGAAGGTGAAATTTCAGGCAGAACTTTATTCTATCGATGGGAAAAGGCTGGAAAGAACGATCTGTTCTGAGGAAGAAATGAATCAGATTGTGCGTGAGATTGAGTCCGAAAAATTTATTGTTAAGTCTGTTTCTCGACGTGAGGTGCAAAAGGAACCTTCTGCCCCTTATACAACTTCCAAGCTCCAACAGGAAGCCTCAGGAAGACTTCACTATCCCTCTCAAAAAACGATGATGATAGCTCAACAACTCTACGAAGGGCAGGACATAGGAGAAAGAGGTGTGATGGGTCTGATTACCTACATGCGTACAGACAGTTGCAGAATTTCTCCTCTTGCGATCGAAAAGGGACGTTCTTTGATTCAAAGTAAGTACGGTGATGAGTATCTTCCAAGCTCACCTCGAATCTATAAAAACAAGCGCCAAGCACAGGATGCACACGAAGCGATCCGTCCATCAGAACCAGATATCACCCCGGAACTCACCGAACCCTTCCTAACCAAAGATCAGCAGAAACTTTATAGCTTGATTTGGGAGAAGTTTATTTCTTCCCAAATGGCAAACGAGATCTCTATGCAGACCTCTGTTCAAGTGGAATGTGGTAATAAAATTTTCCGAACAGGAAGCCAAGAAATCAAATTTCATGGATTTTCCCTTGTATGGAAAAAGGCTGAGAAGCAAAAGACAATAGCATTGAAAAACATCACAAAAGGAGCTATATGCTCACTAAAAAAACTAGAACCAAAGCAACATTTTACTCAGCCACCACCTCGTTATAATGATGCGTCAATGGTAAAAGTTTTGGAAGAAAGCGGGATAGGTCGTCCTTCTACTTATGCTCCTACGATACAGACACTTCTCAAGAGATATTATGCGACAAGGATCCAGCGTGCTTTGCAGCCAACAGAGCTAGGTATGATTGTACATCAAGTCATGAGTAAGTATTTTTCAAGTCTCATCGATACAGACTTTACGGCAGATATGGAAACGAAGCTCGATCAAATTGCACTTTCGGAGCTTCACTGGGTGGAAATGCTTCGTTCTTTTTATGATCCTTTTGTTGGGACAGTCAAGGAGGCTTCTGAAAAAATGGAGGATATGAAGAGCCTCTTAGATCAGCCAACGGATTATGTATGTGAAAAATGTGGAACTAAGATGGTCAAAAAGCTAGGAAGGAATGGATATTTTCTCGCTTGCCCTCGTTTCCCAGAATGCAAGAACGCTCAGTCTATACCTTTGGGACCCTGTCCTAAATGTGAGACAGGTCAGGTCGTCCGCCGTTCTACAAAAAGAAAACGTCCATTCTATGCCTGTAACTGTTATCCTGAGTGCGAGTTTTCTACGTGGTATACTCCTGCTGAAGAACAGCTATGCCCTCAATGCAAAAAACTCCTTTTTACGAAGCAAGCCTCTCCTCGCGAACCCCAAAAAAGCCAGATATGCCTTTCCTGTGCCCCTGAATCCAAAGAATCACAGGAAAGCTCTAGCATAAAATCTATAGGGTAGGGACTTAGTGAATATCTAACCTTTTCGCTTCTAAGAGACAGATATAAAGAATCTTTTGCAATCTTAAATTTGAAACGAACCATTCA
>JABABJ010000063.1 GCA_014238275.1 Leptospirales bacterium | reverse complement strand
GGCTTGCTTCCATCTACAGGCGTTTCCGCCTGTCTTTAGTAGATATTCACTAGGACGATGGCTAATATCTACTAGTAGCGACTCACCTTTTTAGTAAATATTAGCTAAAACTCCCGATTTCTCGGCGACTTCCCTAAAAGCTAAGCCTGCTACCATCTCTTAAGAACAACAGCCCCGACTTATCAGGCTCTTATAAAACCTCAGTTGCACCGTCCGTGGTGCAACTGAGGGACGCAAAAACAAGGAGACCTTGTTTTTGCTCACATTTTCGGAGCTTCATGGCTCCGAAAATGGGGCGGGCGTCCGTGCCCGCCACGATCTCCTAATAACAAAAGTCTCGCCCCTTTTTAGTAAATATTCACTAGGACGATGGCTAATACCTACTAGCTGCAAAATCAAATCCAAATTAGGACAAAAAGAAAAATAGTAGATATTGAAAGACTAGAGCCATCCAACTGTTTTTTGAAAACAAACCAAAAAATAGGAGAATGACTCATTGCAAAAGTCAACTTGATAGTCAGTAAGGCTATCGAAAAAGGATTGAGGGATGGAAAAACTTATAGAAAAATTGCAGATGTGAAGTTACTCTTATCCTAATTTGAGATTGATTTAGCCGTGGGTTCAACACAAAAAAAATTCTTGACAAAAATTCTTTGCATTCCTTTATATGGCATAAGTACTTTTTTTAGGATATTTTGAATATATGAGTATGAGGTGTTCATGGGGCAAAAAGTAAAAAGAACAGTAGTGATTTCCTTATCTTCACTACTAATTTTAGTGGTAATAGGACTTGGAGGGATAGCTTGGCATTTTTCCAGCAAGCTTGCTTATCCTGCAAGGAAAGCTTGCGGTCCTGACAAATATGTTTTTTGTAAAGATCCGTCAGAATTGAACCTTCCTTTTGAAGAGATCAGCTTCCAGACAGAAGACGGAAAAAAAATTAACGGGTGGTACATAGAAAAAGCTAAGAATGCCCCTGCTATTTTGATAGTTCACGGCTTTACTGGATCACGACGAGCAGGACTTCGTTTCTCTCCTTCTTTCTATCAGGCTGGATTCAATATTCTTTTGATCGACCTTCGCGGTTTTGGAACGAGTGAGCCAGGATTTACCAGTATGGGATATCATGAGCCAAAGGATGTTTATGCGGCAGTAGACTATCTTGTGGATACAAAAAAAGTTTCTTCTGTAGGAATCTTTGGTTTTTCTATGGGAGCTGCTACGTCTATCATAGCTATGGCGAAAGATAAGAGGATCCAATGTGGTATATTTTCGGGGAGCTTTACAAGAGCCTATGATGTAGTTCGACGAGACGCGAAAAGAACTCATGGTATTTCCGAATATCCAATTGTTTATCTAGCAAACATTGTATATCGTCTGCGCACAGGAGTAAATCTTCATAACATTCTACCTATAGATCATATTGCGAAAATTTCACCTCGCCCTTTATTTATCATTCAAGGAAAAAAAGACCTTATTATTCCTCCGAAAGAGGGAGAAGCGTTGTACACTGCGGCAAAGGAGCCTAAAGAGATTTGGCTGCCAGAAGAAGCGGATCATGTAAGGTCATGGAATACGTATCGAGATGAGGCAGAGACAAAGACAGCATCTTTTTTCAGGAAATGTCTCTAACACACTAACCTTCGATCTGAATGGAGTGTTTTTGTATAAGATAATGAATCGGTTTTTGAATGTAGGTTGCTGTGTAAAAGTCTTGATGGATTATTTTACCATTGCATAATATGATGTCTAGATCCATCGTCCGTGGACCTGATTTATTCTTCCCTTTAACTCTCTTGAGTCTTTTTTCAACCTCCTTGAGATAAAGCTTGAATTCCTTGGGTTCCATCCGACTTCTGATATAGACTGCCCCGTTTAGGAAATCGGGCTGTTCCTTAAATCCTACAGGTTCTGTTTTTTCGAAAGGGGACTGATCGATAATTTCTTGCTCTTTTTGCAGTATTTCTACAACCTTCATTGTATTATCTTGCGGTTCGATGTTAGAGCCAATAGATACGATATATAAATTTTTCTTCATCAAGATAGTTTTGTCATTCAAATGTTTCCGTTATAATGAAGGAAAGGAGCGAAAACTTCTCCCTGTAAATCCGATGCTTTCTCCTCCGTCAACTCGTAAGATCTGCCCTGTAATAAAATCGTTCATCATGAGATAGTCAATAGCAGAGGTGAGATTTTTCACTCCTCCCTGCTTTTTTAAAGGGATTCCATCAATTCTCCACTGAAGATACTCTTGCTTTCTGGAAGGTGACGGAAGAATTACTCCTAGTGCGATACCATTGACTCGTATATGAGGAGCAAGCTCGACAGCAGCAATTTTGCTAAACTCCTCCAAAGCCTTTTTTGAAAGGATATAAGTAGCGTACTCGTACTGTGCAAAGTCTATCTTGTTGTCAAGAATGTTTAAGATTAAGGGTTGAAATTTATCTAAAGAAGGGCTTCTTTCTTTTAGACTTTGCATTTTCCTATAATCTTCTCTAAGAGTTTCTGGAGAGTTTTTGCTGATATTACTTGTATCAATAGGTTTTTTCGCGAGAAGTCTTTTTGCAAAAAAACGGCTTAGAAAAAATGGAGCCCTAAAATTTACGTTCCAGTGATTTTTCCATAATTCATACGAAGTATCTAAAAAATCAGACTCTTGATAGATTGACGCATTATTGACTAAAACTTTAAGATGAGGAAAACTTTTAAAAGTACTCTCAATCAGTTCTTCCAGAGGATATTCCTCCTTTGAAAAATCAGCAGAGAATATTTTACAGTCTACTCCTTCAGAAAGAATCCATTTTTGTGTTTTCTGAGCTTCTTTTTTCGAAGAGTTATAATGAAGAGCAATATCCCATCCAGACTTAGCGAGATGAATTGCAATTTGTCGACCTAGGCGAATGGCTCCTCCCGTGATGAGAGCAGCTGGTCTAGAAATGTTTTGAGTCATATTTATGAGTAATGTACACCTCCTATGTATGTCAACAGGATTCTCGAAATGATGTTGACAAACGCATAGACATAAGTGACACTCAAGTCACAGGTATAGAAACATGTTTTTGAAAGGCTTGAAAAGGTATCAATCCATTTAATGAAGTTATTTAATGAAGTATACGGCCTAACTTGATTTTTCAACTTGATTTTTCAACTTGATTTTTCAACTTGATTTTGCAATTTGACTTTGCAATACCTATCAAAAGTGTAATAAATATCTATGGGTTTAATAAAGTCAAACTAAAAATACTTGACATAAAATAGCAGATGGCTCTTTTAGTTAAGAATGACAACCCTTAGCCCGGAAGAGCTCAGACGTTACAATCGTCACATCATCCTCCCTGAGGTTGGACTTGAGGGGCAGATCAAGCTAAAGGAAAGCTCGGTCTTACTCGTCGGAGCTGGAGGGCTTGGCTCTCCTATGGCAATGTACCTGGCCGCTGCGGGGGTTGGAAGAATTGGGATTGTCGATTTTGATGTAGTAGACGAAAGCAATCTTCAGCGCCAAATCCTTCATGGTCAGTCAACGATCGGCAAATCCAAGCTGGAAAGTGCAAAATCCCGTCTCTTGGATATCAATCCTCATATCCAAGTAGATAGCTACGAGACCTCATTTCGCTCGGATAATGCGACAAAAATTTTAGAAGGCTATGATATCGCCGCGGATGGAACAGATAACTTTCCAACGCGCTATCTAGTCAATGATGCCTGTATACTTTCAGGGACTCCAAATGTCTATGGTTCGATCTTTCGTTTTGAGGGTCAGGTTTCTGTATTTGGATATCAAAATGGACCCTGTTATCGTTGCCTTTATACTGAGCCTCCCCCCCCAGGTTTAGTTCCTTCTTGTGCAGAGGGTGGAGTATTTGGAGTCCTCCCAGGAATTGTCGGTTGTCTTCAAGCAGCTGAATCGATCAAGATACTTTTAGGAATCGGTGACTGTGCCTCTGGGCATCTCCTGCTCTTTGACTCGCTTCGATTTAAGTTTCGGCAGCTTCAGCTTCGCAAGAATCCAGAATGCGTTCTTTGTGGTCCTAATCCAACTGTTACTGAGTTAATAGATTATCAGGTCTTTTGTGGTATACCCAATCCCGAAGAAAAGCAAAGCGATGATGACCCCTATGAAATATCTGTTGAGGAGCTTCACTCTCGGTTGCAATCAAACAATCCTTGCAATATATTGGATGTTCGAGAAATATACGAAACAGAAATTTCTAAGCTGGATGGTTCTGTTTTGATACCTTTAGGGCAACTGGAGCAACGCTATATAGAACTGGATATCAATCAGGAGTGGATTGTCCACTGTAAGATGGGAGGGAGAAGCGCAAAAGCCGTAGAGTTTTTACGAACGAAGGGTTTTCAAAAGATCAAAAATCTTAAAGGAGGGATCAATCTATATGCACAGGAAATCGATCAGACAATCTCTACTTATTGAGCCTAAGCTTCTTTGAAAGTAGAGATAAAATTCACGCAGGAAGGTAGGAGACTTCCACTCGATTTAAATACTCTTTCAAATCCTTGATACTTCCTTGGATCTGTTCTTTGTTTCTTTGTGATGCGGCATTTTCTATATTCCCGCCCATTTCTGAGACGAAGTCAAAGCCATAGCTTCCTCCAGAACCCTTGAGATTGTGTCCAATCTTCTGACAAGTGCTCCAATCACTGGATTCTATGGCTTCTTTGATAGCGTTGCTACTTGTATTCAGGCTCTCCAAATATCCTGGGATCAAATCTTCCAAATCCTTATCTACTTTTATCAATATTTTATTGCTCATACCTAATCCTCTCTGGTGGTTATTGGACGAATAATATTGATAAAATGTCTAGTTTACTATATTTTAATTTGCCCTTCAATGATTGATTTTGATTGATTTTGTTCAGTTCCTTTGTTGACTAGTTTGATGATAGATTCAGTCTGTTTTTAAGTTTTTGCAGAAAGAATAGGTGTTTTTCAGGGCAGGGGAATTCAGCAATCACTTCGGCGAGAAATCCTTCAACGAGAATATCCTTTGCTTCCTGCTCGTTAAAACCACGCGACATCAAGAAAAACAGAGCCTCTTCATCTAAGAAACCAACTGTAGCTCCATGTTCACAGGATACCTTTTCTGACTGAATGATAAGGCGAGGCATAGATTCAGCCCTTGCCTCTCGATCCATGATGATGTTATGATTTAGCTGATGGGATTCAATATCTTTGCAGTTTTTGGGAATTAAGAGATTTCCATCAAATACGCTGTGAGCACTTTGTGAAACTACTGCTTTATAAAGGAGGGAGCTTTGGGTATGAGAGCATTGGTGATCTGCGATGATTTCCATATCATGAAACTCTCTTCTGTTTCCAAGGTAAATTCCTCCAGCTCGAAACTCCGAATTTTCCCCGCCTAAAACTGCAAGCACTCTTCCCTTTCCTATCAAACCCCCACTATGAGAAAATCCAGCAAAAATCCTAGAATCTCGATCTTGTCGCGAAGTAAAAGTGAGAAAATGAAGTGCACTTTTTTCCAGCTCTCGTTTTGATAAGTAGGAGATATTTGTATTCCTACCGCAATGAACCTCTGTATTGACATTCCAATACGTATATGGTTGATCCTTTTTTTCAGAAATATCTTCTTTCCCGATAAACTCTTCGATGAGAATAGCCTGAGTATGATCTGGGATGAGGCAAAAAACTCTGTGTCTAAGAGAGTTTCCCTTGAGAAGTTGGTGACGAATCACGGTAGGTTCTTTCCTTCCTTCTTCTAAGCGGATAAATAGAGACTGGGTGAAATGCGAAAGGTTATCTAAAGAAAAATAATCAGGAACATCAGCGTCAAAAGAACACCTCCAATATGCTTCGAGAATATTCTGAAAAGAAGAAATTTTTGATGCTTCATCAAGAGATAGAAAAGAGGCTCCTTCAAGCTCTATACTGCTCTCAGAGCCCTTGCTTTGAAAAGAATGAAAATCAATTCCTTTTAGTTTGGAGGAGATTTTTCGCCAAGATTCCTCTTCACCAGAAGGCAATCCTACTTTAGCAAGTAATTCTCCTGCTGTTTTTTTTACATCACTTGACAATGCCCACAGACTCTCTTTCAATCCAATCATACCCATCTTTTTCTAATTGTTCGGCAAGTTCCTTAGAACCACTCTTTACAATGCAGCCGTCAGAAAAGACATGAACTTTATCAACTGTAATATGCTCTAAGAGACGCTGGTAATGAGTAATTAAAAGCATAGACATAGATGGAGAACGATGTGATTCAACATTCTCCGCCACAATTCGAAGAGCATCAATATCCAAGCCAGAGTCTATTTCATCTAAAATTGCAAGCTTAGGTTTCATAAGGTTCATCTGAAGAAGCTCATTTCGTTTTTTTTCTCCTCCTGAAAATCCTTCATTCACATAGCGTCCCGTAAATTCCGCGTCTATTTGGAGAGATTCCATGGTTTCTTTAAGATCTTTCCGAAACTCTTTGATAGGGATTTCTTTAGGAATGTCATTTTCTGAGCGGAGGTGTTTGAGAGAATTACGGAGGAAGTGGCTTAGAGTTACCCCTGGAAGGGAGGGAGGATATTGAAAAGAAAGAAACATACCCTTTTGTGCCCTCTTCTCAGTCGACCAATCAAGAATGGACTCTCCTCGGAAAAGAATATCTCCAGATTCAATAAGATAGCGAGGATGACCCATCAAAGCATAAGAAAGAGTACTTTTCCCGGAACCATTTGGCCCCATCATTGCATGAATCTCTCCATCAGGAAGGTCAAGATGGACTCCTTTGAGAATTTTTTTCCCCTCTACAGAGACATGAAGATCACGTATCTCTAGCATCAGATGCGACGGCTTTTCCGTCCTCCAAGATCATACGAATCAGACGGCTCATCTCTACAGAATACTCCACATTGAGATCCCTTACCACTCCTTCGCAAAATCCATTTACTATCAAAAGCTTTGCTTCATCAGAACTTAGACCTCTTGCTTGTAGATAAAAAAGAATTTCCTCATCAACTCTGGAAACTGTTGCCTCGTATTGAAGAGTTGCATCTTTATTTCCCACATCGTTGTAAGGATAGGCATGTGACTCAGAGCGATTATCTAAGATAAGACCATCGCATTGAATATGACTATAAGCATTCTTTGCTTTTTTGCTAAACTTGACTAAACCTCGATAAGAGTTAATACCTCCATCTAAAGACACTCCTTTTGCTAAAATGTTGCTTCGAGTATTTTTCCCAACATGAATGACCCTTGCCCCTGTATCTTGAATTTGCTCTTTTCCTGCAAAAGCAAGAGAAAGTATATCACCTGTAGAACCATCTCCTTGAAGAATGATTCCAGGATACTTGATAGTCTGAGCCCCTATATTTACATCTGTCCATGTAATATGAGCACGAGACTCACATAATCCTCGCTTGACAGTCCAATTGTACATATTTTTTTTCCAGTTCTGAATCGTAGTATAGTGAATTCGACTCCCTTCTTGAGCAACAAGTTCTACTACTGCTGTATGAAAGTTGGTTCCAGAATCTTGGACTGAGCTACATCCCTCGCTATAGACAATCTCCGCTCCCTTCTCAGCAATGAGAAGAGTCCGTTCATATTGGCCAGAAGAGGCTGCAGTTACCTTAAAATAGGCCTGCAATGGCATAGGAGTTTTGACTCCTGCAGGGACGAAGGCAAAGGAGCCCCCGCTAAATACAGCTCCGTTCAGAGCCGCAAACTTATTATCTCGTACGGGAACTACACTCCCAAGCCAACGACGGACTATATCAGGATATAGCCGAATTGCACTATCTATATCACAAAATAGGATTCCAAGCTCTTCTAACTCTTTTTTAACATTGGAATAGACGGTTTCTGAATCGTTCATTGCCTCAAGCCCAGCTAAATAACGGCGTTCGTGTTCAGGGATTCCAAGCCTCTCAAAACTTCTCAGTACTTCTGGATCTACCTCATCCCAAGACTTCTTTTTTTTCCCTCCAGAACCTACATAATGGATATAAGAGTTCAGATCAATGTCGAAATTTCCAAGGAAACCCCACGTTGGCATAGGCTTGGATTCAAAAACATCAAGAGAGTTGAGGCGAAATTCTGTAACCCAACCGGGCTCATTTTTGATATGAGAAATGGATTCCACCACCTTACGGTTGATTCCAGCAGGAAATGAATCAGGAGCATAATAATCTCGTTCCTTTTCTTCCAAAATTGATTCTTCGGCGAATTTTATACTCATCTTTTGACAAAGTATAAGTATAAGCCTTATTTGTCAAAAGAAATTTATTTATTTATGGCTAAGTAGATGTGAGAGCCTAAAAACTGGGTAGCAGTTCTTACTGATACATCTCAAAAGATTTCAGGAATTTCTATACTTTGTTGGCTACCTCAATGGGATCATAAAGTCGTAGTCTTTGCTCTTTGAGACTCCCGTGGAATGGCTAATATTCCAAGTATGAAGTTTTATATTTTTTGGTGTTTGAATGCTATGAAGAGCATTTTCACCTTTATAGTCAAAAGATAATCCTTGCACTCCATTGTCAATTGCAGCATATACTTTCTGCTTAATAAATTGACAGGCTTTAGTGTTGTTGGTATCCTTGGCACAAGCAATAAGCTCTTGGGTAGGAATTCGATAAGAGCTCTCTACTAAATGCTTCTTTAAGAGATAAATACACTGATTCATAACTGACATATTTACATTTGCAGGAAATTCTACCAACATTCGCTTAAAACGACTTCGTATAAGGCGAATATCATTGACAAGTATGCTGCATCGATTTTGAGTGAGCAGATTTTTAGCATCAATCCAAATGTGAGGGAGATAATTTTTCACTACTTCTGATACACTTCTAAGATCTAACCCGCTCCGTTTCTTGGAAGGGTTGTTTACCCATGTCTTTTCATTCTCAATTTCAATATCAATTTCTAGGCAGCTTGAGCTAAAAGCTCCAAGTAATGCAGTTCTTATGTTATTTGCTTGCTTAAGACAGACAGGAGAAGTTCTGACTTGTGCAAACACAAAGTTTTGTGTTACCAGTTCACTTCCTGTGTTTTCATGCTTTAAGCCTGATTTACGAAAGCCTGAAGGTGTAATATTCAGGCTGGTTATATTATCGCCGATACCTCTTGTTAGTATAGGATTAAGATGACCTGCCAATAAGGGTATCGGAGCCCTTTTTGATGAGAGTAGTGCTTTGATGATGTTTGGGATATCACGTAATGTTTTAACTTTTTTTGATGATAAGTGTTTTCTGAGTAGTTCTGTTCTTCCACCAAGGAGATTTTGTGCTGAATTGTTCAGATACAAAAGCATCGGTACTCTTACCATAGGGTGTCTGAATCGACTGGAATCATGGCTAAAAGGTGTATAAACAGATTCCCCATGATCAGCAAAATATAAAAATATTGTAGGAGTGATTTTCTTGTGAGCAAGTTGAATCATTCGACTGATATTATCATCAATGTATCCAATCATGGTGTCGTAAGAATTAATGGATTTACGCTTTCCGTAAACTTTGCCGAATAATGCTGAATCCTTCAAATTTTCAAATAATTTTTGATATTTTCTTTTGAAAGATTTTGATATATTCCTTTCATACGGAAAATGTCCGGCGTATGAATGTAAAAAAAGTACAGATGATTGCTTTTCTGTACGGTTAAGAAATTCTTTTAGTTTTGGGAAGAAAAGTTCATTATCAAGAACTAAATGGCAATCTTTACTTCTGTTACCTGCGAATTTATAGCACTCACTACCTAAAATTTTCTCATCAACAGACTTAAAGATTATAGGACCTGTAAAGTTCCATGTTCCTGTCTGACCTTGGTTGGAAACTAAGTAGGTTTTAATACCGCTTGCCTTCAAGATTTCAATGATTGAAATTCGATTCTGTTGAGTAATTTTTCGAATTTCACCACTGTTCACTGATTTACTTGCAGGACGAGATAATGCTTCAAGAAGAGATGGTGTTGTATGTGTGTGTGTGGACAGATAATGATGACCAACGAGCAAAGAATCACTTTTACGATGAAAGGCTGAAAGCTGAGGGGTTGTATCTCTGTAATATCCGTACAATCCCATATGTTGAGGACTAGTCGACTCTCCTATATAGATGATAAGCTTAACAGGGCTCTGATGAGGAATAAATGTCTCTCCAGTTGTTTCACTGAAGAGGAAATTGTTTTTAATATTAGCAAAGTTCTTATTTGCTTCTTGCTTTGCTTTTATTATCTTCGATCCTTGTGAAAAAAACGCTGTGGAACCAAGAAACAATATCAAAATAAGTGTATATAATCTGAATCTTCGGCGAGTTTTATTTTCCGTGTATTGAATATCAAAATAATATTTTAGAACACGTGAGAATAGGATAGCAAGTAATATAGCACCCAAAAAAATCAAAAAAACAGTAAAGTTAACTCTACTTATTTGATGCAAAAAAGGCGGGATAGTTTTCAAATAAGCTATTGCTTTTATATAATCGAATGAAATTGTCTCGACTAGAGAGTCAGATGACAGATTCATAAGGTAAATCAATATAGCCAGTATATATTTTACGTATAGAAGGGAAATAATGAATAGAATACCTTTCAGAAAAAGTGAACGTACTAAATAAATGGCAAGAAAAACAACTGGCAAAATCAGAAATATATCTCTAATTGCCAATCTATATGAGTCAATAAGAAGCGAATTCATCACAAACACCTTTTATCATAGAACACCATGTTGCAAACCCCATTCCTCCCAATTACGAAAGAGATGCTCCTTAAGCCTCATCGTAAAAATTTCTGTCAAGCATTTTTTAGTTCCAGAATATCAAACCCATAGATATAAGTGACACTCTTTTTTGATTTGGAGGTGACTATCTAGCCGTACAATCAAAAACGGGAGTAAAAATTCTGGCGTAAAAATTCTATGAAAAAGATTTACGATTTATCTGAAAGTATAAAGAAAAGCCTATCTCTTCCTTTTTGGATTACGCTCTTATTGATATTTTTTTCTACCAAGCTCGTTCAGATTCCATGGCTTCTAACAATCCTGCTTTTAGCGATCTGTTTTTTATCGATTTGGGAGATTGTGAGAACAAAGTACTCAAGCACACAAGGAGCTTATACACCTTTCACGTCATGGCTCGCTCGTATATTTCATCGTTGTTTGATCTCAAGAAAAATATCCAAATCGACTTTTGCTATTCTGCTATTCTTTTTTGTTTCCCTTGGTATTTTTTCCTTTGCTTTCACTCCGCTTTTCTTTTCAGATGATGCTCTTCGTCATCTATATGATGGGCATTATTTATGGTCTGGGATAGATATATATAGTATTCCTCCCAAAGATTCCTATCAAGTCTTAGATAAACTTCCCAATCATCCTGAACTTCCAAGCATCTACTTTCCTGTAACTCAGATTCAGGCAATGGCAGGTTCTCTTCTTTCTAAAGAACACGGTTTTCGCATTGTATATCTTGGAGCATGTCTAATTCTCATTTATAGCATTCTTTTATGCTCCAGAAGAAGAGAGCAAACATTTCTTATTCCTGTTTTTTGTTCCCCGTGGTTTCTTCTTACACTCTCCTCTCATCATGCAGATCTTCAAGGTCTCCTCCTTCTCATTCTTATAGGGCTAAAGCTAAAACGTTTTCATCTTTTGCTCTCAAAAAAACGGAAAGGAGAAATGTTCTTGATAGCATTTTTAATCGGCCTTCTTCCAGGGATTAAACCAGAAGGAATATGGTTTCTTTTATGGATTAATTTCTATATATTGTTCATCTGGATAAAGGAAAAAAACTTGTCTTTCATAGCTTGGCCTATAGGACTGAGTCTTTCTCTTGGACTTCAGATTTTATTTGCTATTCAGATTCTCTTTCCAAGCAAAGAGTCATTTTTTTCTTTTTTGGAAACAGCTCGTTTTTTTACAGATTGGTTTTTAGCCTATAACCCAATCCTTGATCTTCGCGTAAATTTCTATGCTCCTGATGCTTATCGACCACATCTTTTCGCTTCGTGGCGTGAGGAAGTTTTTTCTGTGGCAGGTCTATGTTTTCTGATACTAGGCGGTTTTTACGGAGGAAGGTTTTTCACCCATCCTTTTTTCAAAGCAATACCCACTTCTAAGAAGCAAAGGATTTTTGTTATAGCTCTTATCTCAGGTCTTTTAGCAATGATGTTTGGAAGAGGGTCTTGGAATCCATGGTATTTTTCTTGGCTTTTCCCTGTGCTTTTGGGAGCAGGTATTTTGGGGAAAACTACGAAAAACCACAGCTACCTTGCTTCTCATTTATTGATGGCTATTTTGATAATCTTCTATGTGCCAGTCGCAGCCACGAAATCAGGGCTTCCATGGGAATCTTGGGGTATGAAAAGTTTTTATTGCTTTTTTACAATAGCATGTCTTTTTTGTGTTTACTTGATAGTCAGATATAGGAAAATCTCCTTGAAACAAATCTAAGGACTGGATAGTTTTTAGTCATTTATATGTCTCATGGTTTTTGAGTATTTGCTAGTTGAAATTTGTGATGGATGTTTATGTAATTTAGCTTGTCATCATGATCCCCTAGATAACTATGTCATAAGCACGAATGAACACTAAGAAAGAAAAAGATATTGAGGTTCTATTATCCTGTCTGATCGATGGACCTCGAGAAGAGCGAAAAAAGGTCCTTCATATCCTCTTAGAAATCCTTCCCTTCGGAGAACATCCTTCCTCCAGCGTAGAGTTAGTGAGAGATCCCTCTGTTCGAGCTTGGCTTCGCCAAAATTCATTAGAGCTGTTGAATGAAATCAAATTCTTTCATGATTGGAAAAACTATCTTACGGTAGAACCTAGTAGGCTGGATTTGGAAAAAGGAGTTTTTCTCATCTCACGGATGAGTGAAAATGTTGCTGTCAGCCTTAGTTCTTTTCAAACCTCTCTTGATAAACTTGCATCCCTCTTTCAAAAAAAAGTGTCCTCCTGTTTCTTATCTCAAGGAAAAGAAATTCTGGAAGCCTTTGTAAATTTTCTTTTTGTAGAGCATGGATTTGTAGGGGATACAGAATACCGAGAAAACCCTTCTAATTCTTTTCTTACAGAGCTTCTGGTTTCTAAAAAAGGAAATCCTATCTCTCTTTCGGTCTTATGCCTTCTACTTGCGAAACGTTTGGAGCTTCCAATGACAGGAATTGCTCTTCCTGGCTATTTTCTAATCCGTTATAAGCAAGACAACTTTGATATCTATATGGATCCTTACCAGAAAGGAGAGTTTCTTGTAGAGGATGATATTTTGGATTTACTCAGAAAGAGCAACTCCAACTTGTCTGATGTCCATGCACTTCAAGCCTCTACTCTTACAATCCTAAAACTTATGTATCGATCCCTCATTGCTTATTTTAGCAATTCAGGTCGAGAAAAGGAAACAGAAATGTTAAATAGTCACTTTGCTCTGATGGATGTCTGTTCGCTTCGCTAGATCAATGCCAGAACCTCTCAGCCACACTCAGATTGTACGGCAAGTAGGGGGGATCTTAAAAAAACTCATCGGGACGGAGCTTCCTGTTTATAAGAAAATGCAAGATTTCATCATCAAAAACGGTGGGAAAATGATTCGTCTTTGCCTTCATTATTATACAGCAAAAATGCTTAATTACAAAGGAAGTGAATGGAAGCATATAGGGGCAGTTGGCGAGTTGATTCATTCGGCATCCCTCCTTCATGATGATGTAATAGATGATTCTTCGGAAAGGAGGGGGGCTTTAAGCACAAACTCGCTTCATGGAAACAAAGTTGCTATACTAGCTGGTGATTATTTATGTTCTTCTGGAATGGCTCATATTGCATTGCTTTCTGATTCGGTTCGCATCTTACCTATTTTTGCACGTTCTGTAAGGATGCTCGCGATAGGAGAATTACTTCAAATGAAATGGAAAGAAAAGATGACAGAAAAAACTTATGAAGAGATTATTACTGCAAAAACTGCATGTCTATTCGGTTGTATGACTGAATCTGCCTTTGTCCTAGCAGACCCTAAGGGAGATCAAAAAAAACAGGAGGTATATAAAAAATATGGAGAGAGGATGGGAAGAATGTTTCAAATTCGCGACGACTTCCTTGACTATTTTGGTAATTCAAAGATTATCGGGAAAAAGAAAATGCTAGATTTTGAAAGAGGGCTCATCACAAGACCAATCCTCATCCTTAGAAAAAACCTAGATCGAAAGAATAACAAACTCCTTTCTGAACTCTTCAAAAAAGAGGAGCTTCGCCATTCCTCTCAAGGAAAAGATCTAATCTTTTCCCTTTTTGAAAAAACAAACCTTCACCGAAATTTGTCTTTAGAAATCGAAGAACAAATTCATGCTTTAATGAAGTTTATACGATCGCATCCGGATTCTATTTTTGGAGAAAAAATGATTCATCAGTTGAGAGGTCTTCTTGTTTCCTAATACAAAGTATGGAGAATGATAAATTACAATTAGAAGAAAATAGAGATTTACAGCTGGATTTTCAAAAGCTAAGGAAAGTTTGTTCTCTGGATCAAGAATTTATTCCTATAGTGATTCAAGATATCTATACAAAAGAAGTTCTTCTTTTAGCCTATACAAATGAGACTGCATTACAGCAAAGTATTCGTCAAAAAACAGCTGTTTTCTGGAGCACTTCTCGGAATCAACTGTGGGTCAAGGGAGATACATCGGGCGACTATCTCACTTTAAAAGAGATTAGAGTCAACTGTGAGCAAAATGTTCTGCTTTATCTTGTTGAGTCAAAAACCGGTGGAGTCTGTCACACAAAAGATAAAAATGGGAAAGCTCGCAAAACTTGCTTCTATCGAAAATTGGAAAATAGCTCCCTTACTTTTCTTCATTGAATATAAAAGCGATGAAAGGACAGAATATATCTTTGGGATGGCCTCGGCTATATTGTGATGGGGCATGTTTGGGGAATCCTGGCCCAACAGGAGCTGGAGCAATTCTCTATGAAACTGGCAAAGATACTCCTAGTTTAGAGCTGTCTCAATATACAGGAGAAGGAACCAACAACACCGCTGAATATAGCTCTTTAATTCTTGGATTGGAAAAATGTCTAGAGAAAGGTATTCCGAGAGTTCAAATTTATATGGATTCACAGCTAGTTGTTAGACATATCACTGGGATTTATCGGGTGAAAAACTCCCGCCTTCTTCATTTCTATCGAAAAGCACAGACGCTTCTCAAAAAGCTTGAGGATTTTAGGATATCTCATATCCCTCGCGAAGAGAACCAAGAAGCAGATTGTTTAGCTGGTATGGGAATCAAGAAACGAGTATCGTCTGTACTTTTGTAAGCGTTAGTTTACTGCATGAGGAGCTATTAACTGGAAGGGAGCAATTTGGATCTCAAGCTCCTCTCCTGATTCACGTTGCATCTGATATGTCCCCTTCATGACCCCCATCTCTGTTGGAAGGGGACAAAAACTAGTATATTGAAAGCTCGTATTTGGTTGCAAAATGGGTTGCTGCCCAATTACTCCAAGACCTCGAACTTCTTCAATCCTTGAAAAAGCATCTCGTATTTTCCAGTAGCGACTAATCAGCTGTACAGTATGCTCACTTTCATTAGAAATAGTAACGTGATAAGAAAATACATACAAGGGCTGGAGTGGATGTGATTGCTCAGGGACATAACGGGATGATACTTGGACTCTTATGCCATTTGTAAGCTGTTCAGACACAACAAGCCCAGTAAGGTTCGTGATTTTATTTTTGTCAAGTATTTTTTCATAAAACCTAAGTCATGCGGTCATTTCCCAGAGAGGGGATTTTATAAGACCTAAGTTGCATCGTCTGTGGTGCAACTTAGGGACACCTGTTTCGAAGCTTCATGGCTCTGCATAATGGAGCAGGAATCCGTGCCTGCCTAAGGCGATATTTGAGAGCAGTAGGGATTTTTGATTTTTTTGGCGGCTCTTCTAAAAGCTAAGCCATGGCTACTTGCTCATAATCACAATAGTCCCGACTTATCAGGTTTGTCTCTTTGTATAGACTCGCCTATATTTAGTGAATATTGACTAGGACTCCCGATTTTCCCAGAAGCTTTGCTCGGAGCTACTGATCCCTCTTCTTATAAACCTGAGCAAACTCCATAGCACCGTATTGAAATAATAGTTGACGTTTAATTTAAGACGTAGTACTTGTACTTGGAATTGTTTATAAATAAGGGGTCGTCCTTTCTTTTTACGGAGGATAATATAGCCAATATTAGCTATAAATAACAGTTTCTACTTTTTCTAAGTTCTTATTTGAAAAAATAAGAAACATTTTTATGGACAAAAAACTAAATATCCCGAAATTATAGAAAGGGTATATTAGAAAGGAGCTATGAAAGAAAGACAAAAATCTCTTGCCTGCCAAGGTATCGCAGATGTTCTGAAACCCTGAAATCCCTCCATTGCTTATGAAAGCCTTTAGCTTCCCTCTTATTGCCCTGACTTGTTTTTTCTTGCTGTTTTCTGTCCTTTTGGCGTATGATAAGCTACAAAGCCGATTACTTCAAGAAACCTTGCAAGCCGATGCCGAAAGGATAGTCTCAGAAATGCCTCTGGAAGCCAAAGTAGGGCAAATATTGCATGCAGGCATCAGAGGGAAATCGTGGAACTCAAGGATAGCAAAGATGCTTCGTCTATATAAAGTTGGTGGAGTGATCTTATTTAAATACAACTTTGGGAGTATTCGATCGATTCAAAAGCTCAACCTAAAGCTTCAAAAGGGAAGTATTCGGGGTAGCCAAATACCACTTCTTATTAGTACGGATCAGGAAGGGGGAAGAGTTCGGAGGATTGGTCCCAAAGGAACTACACCCTTCCCCGGTGCTATGGCCTTTGGTCAAGCTGGAAGAATCGATTATACAAGAGATGCTTCCTTTACCACAGCTTACGAACTTCTTCGTATTGGAATCAACTGGATCCTTGCTCCCGTTTTGGATGTGAATAATAATCCAAATAATCCCGTCATTAACGTACGCTCATTTGGAAGTGACCCAAGACTTGTAACAGCAATGGGAAAGGCATACTTGGAAGGGAATCGAAAGGCATTCTCTCTTTCTGTAATCAAGCACTTCCCTGGTCATGGTGATACAGACACAGATTCCCATCTTAGCCTTCCCCAGATCAACAAGAGCCTTGTTGAGATGGAAAAAGTAGAGCTTCTTCCTTTCCGAAAAGCTATAAGCGAAACCAAAGCAGAGGCCTTAATGACGGCTCATATTGTCTTTTCTTCTTTAGACCCCAAAAAGCCAGCAACTCTCTCTCCACGGATCCTCAAAGAACTTCTCCGTAAAAAACTTGGCTTTCAAGGAGTCATCATAACAGATGCAATGGAAATGAAGGCTGTTGTAAATCAATACTCCCCTGTCCAAGCAGCACGACTTGCTTTTCAAGCAGGAGCAGATATCATACTTATGACAGAGAGTGGAAATACCATTCATAAAATTTATCACTCTTTCTTACAGGATTTTCGGAACGGGAAACTTTCAGAAAAAGAGCTAAATCAATCTGTTTTACGGCAGATTTCTTTGAAGCATAAAAGAGGTCTCTTCCAAAAATGGAAATCTAATTACTATCGTCCTAAACCAATCTTGGAGAAGTATTTCCAGAAGCAAAAGGAAATAGCGAAATCTTACTACTTAGAAATTCACAAAAAATATGGAAAGAAGGAAGGGGATTTGAATACCCTTATCTCTCGATCTGCTGTCCGGTCGTTGAGGCGTCCTTTTTTAGGAATTTCTGAGAGAGATCAAAAGAAAATCCATTTTCTCCTAAAAAGCCGAGTTATGATTCGTCAAGCAGTCAAAAAAGGAGTAGCTCGTAAAAATATACATAAATTTCATTCCTACTCTCAAGCACTTGCTATCCTTACGAAGCATAGCAAAAAACATATTTGGGCTATAGAAATTAGTTCAAGTAAAAAGGGTATAGAGTTCTGGAACCGCCTTGTGATAAGTAGCCATAATCTCATGCTCTCGCAAAATTCAGCTTCGACTCCTGTGAAAAATTCTCTATCTCAGGCTCGTCTTATCGGTCTTTATGCAGGAAACCCTTTTCTCAAGATACATCTCCCCAAAAGAGGGGCTGTACTTGCTTCCTTTTCACCAACACCTGCTTCCAAACAGGCTCTTATCTATCAGGTAATTCAAGCAGGAAAAATGATTCCTAAGGCAAATCTTATCCTTCCAGACATGAATCCACGAAATAAAAAAAAATCTCTCACTCCATCCTCAAATGATTCAGAAGACCCCACTCATCCAAAAAGATTTCAATAAAGATTTCAACGAAAGTTTCAGGAATCTTCTCCTATCCTTCATGCCTCATGAGCTTGGAGTGTATATTCATTTTCCGTGGTGTCTACAGAAATGCTTTTACTGTGATTTTTTTTCGCTAGAGTTAAAAAGAGAACAGAATCATCATATATTATACGAAAGATATATATGCTCTCTTCGCAAAGAGTTTCACTTGAGAATGGCAAAAAACTCATCTTTTGCGGGCTTTCAGAAAATCACTTCTGTATTTTTTGGCGGAGGGACTCCCTCTCTTATGCCTGCAGAATTGCTCCACTCCATTCTTTCCATGTTGAAAGCTGATCTGGATTTTTCGCCAGATTGTGAAATTAGCCTAGAAGGAAATCCTGAGAATATGAGTCAAGATTATCTTTGCTCCCTTCATCAAATAGGAATCAATCGAGTCAACGTAGGAATTCAGACCTTCCGCCCTTCCTTTTTCCATGAGATGAATCGGTTTTATAGTGAAGAATGCTATCAAAGCATTCTGTCTGATTTAAAGAACAGTCCATTTTTGAACTTCGGGGCAGATTTGATGTGTGGATTCCCTGGACAGAAAAGCGACGATTTTTTTGAAGATCTTGAGAGACTTCTTACGGCAAATCCAAATCATCTTTCCATTTACGGGCTCACCATCGAGGAAGGAACTCCCTATCATTCTCATGTCAAGAAAATTGGCTTTCCTGAAGAGGAACTTCAATGCGAAGTCCTAAGAGAGCTCCCTTCTTTCTTATTACAGCATGGGAAAGAAGAGAAAGCTCTAAAGCAATATGAGATTTCCAATTTTGCACAAGCAACATTTCCATGTAGACACAATATTCGTTACTGGGTTTATGAACCCTATCTTGGATTAGGACCAGGAGCTCATGGATTTGATGGCTTTTATCGCTATGCAAATCCTAAGAGCATTAGCTTGTGGGAAGATACTCTTGATCAGGGGATACCTCACTGTCCTCTTTCAGATCTTCCGATACTCTTGCTACGTATATGTGGGAGGGTTCCTCTTGCCATCTGGAAAAAAGTCCTACTGGAAAATTGTAGACTTCCTATGAGCTCATGGCAGGCTGCCTGTGAGATATTTCAAAAATGGGAGAAGAGAGGTCTTGCCGTGCTGGAAGCACAAGACTCTGGGGGACACTACTCTGAGAAACAAGCTATTGGTATTTCAAGAGCAAGATCCGAAAAAGAGTATATAGAACAATTTTTTCAGTGGAAGCCAGAAGGGATTCAAGTTCTGGACGACTGTGTATTCGAGCTGTACTCTGCACTTCGCCATTCTTCTTAAATCGTTCAATGCTGAAAAAACACCTAGTTATGAGATCTTAGCTAAATCGTTTGTTTTGTCATGGATAAAATGGATAAATTTGAATACTACTGTAAAATCCTTGATGTTTCACCTGGAGACAATGCAGCTATCGTTCTTAAAAACTTTCGAAGTAAAATTAAAAAGCACCATCCTGATTCCTCAGATGAAGGGAATATTACACAAGCACAGGATCTAATTGATGCTTATAAGGCTTTCCAAGAAGGAGTCCATCCTTGGGAAGAGAGGAGGAATGTCTATCAAAAACCAAGAACTCCGGGGAGCAGCCTAGGGAAAAATACTCCATGGAAAAGAACACGTGGGCGTTCTGGCTTTGGAGTTTCTACTCAGCAAAGAGGGCGTTTAGCAGGAGAGAGAATCCTTGGGGCTGTTTTTCCCAAACAGTCTACTCCTTTTCAAAAAGATGAACTAGGGAAAGAACCTTACGAAAAGAAAGAGGCTTCTCAAGATGTCTTAGAGTTTCTCAGAAAATATGTACAAAACAAGTCACATAATAAGCCAGATGGGCAAACCAACAGGAACGGAGAAAAAGAAAATTTCCCTGAAGAATATAAACACGTAGAGTTGATCTTATTTGAAACACTACAAAGATACCAACAAAAAACGGAAAAATATCAACGAAGCTGGGTGCGAGAATTTATCCAAGAGCTCAATCAGATTCAGATTTTATATCGTGATCTATCTCGATTCTGTCCAAGCTTCTCTACACAAGCCATTGAAAGAGTCACACTTCTCAAAGAATTGATATCAAAGATACGCGATGAATATCATACTCGCTCTATTTAAGGTCAAATTAAGGTCAAATAATAGATAAGCTATCCAACTATTTCCCAAAGTAGTTGGTATGTTATGATCTAATTCTATCGTCTAGGGAACAGAACTCGTGAATTTTTACGATAGTTGTGGAAACTAATATGGAATAATCATTCATAGATTTATCAAAAACTTCGTCTAAAGAGTTTAAGATAAAAGAGAATTTTCTCTGAAAATACAATGACTTCCTACTTATCAGAAAAACTGCAGATTCTTCAGAATCATAAGATACTACGCTACCGATCATGTTTGGCACAGATTTCTGTGCTTTGTGCTAATCTCAAGAATCTTAATGTTAGTATGCTTTCAGCAGAAATGTGTGAGATCCTTGCCGGTTTTTTAGGACAAATCAGTGATTTAAGAAAAAATTTACAGAAAGAGATTAACATTCAAAAAGCCATGAGAACAAACGTGAGTCAACATACCGTATATCATATGAGTAATCATATTCATTATCTTTCCCGAGCGAATGTGCTTCCTACGCGTTCTACTCTTCTCCTTATGGTTCGAGAGCAATGTGAGATTACCTTATCTGAGCTCCATACTATTAATTACGAATATATTTCAAATGAGGGTCATTCTACTCTAGCAGCAATTCTTACTCTATGCTCTAAGTTCCGTGATGAGGTCAGCAAGGAGCAGGCAGAACAGACTCAAAGAAAAAAAATAGACATTTTACGGAAAGCAAGCTAAAATGGAAAAGGATACCATCTATCAAAAAATGTTGCACTTCCGTGAATCTTGTCAGATTCCACAAAACGAAACAGAATATATGGCTTTGCTTGGTTCTATTACAGGAAGGATCCTTGAGACTGCTCATCCCTCTCAAAGGAGCAGTCTCATTGAGGCATCGTATCAAAAGTTCGGTAGAAAAATAAAACTCCCTCAAACTCAAAACGAGATGGAATCTCTAATTTTCACCATATTCTCTACAATGTATTCATTTATTTTTTCTTCTCAAATGGTTGCAATGGCTGAACATACTCTCCCACGTTCCTACAAGCCTTCTCCTTCTAGTTTGATGAGCGTTGATGACATCAAACAAAGAATGCAATTTAGAATATCTCAAAAGCATCCGAAAGCAGATAAAAAAAAGATCGCATTTGGGCAATAAGACCATATACGATCCTTGCAAGAAGAAGGTGCAAATACGATTATTCTAGCATCTCTTCCCAATCAAAGTAGCGAGCACGATAGCTAACCCCTCTGACCCTAAAATGTAAAAGCGTTTGATCATTATCGCCTTCATCTATCTCGAAAATTTGCCCTTCAGCAATTACTTCGCTAAAGTTTACAGGATAGTCACCCTTGCTATTTCTAAGGATTCCACAATAGCAAATTAGGTAATTATCATTATCATCACGGAAATGAAAGCCTCCAGTAATCTGAGAAAAAATCACTTTTGGCTCGTAAGTCTTGACGCTTGTAACTTGATCGTTATCCAGATCCAATGTCGCCTCAACAATACGCGAACTAGTATCTGGTGCAAGAATATTATTCTCTTCATCATCTTGAATAATCAATACAGAGTTATCGAAAAATCTTAAATGATTGCCATCTAATCTGACATCATGCTGTCCTTTATGATAACGGTAATCATTAGGAGCAGTAATAAGACTAGAGGATACTTCCAGGTTTTGCCAATTTTCAGGATCAGCAAAAAGCCACTTAAGGGCACCAGTTGTATAGTCAAGTGCAAATACTGCACTTTGATTGCGACCAGAGAGAATGATTGAATTACTCTCAGAATCATAGTGAATCGCATTTAAGTGCATCCAATCACGCTGGGAATAATCTGACTTAGCAACATCTTCAAGTCTAGGTCTCCCTTGAGAGATCGTCGTAAAAATTTTCTTCAAATCGATCTCTCTCATTAACTTCCCTGTTGTAAGGTCAACTTCAATTATAGTATCTTCTACTGAGAAGATCTCTGGAGGATTATCAGGAGGTCGCAAGGCTTTTTCAATAGGATCGGCTAATGCAAGTAAAGTCTCTTTGTTGGTGATAACAAAGTCATGGTGCACCTTATAGTCCTGTTTTTCTGAAAATTTCTCTCCATCAAAAACAAGCACTCTATTACCGAAAACATCAACAGAAAAAATTCTAATACCCTCATCATCAAGAATATATATCTTATTACCAATCGAATTACTCAGCATGACATAGCCAGATCGTCCTCTATTGGTCTCTCCAGACCAGCGATAAACCCAGCGAATTTTACCAAAATCATCTACAACAAGGCGATATTTCGAATCTATCGGTTTGCCCCAGGGTGTACCAGCATATAAATGAACAGAAGAGAAATCATTACTTGAAGAAGCCTGTTCAACGGTAAGCCAGCTGTAAATATTTTCTCGGTCTTCTATCTCTGCAGTTAAGCTATGCTCTGCTACAACTTTCGAGTTATTATCGCGTATTTCCAAATCGAAGCTGTTGTCTCCAAATTCTAAGCCGACGATGGGTATGAAACCCTCATCGGACACAGCACGGTCATAGCTCAGTGGGAAATCTGAGTCGTTGTTCTGAACTTTTGCAGTATGTGAGGTGTCAACATTTACCCACACACGCACCAAAAGAGGAAATCGATCATCCGTTCCAATAACTACATAAGGTGAAGACAAGCTTGCATTACTACGAAGCCATTCTAGCCCTAAGCCCTCCTCTTGTCCCTGACTTTGGCAATTCAATAGAGACAGAGATAGCAATATCAAAAATAGTAACTTCTTACCCGTAGTAAATCTCATTATCAGAGATAATGCCCTGTAATCCTTATTTCTTGTCAAGAATTTTTTTGTGTCAAACCCATAGACATTTGTGACACTTTTGAATAAGCTGCGAGAGATAGACCTCCTAAAATAGTAGGAAGCCAGATATTGAACAAGAAACTATTTCTAATGGGCTAATGTAAAGGTTTCGTATTATTCTTCTTTTTAAGCTTCAGTAGTTTTGATAAAATAGTTTTTACCATCTTTATTTCCATGGAAAGAATCGACTTTATCAAAAATATCTTGGTCTGCATCAATTTTCCAAGTTTCTAATGCAAATTGAATCAACTTAGTTTCTCTTTCATCATTTATTCTGGAAGAAAGGTCTTTGTGATAAGCATGTGTTTTCCTTTTACGGTATGATTTTTGTTCGCTATTTGCACAAAATTTTTCTAACTCATAAACTTGCTTGAGCTTAGCTGTTGATTGTCCTTCTTTTAAGGATTTTACCTTTGTAGCTATATCATCGTCACCTAAGTGAATATTTGCACGTAAAGAGATAATAACAAAATTACCCAAACGCCTTTTTTGTATGTAATCAGTGGGATAATGCTCGTTATTATTTCCCACAGCCCATATATGTTCAGTAGAAATGTAGTCACCAGATTGACATTCTGTTCTTAGTTTTCGTACTTGTTCAACATCCCAAGTGTTTTTATCGTCGTTTTGTAGTTTTTCTTCATATCTTCCTAAAAAATATTTTAACCCCTTCCAGTTATAGTAGTTCTCAGATTCATCTTCATCAATAGTTAAGTGTTTTATAAATGTAATTGTATCACAATGTCTTTTAATAAAAGTCGATAGTGCTTCTTTGAATTGTAGCTCAGTGTTTTCCCCGTGCCATTTAAACTTCTCCTTCCCATGGAAATAATCATGTCCCCATTTGAAGAGGATAGGTTGGCTAGAATCAGCTCTAGCAGTAACTTTTGGCAAGACATAGACTCTGAAATTCAACACCTCAAGTAATTCTAGTAATTTTAGTTTCTCATTATTATCAGAGGGACTTTTGCACATAATAGCTAGATACAATGGCATGATAGAAGCATTGACAGGGTGGCATCTTAAATATTTAAGTATTGTTAGTAAACCTTTTTGAGATGAAGATTGAGCCTTGAAATAATCACTATTATGGAAATAAGCGTATTGCATGGAGGCTTCTTCTAAAAAACACAGAAATTTCTGTAGTTTTTCAATCTTTTCGTCTACTAACTCTTCTGTAGCAGAAAAAAGGTTTTTTAATTCCCTATAAACATGCTGACTTTTTTTTGTACTATCATCAAAAAATACTAGATAACAGTATCGTAAAAAATTATTCTCATCATCCAAACTCCTCACATATGCTTTATTCAGATTTTTAAGGATTTTTGTCCATGTTTCGTTAATAGTTACTCTCAAAGAAGCCTTATTTTGGTTAATAGATAGATATAAAAGATAATTTTTAATTTTTTCTAATTCACTTAATGGTTTTCCTCTATTGTTTATAACCTCAAACATCATTCCTGCAGCACTATCAGATGGGTTAAAAAAAATAAATTTTAGTTGTTTGGTAACAATGTCTAAAATTTTGTCTTTGTCTTTGTCTTTCTCTTTTATCCATTTATCAAAATTTTCTTTTGCAGCAACTATCTTTTCATGGGATAAGTATTCTGTCTTTTCCTTTGCAGCTTCGTGATTGTTAATAATATACTCTTTAAAAAATACTTTTACTTCACTATTCGGTATGAATTTTAATTTCTCATTTCCAATACCACCAGTTTGTATGTATTGTTTAGTTATATCAGCGTATTTTTCAGGCTCACTCTGACAAATGGATTGGATCAGAATGAGTAGTGTAGTGAGACGCTGTTGCCCATCAACTACTTCATACCCATCATTACCTTCTACTGCTACGATTGCACCTGTGAAATGGGTATTATTGTCTTTTCCAGACTCCTTATCACCTTCTACTGCTACGATTGCACCTGTGGAATAGGTATTATTGTCTTTTCTTTTTTGAATGATCTCTATATCTTTTTTCAAATCTTCTATCTGCCCTTCTCCCCAAGAATAACCCCGTTGATAATCTGGGATGACAAAAGTCCTGCCCCTGAATAGTGTTTCTAAATTAGTATACTCTGCACTCATAATTTCTCCTTATTTCCTCCATATTTTGTCCATAAAAGATCACCCCCTATTTAAATGGAAGCTTAATAATAAAAAATTACCATGAATATATAAAAAAATGATACATCCTTATTGCAGTCAATGACTATGTATTTTACGCATATTTTTTAATTTCTTACTTGATAACCATGTTTTTCAAGGCACTTGATAAGAATGGTGTTATTGTTTTATCTAACTTGTGCTATAAAAGATTCTTGTGCGAAAGAAGAGATTACGGAGAATACTGAGGCTTTATGGGAAATGATAAAAGGAGGAATCATTGAGAACTACTTCTTCTCCTTTTCTTAAAAAACGTACTTGCTTCTCTTTTGGCTTTATGTCTGGATCTGTCACTCTTTTGGCTCTACCAATTGCAGTGAATGGAAAAGGAAAGGAAAGCCCTGGCTTTCCTAGAAATAAAAGCTCAAGCTCTTCACCACTACAGGCTGCAGCTTGTTCGTAAAAAAAGCGATCAGAAATAGATGGATCATTGGAAATGAAATCAGCTAGTGATGGATCTGCTAAAGGAAGAGAATCCAAATCAATGTCAATCATAAGATTACTTTGTTCTGCAAGACAAAATACATCTTGGTAAAGACAATCGCTTAGATCCATTAACGAATGAACTGGAAGACAATTCCACAGAAGCTTTGCCCATTTGGATCTTGCCCTTGGACGAAGATGTTTTTCGAGAGCTCTTTCTTTTAAGAGTCCATCAGGGAGAGATATTTCCCTGTTAAGATGAAGGTATCCTGCCAAAGAAAACCCAATCTCACCACTTAGATATAGATGATCACCTGGCTTACCACCGCTTCTTCTAAGCCTTCGCCCCTCGCATGATCCTCCCATAGTCAAATTGAGAAATAATAGTTTTGATCGAAATGTATCTCCTCCTATCAGAGGGCATTGGTATTGTTTGCATTCTTGCTGAAAGGTGTTCGCAAAAGAAGCAAGAAAGTGTTCACCTTCTTTTGTTGTAGAAATTTTTCTGGGAAGACCGAGATTGAATAAGCACCATTCTGCTTTTGCTCCACTAGAAATCAAATCGGAAAGGTTGATATGAAAAAGTTTTATCGCCAAGTCTTCTGGTGAAGACCAGTCAAGGCGAAAATGAACATTTTCTACCATACTATCTGTTGTAACAATTTTATTTTTAGAAAAAGGAATGGAAGAACAATCGTCCATCTCACCTTCTTGCAAGAAAAGGGATATAATCTCTTTTTCATTCATGCAAGAAAGACTTCCTCTCCTGTTTTTTTCTCTAAATAATCGTAGAGCCATGAAAAAAGAATGCTGTTTGGAAGCTCAGATGATTCTATATTCTTTTTGGAAAATTTAATATACTTTTCAAAAAGTATTTTACGAAGATTTTCTGTTTCAGTGTTCTCATCTGGTTCTCTGCATAAGAAAGATTCAAGTAAAGCAAACACAGCTTTTGCTTTAGAGAAAATACGATTCGTATAATTTTTCAAAGATGGATTTAAAAGATAAGTAGATGAGCCTGGAATTGAAAAATCCTTTGTGAAAATTACAGAAAGATCCAGATGAGAATCTCGCTTTTTCTGGATAACAGAATCAAGGCTCAGGATGATCTCCGAGGCTCGTATCGAAGGGTGATCTAGGCTACAGATAATAAGATTAGGAGGATCCTCTACGCTCAAAATATCATGAAATTCTTGTAATGTATGAATATCAATTCTAATCCTCTGATACCCCATAAAATAGAGGATCTGTCTATAGATTCGACGGTAATTTTCGTTTTCTTCTACTATAAAGACCTTTTGATTTCTTTGAGGAAATTCAATATGTGGAAATTTAATCGAGTTCCCTACTTTCGGCAAAACCCATAAAGCAGCACATCCTGTCTCAAATAAAAAAGGAAAGAGAGTATTTCGAATGACTTTCAAATCCCCTGATGTGACAACAAGAAGGGGAAGATTCCATTCTGCAATCTGTTGAATGGTATAATGATCCGAAAAAGGAATACAATGAAGACCATGTACAAAAGAGGAAGGATGTGTTTGAAGAGGAAGGTGATGACTCACAATTTTTTCACCAAGCCAGTATTTGAAAAGATATTGCTCCCGTTTATTTAGACCGATACCTAAAACTACAGGATATCTTTTACGTGTCACTTTTGTTTCGTTATTTGAGAATTTGGTATTTGGGATTCGTTTGTGTAGGAATCTTCAGTTCTTGCTGTTACTCTTCTAAGCTCAGGATTCCTTATCTAGCAGATTCATATACTCGAATGAAGTTTTACACGGAGCACAATGGAAGGACACGAATCTATTACCTTCCGAAATGCTGTCAAGCCAAGAATAAGAAAAAAAACTCAGAACTTCCTTATCTCTCATCCAGTCGTTCGATTAATGCTTTGGATATTATGAATACCGATTCCTTTTCTCTATTAAAAAATCGATCTTTTGCTCTATTGACAAATGCGACAGGACGGGATCAGAATCTCAATTCAACTTTAGAACTTATGCTTCATTCAGGAGTACGCCCAAGCCTTCTATTAGAGCCAGAACATGGTCTATATGGTCACATGGATGAAAAAGGAAAAGATAATCTTCGACGCGAATCTCGCTATGGAATTAGAATACTCAGCCTTTATTCCAAAGATCGAAAACCTCACAAGAGACATCTTCGCAACATAAATACGATCGTTGTTGATATTCAGAATCTTGCTGTAAGATGCTATACATATATTTCAACACTTACCTATTTAATGGAAACTGCAGAAGAACAAGGTATAGAGCTTATGATCTTAGATCGGCCGAATTTATACGGAGTTTGGGACGCACAAGGGAGTATAATAGAAAAAGGATATGAGAGCTTTGTAGGACTAGCACCAGTTCCATTTCTTTATTCACTTACTATTGCTGAATACGCGAGGTATATGGTTGATCTTCGTTTCCCAAGGCTTTATTTGGAGATAGTCCCTGTCCATGGATATAAGCGAAAAGATCTCAAAGTAGGAATGAAGCATTCATGGGTCAATCCTTCACCGAATATTCCCTCTTTAGAAACAGCTTTGATGTATCCTGGGCTTGTTTTTTTTGAAGGAGTGAATTACAGCCTTGGGAGAGGTACAACAAGGCCATTTGTATATTCAGGTGCACCATGGTTAAAAAGTCTTCAAGTAGTTGAAGAACTTCGTGCTTTGGAGCTCAAAGGAATCAAAATCACAGAAACTATCTTTACGCCAACTTATTCGAAGTATCAAGGAAAAACAAACTATGGAGTGATGATCGTTCCTGATAAAATCCAATTCAATCCAATTCAAGCAGGATATGAATATATGCAAATTGTAAGACGTCTTCATTCCAAACATTTTAAGTTCGTGAGAAGTAAAGATGGGCGATATTTTATTGATAAACTTTGGGGAGGTCCTGGATATCGACTTTCTTTAATAGGAAATTTAAGTTATGAAGAGTTCCGAAGTACATGGCTGAAAGATGCACAAAACTTCGAAAAACTTATCCAAAACTATCGTCTATATTAGTCAAAGAATTTGTTGACAACTCATGATATTGCATAGCACTTGGTAGGGTAGGAGAAATGGCGAGGGGTTATGGCTTATGTCATCAAACCTTTCTTTATTTAAAATAGATGATTCTTAAACGTCTTCAAGAACTAGGATACAAACTTCCTGTGCCACCGACTCCTGCTGCTTCTTATCTCCCTGCCACGTGTTTCCAGAATATGATTTTTGTTAGTGGCCAGCTCCCCTTGCAGAATGGCAAATTATTGATGAAAGGAAAGGTTAGCTCTCATACACCCTTGGGAAAGGTCCAAGAAGCCGTCTTATGTTGTTTTCTCAATGGTCTAGCAGCGACTGCTTCAGTAGTAGACTCAATAGATAGGATTCAAAAGCTCATTCGATTGGGAGTTTATGTCGCTTCGGAGCCTAGTTTTACGAATCAACATTTAGTGGCAGAAGGAGCTTCCAAGCCCGCTCTGGAATTATTTGGAGAGGGTCATTCTAGATTTGCAGTCGG
>JABABJ010000153.1 GCA_014238275.1 Leptospirales bacterium | reverse complement strand
TCTTTGTGTTTCATTCTTTGACATAATACTTCCCAAAAAATACCTTTTCTCTTTTCCCACGACTCAAAAGATAACTAATCAATGCATCTCCCTGTGTCTTCTCTTGAAGGCGGGAAGAAAAACTCCTTTGATAAACATCAGAAAGTGGGACACGAAGCTGAAGCTGCATTTGTATCTTCCAAAAAGAGCTAAAGGAACTGGTCTCAGCTGATTTGTGAAAAAGATAGCTATATTGATGAAGTGATCCTTTAAGATCTTTTTTGCGTTCGTTTTTTAGTATATTTTCTAACTCTGATTCTGTATACAAAAAGGCCGCACGAGAAAGATCAGGACCTATCCTTCGGCTTCCTCTTGAGGAAGGTGACTCGAAATAAGACTCCATTGGATCAGGTATAGGAAAGTGCCCTGCTTCTTCGGGTTTATGAAACCTCTTCATTTCCCACGGAATAGAAGGACGAAGGGATTGAGTATGACAATAAGCACATCCTTCCTGTATATAAACTTCGTGCCCTTTTACTTCAAGAGGATCCTCAGGTATGAGATAGGCTTGGCTTCCGTGAGGAAGAGGAGAAGAGTTCTTCTGAAACGAAAGACAAATCACTAAAGGCACAAGAAACACTTGAGTCAGTAAAGAAAATAGAATCAATCTAAAAGGAGAGTAAAGTATCTCCTTCACAAACAGATCAGAAATAGAAGTCTTATTCATACAATCACCTTAGGAATCATTATCCTTCTCATCCTCTCCTCCAACGGAAGGAGCCACTCCAGCAATCACTATATCCATATCCGTGAGATCGGGATGATGATAAGATGAGTCCTTTGACGGAGGAAATATAGCCAGATAAAGAGAATGAAGGCAGAAAAGAAGAGCTCCTATTCCAATCAAGCAAAGCCCAAAAAAAGAGAGCCCTTTAAGACTAAGAAAATAATTCATAGCTGTTGTTTTCCCAGGAAACAAACCTCCCTTAAAATAAATATCACTCCAAGAGCCTACCACAAGATCCCCCAAACCTCCCTCTGCACTTGGCAGACTCATATTACTAAGATGAAAGTGTTCTATCATTGCCGATCCGAGATTCCCAACATACATAAAGATGGTTCCAAGTATGATAAGAGATACTGTCCGAAAGAGAATTTTCCTAGAATAATTCTGCTTGGAAATAATCTGTAATACGATGGAAACAGATGCAAGAGAAATCATAAATCCATAGCTAAGCACATCAAAAGAAATATCCTTACGGTTCATTGGTCCAAATTCAAACCATGGCTGAAGCCATCTAGTAGAAAAAAGAGCTCTTAGGACAGCTGCAAGAATTAGAAAAAAGATCCCTGTCCGTAAAAGTCCTCCTATTGAGTCAGAACGGAATGCTCTAGTAGAAGAGCGAGTGATGCTAAAAGAAGCGTTCAATCCTCCTGCTATAAAGACTAGGTTCAGGGCTATTGCAGATGATATTCCCATTGTCTGAACCCACTCAGGAACTGCAGAAAACACAAGACCCGACGGAGAAGCAAGTGGGGTAAGGATAAGAGAAGCTGGGATCAGGAATCCAAGAGAAGACGCGTAAAGCTCAGTCTTGTAATAGAAAGGAATAAAATGATATAGAAAAGCAATCAAAGGAAGAACAATCCAAAAACTAAGAAGACCACTTCGGTAGATTTCCTGAAGCATTGAGTCTTCAATCCCTCCAAGTATGGGAACAGAGGCAAGTAGGCTATAGGGGAGAGCAAAGTTGCCAATCACAAAAATCACAATAGCTCCCACAGTGGAGCTTAGAATCAAAACAAGAGGAGGTGATAGCTTCTTTGAATCTACATGAAAAGAAACCACTCCAAGAAAGATCAAAAGAGAAAGAAAAAGAAAGTTAGCTGAAATCCATGGAAACTCTCCAAATTCTCGTCCTGTGCTGTATCCTCCTAAAACTAAAATAATACCGATGAATAGACCAAAGTTGTGTAGCTTCACAGCAATGAATGAAAGAAAAGAAAGGGGTTTTTGGATTTCCTTATGTGATTGAAGAATGAAAAAACTCAGCCCCATAAAGAAATTAAAGAATCCTCCAAAGATCAAGATCAAGGAACTTGTTGGCTTGATCCTTCCATAATCCAATAGACCAGGGACAAAGGCTGGAAAAAACTTCTGGAGCTCTGCTCCAATAGAAAAAAGAATCCCAAGCAGCATCCAAAATAATCCGCTCCCTAATGAGGCTTGAATTGAAAACTCAATATGAAAACACTTTTGAATCATCCTAAGATAAAAAGATAATATAGCTCTAACAATGCTCATTATTTTTTCCGTCTTGACTTATTGGAAGTGGAAGAATCCTTCCCAGACAAAAGAAAGTCTAAGTCTGGTCTTTTCGATCTTTTTTCTATGGGAATATACCCTTCTTCAAGGCGTCTCTTCCCTTCGTATTTTTTCGAAAGCATCTGATTCATTTTCAAAAGTGCTTTTTTGCGAATGAGTGCTTGATGACCTCGAATAGGCGTGGAGAGAGAATAGAGATAATAAGCAATAGCCCATCTTCCTCGATCTGTATAGGACTGATATCGATGCTCTTTCATAGAGGGAGTCCCTTGACTCATGGCTTGGAAATATTTATATGGAATTGCTTTGGGGGGAAGATCTCTCCGAAAAGGAGGTGTCACAAGCCCTCTTTGTTGATTGAGCTCTTCTGCCTCTGGCCCTCTCCCGTCAAACTGAATTCCATGGCAAGATGCACATCCAGCCTCATTATAAAGAATGGAACCAAAAACGAGGAGCCTTGGACTTGCTTCATAAACAGGCAATTTTTTGACAGACGATTTTTTTTCGGTACAAGACGAATGAGAGAAAAGGAAAATAAGTGCAAAAAAGCAAAATACTATCAAATGATTCATTTTCCTTTTCTTTAGGTTTTTTCCTTTACTCTTAGGAGCGTTTTGAATATCCATTTCTATCATTTTTTTATAGCTATTTATTGGTGAAAATCAAGGCATCGAGATAATCTAGGATCCTTGGTGGGGATGAGTGGATACTTCTCCAATCCAATTGCTGTCACATAAATAAAGCCTCCTGAAGCAGCAAGAAGTGCACCCACCTCCTGCCAAGAAAACCAAACAAAGTGCCCCTTTGCAAGTGTAGGATAGGCAATCCAGTACATATCCCAGACTTGCCCCAATAAAATGAGAAGCGAAACAAAGGCAAGATAATGTATCTTTCTTTTTGCTCCTCTCCTCATCAAAAGCAAAAAAGGGATAACAAAACGAATGATAGGAAGACCAAAAGAAACATAGTACCACCCCTCTTCTGTCCGTGTCTTAAAAAACTGAGTTTCTTCAGGAATCGCTCCATACCAAATGAGGAGATATTGGCTCACTGCAATATAGGCCCAGAAGATGGAATGTCCCCATAAGAATTTCCCTAAATCATGAATATGATTTTCATTCAAATAGTCGTCTCCATAATATCCTTTTCTCTTGAGATACCAAACCCATAGCACCAATACCGCATAAACACTCAAAACCATACCACTGAAAATGTATATTGCCCAAATGGTAGAAAACCAATGAGGCTCAAGACTCATCGAAAGATCCCATGAGTTTACAGAATAGCTTAAGGCAAAGAAAATCAAAAAGACTGCCGAAAGCCGAAACATAAGCTTCGTATGCGATAAACTTCCATCAGTATCTTGAAGAAGAGATCTCCTACGAAAAATCAAAGCGAAGAAAAACCATGCTACAACAAGAGCTATGTTTCGCAGAACAAAAGAACTTAAGTTGAGCCATGGAGTTTTTTTCTGTATAAGATGATCATCGGGAGGAGCATGGACCCAGTGGTGAAACACATCCCCCGCTCCCAAAAACACTATCACCATCATGAGCAAAACGACAGGAAGATAACAGAAAAAATGTTCAGCTAGCCGTCTAAGGGTTATATTCCACACGGAACCAGTAATATGAGTAAGAGCCACAAAGTAAATTCCCCCTAGAGAAATAGGAAGAAAAACCAAAAGTGCCAGATGAATGGATAGAAAAAATCTTGGGTTGACATTATGAGCTCCTGCTTGCTTAGCTATGCCAGAAGAGTGGCTGCCTCCATGCCCACCACCATCCCAAGGCAGAAAAAACTGTATGATAAGAGTGATCATTCCTATAGCTATGAGAAATAAACAAAAACTCCTTAGCCGAGGGCTAAACTGAAACTGAAGGGGATTGAATGCTTCTGGATTGGTCATTTCTTAGATATCCTATTTCGGTTTTCTTGAAGGAGACGGATATAATAAATGATTTTCCAGCGATCTTGAGGGATGACTTGAGCTGCATAGTTCATCATACGACCCCGTCCTGATGTGATGATATGATAGATTTCTCCATCTGTCCATCCTCGCATTTTCTTAGTCATCAAAGAAGGAACATCTGCTACCATTGGAGTTACTGGGCCATCTCCCAATCCTGTAAAACCATGACAGACCGCACAATAGATCTGATATTGCTTCTGCCCCCTTTCATAGTTCTGAAGTGAAGGAGTCAATTGGTTTTTCAGGCCTTTTCTTGCCCCTGCAAAATCTTCGGGGGCATAAGGATAAGGGGTATAATTTCGAGGGACACTCCCCTCAGGAGGAGTAAGCACAGAAGAACCCTTCCCACTCCAAGAATATTGGGGATTCATTCCTCTCTTAAGATTGCCTCCAGAGATTTCTTCCGTAAATATATATTCCTCTTCCTGTGCTTCGACGGCAGGGCTATCGTGCATATTGAGGATATAGTGAAGACCCGAAAGATTGCCATCATAATTCCAAGAACAAGAGACACCAAAATAAAATAATACAAGAAAGAAAGCTACAAAAAAAGAATAACGAAAACAGAAAGCCCGAATATCAGAAAGATTAGAAAGATTAGAAAGATTAGAAAATCCCCGAAACAAATGCGAGAATAGATTCATTGATTTTTGTATTTTCATAAACTAGAAGATTCCACCCTTCAGGAAGATTCCCCTCCTGAATGATGAACTAGAGGCTTTGTCTCGTCCTTATCAACAAGGGTGATCTCGGAAGCTCCTAAATGGGCAAGAAAAGATCTGACTCCCTCTTGAGAATAATGATCCGAATCCGACGGTATCCAAAGACAAAACTTATCACAAGTAATATCAGGATGGAGGACACGCCGAAAGGGCGAAAAGAGCCTCCCTACCAGAAGCAAACCCATCACAGTAAGATGACCACCCAAAAGGACGGTAAACTCAAAGCAAAGAGGAACCATCGGGGGCCAGCTAAAAGTAGGTTTTCCCCCTATGTTCAAGGGGTAAGAACGAAGATTGGGAAGACCATCCAAAAAACTAAAAAGCGGGGGTATAATTTGCTCATGTGCAAGAGTCTGGAGAAAAAATGCACCAAAAAGACCAAGGCTCCCAGCAAAAAAGGTAATATAAGGAAGACGAGAGCGATTGAGTCCCATATCAGATTCTAGGTGATGGATGGGGAAAGGAGTTAGACAGTCAAATCGAGTATATCCCTTCTCTTTCGCTTGGCGAGCAGCCTCTCGGATCGCCTGAGGCTCATCAAAGATCCCAAAGATACCACTCTCTGTTTCTCGATAGGTATATTGAAATAGTTTCTCTAGGAGTCTTGAGAAAAGAGCTCCTTGCATTGCAAAGAAGCTATCCAAGAATGACTCCAGTTTTTCCCAAAAGGTCGTTAGTTTTGCATTCATATCATAATATTCTCGTCATATATTCTCGTCATATATTCACATCATATATTCTCGTTTCTCGCACACCTTCTTCATTCGTTCGTATTAGGACCATATCCCTTTACTCCTTTACCAGAGGGAAGCACTGTTTTAATTTCTGCCATAGCAATGGTTGGAAGAAGCCTAGCAAAGAGGAGGAAAAGGGTAAAGAACAGACCGAAAGATCCAAGCATGATCAAATAGTCGTGAATCGTAAGCACATACAAATCCCAGCTTGACGGAAGAAAGTCTCTATGAAGAGAGGTAACTACTATAACAAATCGCTCAAACCACATTCCTATATTAACAAAAATGGAGATGATCCAGAGGGCATAAACATTCGTTCGTATTCTCTTGAACCAAAAAAGCTGAGGAGAAATCACATTACAGGAAACCATGATCCAATATGCCCACCAATAAGGTCCAAACATTCGATTGATAAAAGCAAATCCTTCCATCTCCGAGCCACTATACCATGCAATGAAAAACTCAGTCGCGTAGGCAAGTCCCACTAGAGAGCCAGTGAGAGTAACAACCTTTGCCATGTTTTCCAAGTGGTTGATAGTAATATAATCCTTGAGACGAAAGACCTCTCGAAGAATAATCAGAAGGGTAAGAACCATCCCAAAACCAGAAAAAATCGCTCCTGCAACAAAATAAGGCGGAAAGATCGTAGTATGCCAACCAGGGATCACCCCTGCCGCAAAGTCAAACGAGACAATACTATGAACCGAAAGGACAAGGGGAGCTGAAAGTCCGGCAAGGATCATCGCTGTTGCTTCATAATGTACCCATACACGAGTACTTCCCACCCATCCAAGAGAAAGGATCGAGTAGCACTGTTTCCGAAATTTGTCAATCCAGTTAGAAGGACGAATTTTATCGCGAATGGAGGCCATATCAGGAATTAGGCCAAGATACCAAAAAACAAGGGATATCGTTAGATAAGTACTAATGGCAACCAAGTCCCATATAAGAGGAGAACGAAAATTAGGCCAAAGAGTCCCTCGTCCGTTTGGATAGGGAAACATCCAGATAACAGCATACCATGGGCGTCCTGTATGAAATATCGGAAAAATAGCTGCTGCGGCTAAGGCAAAGATAGTCATTGCTTCTGCCGATCGATTGATGGCTGTCCTCCATTGCTGGCGAAAAATGTAAAGAATAGCTGAGATGAGAGTCCCCGCATGACCAATCCCAATCCAGAAGACAAAAGTAACAATAAAACTCCCCCAACTCACGGGAACATTTACACCAAGAATTCCCATCCCTGTAGCCGCAAGATAGGCAAGCTCCACGATTAATAGAACAAAGCAACTGAAAGAAAGTGCCATAGCTCCCCACCAAAGCCTTGTCGGGAAGGAGTCTATAGGACGAATAACCTCTTCGTTTACATCTCTATAACTCTTATTCCCCTCCACAAGTGGAGGGACAACAAGAGTAGGGGCTGAAGAAAACTTCTTTTCCTCTGGCAAACTACTCACAACAAACTACTCTCTCCAAATGGTTCATGAATGCCTCTTATTACCTTTATGATGTCTTTCCTTCTCTATCTTCTACAGAGTTCCGAATCCTTGCTAGATAGGTCACTTGAGGCTTAACTCCTAAGAAATCAAGAACTTGGTAGGATCGCTTATCTGTCTGAGCAATCTTACTCACATCACTTTTTTCATCCAGAATATTACCAAAATGAATCGCCTTCGATGGGCAGACTTCCTGACAAGCCGTACGAATCATTCCATCTGGTATAGATGTCTCTCCTTTTGAGCGAACTTCTTGGCGTGCCGCATTAATCCTCTGTACGCAAAAGGTACATTTCTCCATCACACCCCTACTCCGCACAGTCACATCGGGATTCAGCGATAGATGCTGGGGTCGTCTCAATTTTCCTCCTACTTTTCGCTGGGAGCGCCAGTTTTCAAACCAATTGAAACGACGTACTTTATAGGGACAGTTATTCGCACAATAACGAGTCCCTATACAGCGGTTATAGGTCATTACGTTTAGCCCTTCACTATTGTGAGTAGTTGCTGAAACAGGACATACATTTTCACAGGGAGCATTTTCACAATGTTGGCAAAGCATAGGTTGATTTGAAGTTCTTGGTTGCTCTTCGCTTCCTTCCCAGTATCTATCGATTCTCAACCAATGCATTTCTCTTCCCACAGAGACTTCTTTTTTTCCCACCATAGGGATATTATTCTCTGTATTACAAGAACTTACACAAGCACCGCATCCCGTACAAGAGTTGAGATCAATCATCATATTCCAGCGATGCTCCTTGTAGTCCCACGGAGGATAAAGCTCTTGCTTGGGTGGATATTCTGTGGCTTCTGGTTTCAGATGGAACTTCCCTTGACGAAAGTCTTCCCAGCTTATCTCTCGAGCAATAGGACGCCCATGTTGACTAGAAGCTCTATAGGGTAACTGAAGGACTCCCTCTGGTGCAAAAAATGCCTTTTCTTCAGATGACATTCCATGACGATATATGGGTTGCGTAGAGCTGAGACGCCTTGTTTCCCCTGTATCTTTCAAATGAACTCTCATACCAGAAAACACAAAGGAATCAGAACCAGTTCCAGCGAGATGTACAGCATTTTCACCCACACCATCTGCCGTTTTACCAGCAGAGCTTCGACCATATCCAAGAGGGATGAGAACAGCTTCAGGATGAAGGCCTGGCTGAAGATGAACAGGAAGCCGAATCTTATTCTGCTGTGTTTTGATCTCTACAAGGCTTCCTTGTTTGAGTTTCAAACGACGGGCAGTCTCTGGCAGAATAGAAACATAGTTATCCCAAACGATCTTAGTGACTGGCTCCGGAAACTCTTGGCGATAAGCATTATTCGCCCCTCCCCCATCACCCACTTGGAGATTGTAATACAGCCCTAGGGAAAGCTCCCCTTTCTTATTGTCAAAACTCCAATGCTTCTCCTGAAACTTAGGCAACCTTTGGATCGTTTTTCTTATCGAGATTTGCCGAGAAGGCAAAGAAGATTGGGAAGTGTTTTCCTGAGTATAACCCTTCTGTAATAAAGAAGTCCAAAAACTCTTAAAGGAAAGGAAAGAAGTTTTACTCCTAGCAGAAGCCCATCTACTTTGAAGATACTTATGAAAGCTTTTCTTCCCTGCAATTTCCCCCCCCGCAAGCTGAATCAGGCGGTCTTCCAAGCTACGAGTCTGGTATAGTGGACGAATGACTGGTTGGCATAAAGAAGTAATTCCTTCGATCATCTCTATATCACCCCAAGACTCCAAGTAGTGGCTGATCGGAAGAACAGCATCTGAACATCTTCCTGTTTCATTCATTCGATCATCCAGGGAAAGTATGTATTTCACTTTTTTGAGTGCAGATTCTGGTCTCAAATCAGGGGGTAGATGATAGATCAGGTTTGCCTGAGACAGAATGAGACTTTTTACCTTTCCAGACTCCATAGAGGCAATAAGGCTCTGCATCTCAAGATCACTTGAGCCCGGGGAGATTCGCAATGTATTCTTATAGTCGATGGTTTTCCCATCATTTCCTAAAATCGAGTTGAGGAGGTTGACAGCAAGCTGAGCTGCCGTATTATTTCCAGTAGCTGCAAGAGGGGAACCTGTAAGAACAAGACTTTTTCCTCTGTGATTCCATAGCTCCGATCCTATCTTGCTTATCACTCTCTCAAAATGTCCCTTTTTATAAAGACCGCTTTCATGCCTAAGAGAAGAGCTTAGATAGACTGGACGATATTCGGTTAAAAAGTTTCGCAGGGCTGAGTCGTTGGAATAAGGGCTTTGGTTCATATCAACAACAATGTGAGCGGCTAGTGCAAGGGTAATGAGAATCTGATCGCCCGGACGTATAGCAAATCTCTCATCCGCATTCGAGCCAGTCAGTGTAAGCATGGACTCAAAACAAATCAGACGATTCATAGTAGAAGAAGGAGCTTTGGGCTTATCTGGGATGCGACGAACGTTCCTTCGTTCAGAAAAGCGAGGGATATAATAAGAGGAAAGGGGCATAGTCCCTAAAAAGTCTGCATCAACAGACACAATCAGGTCTGCCTTATCCAAACGATAATGAGGAAGGAGCTCTTTCCCATAGGAAATAGCTTGAGCACTCATGATCTGCCTAAGGGTTGGATCCTGACGAAACTCCACATGCCTCCCCCTCGGATAGACATTAAGAAAATCTCGAATTATTGCCTTTGAAGAGGGGCTATTGATTGGTCCTGTCAGAAGAACGTAATCCCCTTGCTTGAGATTCTCCTTTGCAATGGGAAGGATGAGCTCTTCTTTTCTATAGGTCTTTTTCCCTGTTTTCCGATCTACAGCTATCGATCTTCTCAGACGATCTGGATCATATAGATCCATTAGTCCAGCAACTTCGTAGGCACTCAGGCCTCCTTGATTGAAAGGATGTTCTGAATTCCCTGCGAGCTTAATTGGCCTTCCTTCTCGTGTCTTTACAAGAAGGCCACTTCCATCTGGTGCAGACGTAGCGTAATAGGAAGGAATCCCTGGCTGGACTTCAGGAGGACGTATCAGAGAAGGAACAATCTGTTCGGAAGGACGACGACAGGCAGCAGCAGTCATCACACTAGCGGCTCCCATCAATCGTAAAAAATCTCTTCGGTTAATTTTTGTCTGTTCCTGAATCTCTTCTCTTTCAGGAGTATAGTTTATGGACGTTCCTGTAGGCGTTTCTGTAGGAGTTTCTGTAGGCGTTTCTGTAGAAGTTTCTGTAGGAGTTTCTGTAGGAGTAGCCTCATTTCTTTTTTCCCTCTT
>JABABJ010000082.1 GCA_014238275.1 Leptospirales bacterium | reverse complement strand
AGGAAGGGAGAGATAATCCTGCGGATTTTGTTGCTGCTCTTGAAAAGCCACTTTTCACATGGCATCTTGTAGACCAATTCAATCCACCCCACAAGGAGCTGGGATCTGCTGCACCATCTGGTATAGCTCACTATCCCTACCCAGGGGTTTACCGCAATAGTTTGCTGGTATCGCTGCTTGCGTTTCATACCGGTGGGAGTTTAGAACGCTTTGTTATCCAAGAAGATGGCAGTCTGGAAAGAATGCCTCGTGTTTTGGATACACACAATCAGCGTATACGTGACGTATTCGTACGTGATGCAAAAACTATCTACATTTTGACTAGTGCTGACAAGTCTCAATTCATGAAATTGATCTTAGCAGAATAAAAGAGGAGGTCTAGGAGCGATAATTCAGGATGACCTTTTTGGTCATAATCCACTTTTCTTTCTTATCCTTTGAGATGGTTTTTTGATAGTATTTATAAGTGCTTAGGCGAGATTTTTCGGTATATTCATAGACGCATCGCTCCGTGATTCCATCTTTTGTCTGCCTTTTCCTTTCTTTTAGTCTTCCATCAGGATGATACTTGTAAAATATCTCTAGTAGTTTTCCTGTATATTTATTTCGTATTACAACTTGCGAGCGGAGAGGTTTTGGCTCATAAAAGATTTGGAATTGATCCTTTCGACTCTCCACGACCTCTTCTCCTCCTACAAGCAATCCTTCATTATATTTAAAGAATTGTTGGGACTGTAAATTTCCATCTTCTTGATAGTTTCGTATGTTTGTCAGAAGAACCCCGTTACGATAAAAGAACTTGAGTTGATTCAATATCTTACCCGAACGATTCAAGAGCTGCTCCTTGATAAGTTGATTCTTTTTATAATAGTATCGTGTATATCCCTTCTTCTTTCCCTGTGTATCCCAATAAGTTTCCCTAACAAGTTTTCCTGATGAATTGTATTTGTATGTAGCTCTCTCAAGAATCTTTCCTTTCGCTGTCTTTACTGTCAAAGAAGCAGGACCAGGCTTTGTATTATTTCCCACTATATAGTCAGAAACAGGTGTCCAATATACAGGCTGGTAGGCGTTCGCTTCTTGGCTCGCCCCAATACATAAATAAAAAGGGATGAGAAACCATGCAGAACGAATATCTAATTTTACTATAAATTTGAGCATACTTCTATCGATGATAACAGATGTATCTTGACACCATCGCCATATCCTTCCTTTAGAATCGGTCAATATATAAAAAAGATAACACATTTGCCTTGTAGACTTCCAGATAAGCTGAAAAATTTTTTCTATCATTCAATATCTTTACTCCTTTACCTTTGCTTCTGTCTTTGTCTTTTTACTAGGTCAAAATAATTAAAAGTATCTTTTTTACCTTGATTTCGTATCTTGTAGAGGAAAAAGATGCAACATTTACTTGTTTTTAGCATCTTCATTAGTATGAAGACTAAGGGCTTAAAAAAACGGGTGTTTTTGAATAATTGCAGTTTTCTATGAACCTATTGTCTTGTGAGAATCAGAAAATGACCTACCTCTGGCAGGAAGATCTTGTGCGTATGGGCTTGCAATGGAAAGCAGTCTATAATGAGTACATTCGTATGCAGCCTATCCAAGAATACTATGATTTTCTTCAGAGCAAGTTATATTTCTTTTCTAAAGAAGATACCGCTAAAGAACGTATTCTCCAGCGACATCTCTATGAATCATTAATTTCTTGTATCTGTATAGAAAAATATAGGGAGATGAATGATCAAAATAATGTTTCACGTGAAACTAGACTACTGGATGCGGGCAGTGGGCCTGGACTTCCGGGCTATCTTTTTGCATGTTTTCAAAAAGAGAAAAATGTTTTTTTACTTGACTCTTCCCGTCGGAAATTGAGTACATTAGAGAAATGGTATCGAGAACAATCTCAACCGCCTCCCAAGCTACAATTTATCTACAAGCGATTGGAGGAGCATAGAGAACAATACGATTTGATTACTGCAAGAGCTGTGATACCCTTCCCTGTAATAGTCGAATTATGTGCACATTTGCAATCTAAAGGGGGTATTCTTGCCCTATTGGGAACAGAGTTTCATATTTCAAGAACGGTTAAACATTATCTTGATCAATATAATTATGTTTCACGTGAAATTATTTCACCTTCTGAGCTACAATTCCTAGGACATCGAGAGATATTAATACTTGAAAAATTGAAAACAAAACCACAAATTCCGTCTACTTGGAAAACAATTCAGAGGTCGATAAAACATTGGAAAAAATAATTGCGTTTGCAAACCAGAAAGGAGGTGTAGGGAAAACCACGACAGCTGTTAGTCTTGGGGGATATATGGCTCAAAGAGGAGCCCGTGTTCTTTTAGTAGATATAGATCCCCAAGGTAATGCTGTTTCAGGATTTGGAATTGACATACATAAACTAGAGAAAACGATCTATGATGTTCTAACTGGTCGTTTATCTTGCTCTGAAGTGATACTGCAGACCTCCCTTCCCAATTTATCTATTCTTCCTGCTAATGTAAACCTAGCGGGAATCGAAATTGACATCCTTGAGAAGGAAGAACGTGAGTATATTTTAAAAAAAGCTCTCTTGCAAATTCTGCCACATTACGATTATATACTTATCGACTGCCCGCCTAATCTGGGTGTTTTGACCTTAAATGCAATGTGTGCTGCAAATCGTGTTATTATTACTCTCCAGACAGAATACTATGCCTTAGAAGGTCTCACACAGTTAATGAAAGTAATCCATTTGGTTCAGAAATCACTCAATCCAAGTTTGGCTTTAGATGGAGTTGTTCTAACCATGTATGATTCCAGAACCTCACTCTCTCAGCAGGTCGTAGAAGATGTGAAAAGTCATTTTAGAGACAAGGTTTATTCTACAATCATTCCAAGAAGTGTACGGCTAGCAGAAGCACCTTCCTATGGATGCTATATAGGGGAATATGCACCCGAGTCTTCTGGTGCTCAAGCATATAATCAACTTTCTCTGGAGGTAATGGGACGCAAATGAATCCTTCCAAACGAGGCTTAGGCCGTGGTCTTTCAAATCTCTTGCCTTACACATCAGACACTGATGCTCAACCTGTAGTACAGGAAAACCCAAATTACCAAGAAGTGGAGGTTTCAGAAATACATTCTAACCCAAATCAACCGAGAAAAGTCTTCCCTGAACAGGAAATACGGGAGCTTTCACAGAGTTTTCATTCTGTTGGAATGATTGAACCCTTAGTTGTACGTCGTATTGACAATCACTATCAGCTTATTTCCGGGGAGCGAAGACTTCGGGCATCTATATTAGCTGGGTTTAAAAAGATACCAGTTGTCATTAAACAAGTCAATGATCTACAGGCTATAGAAATGTCGATCATTGAAAATATACAGCGTGAAGACTTGAATCCTGTTGAAGAATCAAGAGCTTATCAACATTGGATAGATACGACAGGACAAAAGCCAAGTGCCCTTGCCATCAAACTAGGAAGAGATAGGACTACGATTACTAATCTCCTACGGCTACTAAAGCTTCCTCCTGAGATTCTTAATCTCATCGAAGAGAAAAAACTTACTCCGGGTCAAGCTCGTCCACTCCTTGGTATTGCTGATTCCCGTCAGTTAAAAAAACTTACCCAACGAATTATACAGGAGGGATGGTCTTCTCGAAAGGTAGAAAATGAGGTTGCTTCTCTGACAAATCCTCTGGAATCTAGCAAGAGATTATACAAAAAGGATCCAAATACCACTCATTTAGAGGATCAACTGAGAATCTACCTGAGTACGAAAATTGAAATAAGCCATCGTAAGCATGGGAAGGGAAAGCTTATGATTCATTATAGTAAACCAGAAGAATTAGAAAGAATCCTTGAAATTATAGGGTTCAAGTCTTAGTTTTTTCATTTTTCTAGCTCTGTCGAGATAAAAATATAATGGCAAACAAGGCATGTATAGGGAAAGTCCTTATTATAGGCGGTGGATATGCTGGGATTTCTTGTGCAATACAACTCATGGAATCCAATTTTCACGTTATTTTAATAGATTCCAAAATCTCCTTTTTAAAAAAAACTCAGCTTCATTACAGTACACACTTCCCTCTTTCCAGACTAAGAGTGGAATATCAAAAAATCTCAAAACGCTTTGGATTTGACTTCATTTGTTCCAATGTACAAATCACACTTCAACTTTTGAAAGCATGGCAACGGGAGAAGCAACTCAAAATAGAAGGGAGAAATATTGAATTTGATTATCTTGTAATTAGCACAGGTTCTCGCTCTTCATACTGTCTAAAAGATGGAAAAGAAGACTGTGTGGACTTGGAGGGATTAAGAAAGAGAAGTGCTGGCAAATTTCTTCAGAATCTTCTCCGTCAAGATAAGCCTTGCCCAAAAATATCTCTCATAGGAGGAGGAGTGACTTCTATACAATTTTTATTTGAAATCCATACTTGGCTACAGAAGAGACAGAAAGGTTTTGAATTGCATCTATTTTACAAAGGTGATAGGCTTCTTCCCAGCTATCCTCAAACATTTCATGATTATTGCACAAATAAACTCAGTGAGCACGGGATACATTATCATCCCAACTTATGGCTAAAAGAGACAAAGCCAGATAGAAAAATTATCTTCGAAAATAAACAAAATAAGAATATTGAAATTGATTCCGATCTTAGCTTCATTTTCACAGGGGTTAAGCCCTATCCTACTCTTTTCCAAACAGATGCTTATGGAAGGATTGTTATTTCTAGCGATCATAAAAATGAAAAAATCTTAGAAAATGTCTATGCTGCAGGAGATTGTTCTTCTTATCCAGAAGGATTGAACAGTCTTACGGCTCAGGCCGCTGTACGGAAAGGGCAATTAGTAGCTACAAATATTCTTCGCTACTCTAAGAAGCAGGAGCTTATGAAGTATCTTTATCCTTGTCTGGGCTCTTTCGTAAGCCTAGGTCCATGGGATGGAATAGGCTGGCTTCTAGTAAGCTTCAATACATTGAAAGGACTGTCTGCATTTACGGTCAAAGAAGCAGTAAAAGCGAGCCTAGGTCCAATAGCATAGACACGCATCAGGGTCCATTATAACGTACAATAAAAGGTTTGGCAGAAAGGGTAGTTCCTTCTTTTCGTGCTGTTTTTAGGCTTGCTTCTTTTTTAGGATCAACCCACCAATAAGCAATGGCAGCGTTTTCCCTACTAAATTTATCTAAAACATATTTTGGTGTCCCAAATTTATTCCAATAAAGAAGTCTAGTTTTATCTGCCTGCCATAGCAATATATAGGGAACCAAACTAACTAAGCGAATATCTAAACGCTTTAAAAGCGTATTTCGTTTTCTTACCTCATCTTCATGCAAGAGCTGATCCAACAGTCTATCTACCTGAGGATCATTCAAACCAGTAATGTTGGAAGAAGAAACCTTATCAATAGAGCGAGAATGAAAAATTGCCTCAGGATCCTTCAAACGACCTGAAGACCTATTGATCCAAAACAAATCAAATCGAAAATGATCGATCCTCTCCTGTGCTGTTGGTTGAGAAACTTGATCAATAGAAGTTTTGACACCTGCCTTTTTGAGATCTTCTAAATAAAGATAGAGATGACGAAGATCAGAAGAATTAGTCAAGAAAGTAATTTTAAACTGCTTATTATTCTTGACAAGAATACCATCTTTCCCAATCGACCAACCTGCTTGAGCAAAAAGATCACGAGCTTTTACAGGATTATACTCACATTGAGGCACATTGGGATTGATATTAGAAGGATGGTAGAGATCTGGGAAATAGGAGTTGAGCAGAAAGTACTGTTCGAACATAAGTTTTTCATTCATCAGTTTTCGATTCAAAAGATGACAAAGGGCTTTTCGAACACGAAGTTCTTGGAACAAAGGTCGGCGGAGATTGATTGCAAATCCTTGGAATCCCTTTGGCTCTTTATTATAAATTTCTTGACGTATCACATGATTTTTCCGAACAGAATAAAAGTTTGTCTGTTGCTTCCATATAGAGGAGGTATAAATTGGATACATGTCAATATCTCCTTTCTTGAAGGCCTCCAATGCAGTAAAACGATCTTCTATATAGCGAAAGCGAATGTAGTCAAAGTTGTACTTATTTTGGTTATAGCTACGGAATCTTCCCCACCAATTTCCCCGTCTTTTCAGGAGTGAAAATCGATTTCTTCTAGTAGTTACAAGCTCATAGGGGCCACTTACAACAGGGAAGGAAAAATGTATTTTATTAAAGTCTTGCCCTTTCCATATATGCTTAGGGAAAGCATAAAAATTTCCTGCATTCCAGAATGCCTTCCAATACTTTTTCTTTGCTTGTATTTGAACTTTTTTTTCACTCAAAACCTTTGGTCTCATAAAACGATTCAGAGTGACCCGCAAAGGTGTTGTCCTATTTTTAGGATTCATAATTGTATCATAATAAAATTGAACGTCCTCTGCAGTAATAGGTTTCCCATCGCTCCATTTCGCCTCAGGATGTATTTCAAAAATAAATGTCTTTTGGTCGGCTTTTTTCTTCCAGCTTTTGACTAATATTGGCACAGCTTCGTTTTTAATAGAATCCAATTCAACGAGAGGCTCAAAGAGAAGAGAGACAACTTGAGCAGAGGAAGCTGAATAATCTATCCAGTAATTCAGTGACCGAGGATAGGGACCACCCCAAGTCGCAAGAACTCCTCCTTTTTGCGCCTTCTCAGAAGCAATTGGATCAATTTTTCTGTTTTTTTCAAGCTCATAAGGGGCATCCTTAACCGCTTTCAAGGAAAGAGAAGATGCTTTAGGCTCGCACCCACTGAAAAAGCAAAATAGGCAAGAAATAGTAAAATAGTGATATATTTTCATATGCATCGGAGCAGAACAGTTAGAACCAGAAAACCAAACATTTATTTTTTTGTCGAAGAGTTTTTAAAAATTAAGTTCAAAAATGAAAAATGAATTAAGGAGAAGGATTGCTATTTTGCTCATGAATAGAATCGATTTCCTCCTGAATTTCCGTTGTTAGATTTAGTTCTACACTAGAGATATTAGACTTGAGCTGTTTCATTGTTGTAGCCCCAATAATATTGCTAGTGACAAAACCCTGCTCGTTGATAAATGCAAGTGCCATCTGGGCTGGATCAATACCATGACGATTAGCTATCTTGACATATTCTTCTGTTGCTCGTACTGCTTGTGGAGTAGAATAACGACCATAGTGCCTTCCAAACAAAGACAGTCTTGCTCTTTTAGGCTTTTCATTTGTGAGATATTTTCCTGATAGGGTCCCAAAAGCCAGAGGAGAATAGGCTAATAAACCAACTTTTTCTCTATAAGAGATCTCCGATAAACCAACTTCAAAAGTCCTGTTCAGAAGGTTGTAAGGATTCTGAATGCTCTGGATTCTTGGAAGGTCTGTTTGTTCTGATAATCTCAGGTATTCCATCGTACCCCACGGTGTCTCATTTGAAATTCCTAAATAGCGAATCTTTCCAGTATCTACTATACTATCAAGAATTTCCAATGTTTCTTCTATGGGAATGCTATCATTGTCCTGTAAAGGAGTATAACCCAACTGTCCGAAAAAGTTTGTCTTTCGTTCAGGCCAATGGAGTTGATAAAGATCGATGTAATCCGTTCGCAGACGGCGAAGGCTCTCATCTACAGCACTTTGTATATGCTCCTTAGTGAAACGAGGACCATTCCGAATATATTGCACAAAAGCCCCAGGACCTGTAACTTTCGTAGCAAGAATTATTTTAGAACGGTTGTTATTTTTGGCAAACCAATTACCAATGTAAGTCTCGGTTAATCCTTGAGTTCGTTGGTTAGGGGGTATTGGATACATCTCAGCTGTATCAAAAAAATTGACCCCTTGCCCGATGGCATAATTCATTTGAGTATGTGCCTCGGTTTCTGTATTCTGCCTTCCCCAAGTCATCGTGCCAAGGCAAATTAGACTAACCTCAAGCTCTGTTTTCCCAAGCTTTTTATATTTCATAAGTAGAAAACTTTAATGAGTATTTTTAGGAGAAGTAGCTGTGGTAACAGAAAGAACAATACGATACTTTAGGTCTACAGTATCATTAATCTTGAGACCTAAAAATGAAGGACGAGGAATCCCAAAGTCAGAAAGTACAACAAAAAACTCTCCATCAAAAGTAATTTGGTTGGCAACTTGTGATACAGAGGCAATAGAGCTGAAAGGTCGTTTTTCACCAGAGATGGAAATAATACCACTAAGAGTGTATTCTTGAGGCGTTTGTTTTCCCTTAGGAGAAGTTTTTTTCCGTAATTTGTGTAACTCTAAAATTACTTTCTTATATTCAGGATACCCTATTGCCTTTCTCATGTGACGGTTACGCTTTTTATTCTTTGTATTCATTTGTTTCACATCACAAATTGCAACCATAGGATTCGTCAGGCGTAATGTACTTCCTTTTTGTATATTTACATTATCAATGTAAATATCACTACAGATTCCCTTCACTTTGCTTAATGGATGATAGGCAGTAAACTGAACCTTAGTTCTTACCAACTCAATCGAAGAAGAGAGAGATTGTACAAGAAAAAAGGCAAATCCACAGAAACATAGAAGAGATATTTTAGCCAAAATTTTCACCATGTCACTATTTATTCTTATCAAATTTAAGTCAAGATTTTTATGACTTCCTTTGGGTAAAATCCATTGATTCTCTATTACACGGATGAGAAAACGGGCTTTTTTACGTATATCATAATCTCTAATACCCTTTAAATGATTCTCTCTATATCTTTTTTCTCCAAAATACGGAGCATAGACACGGAAAAATAACCAAGAAGGTCTACTTTTCCGTGTCTATGTAATAGAGGCTTTTCAGTGGAATGAGGGATTTATCTTCGTCGTCCATTTTATGATAAAAACGCTTCCAAAGATCAATAAATTTATCTAAATCAATTAACTCAATCGGCTTATCACATTTTTTAGGCTCGTGTTTTGCTTCTGAGCTAAAGCCTCCTGTGGAAACAAATACCCCTATTTCTCCTTGTCCTAAAATACCATTCAACTCTCGGATTTCTTTAGAAGGAGATGGCCTCTCAATTCTGTGTTTTACTTGAACCTTTATCCTAGGTGGTGTCCCGAGTGGATCACCATAAGCCGCAATATCTACACCCCCATCCCCTTTCCCCTTTTGTGCAGTAAAAGCAATATGATATCCCATGCCTATTAAAAGTGCTTTGACTATTTTTTCCATTTCATAGCCGTCTTTTTGCTTAATATAATTTACAATGGTTGCTTCGGCATTCTCTTCTAATCTATCAGGGAGAAGCGCAACTTGCTGATTGATCTTCTCTTCGTTTTCTTCCTCTGTTTCTTGCTCAGGGCTTGAACTTAGATTTTCTTTCTGATTTTTTCTCCACTCCTTGTATTTAACTCTAATTTCTTGGAACAATCCTTCTCTGTCCTCTTTATATTTATCTAAAGCCTCTTTTCCTCTTTGGGTAAGATACCATCTTCGATTTTCCTTTTTTAAGTATCCTACTCCTGTTGCTTCAATGCAAAAAAATTGCCGGATGGCTTCCCAGCGAGGGAAGCCACCTTTCAGGATTTCAGTTGTATAATTGTTGAGTTCTCCCTGCTCTTTTAATTTCTCCTCCACCTTGATTCTAACATCTTTGCTGGATAGATTTCTGTCGTTTTCTTTCAGGACAAGCAAAGATACATAAACTACTTTTGCTCCGAGCTCCTGGGATTTTGATAATTTTGACGACATAATGGTGTTTAGACTAGTCCTAGAAACAGAGGAATCTCTGACTCACCATCTGTTTTATATTAGTTATTGAGTGCAATCTATAAAAAGGTTTTTTGATATTGCAAAATCAAGGTGTTTTTTGCAGCATAAATTGTAGCCATTCTTGGTGGCTTAAAAAGACACTGAGCCTACCTTTTCCTTTGAGTCTTTTTTGTAGATATTCAAAGCTAAGCCCAGGCCCGCACGAATGGAATCTTGATAGGATCTCTGGATATTTTCTAGTTATAAGATCAAATTGAGAACCGCTCTTCCAAAAAAAGAATCTTTTCTTTCGCAGATCAGGAACTTCCTCTGTCTCAAGCTTATAGGTAATCTGGATTGGGAAACGCGAAGTTGCGCTTATCTTTGAAAGTGTGTGTGTAAGTTTCGTGAAATCCTTATGTTTTTCAGTAAGTTCTTCGATTCTGAGCCTTTCTTGCTCTCCAAGACCATCCGAGCAACCCTCGATCCATAATCCTCGCTTTGCAAGTTTGTTCCAAGTCTTGACTCCTGCTGCCCAAAGGATCCTAGATTCTGTTTTCTCTATCCACTCAAGGGGGAATGATTCGTTTCTACTAATCCAGAGATTTTCGAGAGGGATAGGATGATCCGATGCGAAAGATATGCGACGAAAGGGAATTTTCTGATTGGATAGAGGCCAGAACTCTTCAACTTTTGCTCCTTTTTTGAATTTGGCAAGAATTTTCCGTTCTTGCATCGATTTAGCTCGGAAAATCGTTTTTTTTAAAATAGCTCCCCCCTCGTTATGAGAAGAAAGCATCCCTTTCTGATAAATGATTCTTCCGTAAGGACGGATCAGACAGGAGATTCCAATTCTTTGATGACACCCCCCCCCATAAGAGGAAAGAATACGTCTCTCTAGCAAAGTAGTTTTCTGTGTTTCAAGGTCTGTACAGCCCTTGAAAAGGTGAGATAAGTCCTTTTCTCCCTTGCGAACCTCTACAGCAAGTCCTCCTTGAGCTGCTGCATTGGGGAAAAGAGAAAGAGGAAGAACCATAAACCTAGAGTTTTCCATGATTTGACGAATCTCTTCTTGTGTCTTTAAAATCTCACTTGGAGAAAGCACCTCATGAAAATTAGGAGTTGAATTTTGATCCGTTTCAGTTGGGCTCAAAAGTTTCTTTAGCGACTTATCTAAAATTCGATCGATTCCAGCCTTTGCCAATACCAAGCAATGCCCATCTGACAGGCTATATTTTTTCAGCCGAGTAGGAATATTCCCGCGAATGGATTCAAAGTGCAAAAGACTATTTTGCAAAGGAGCTGGAAGAAGATTCTTCAAGAATTTTTCCAGAAGATATATTCTTCTTAAAGAAGATGTAAAGATAATCATTTTTTTAGGAGGATGAGACAAAGTTTCTTTCTTCATGAATAGGATGTCACGCTGATCTTCTCTCTCCAGTATGGAAATGGTTTCAACTTGGGGATGTGTTTCAAACTCAAGATCCTTATGAGAATGGACTACTGCATCGACTTTCTTGTTGATGAGAAGCTCCCGTAGATCGGATGTGAAAACACCCTTAGTCTTTGAGTTCCATAGAGGAGTCTGATAGTCTTGATCCCCCCTAGATTCTTGTAAAAAAAACTCAATTTTGATATCTGGCTGGAGTTGTTTGAGTCTATGAGCTACATGAAGGGTCTGGATTCGTGCTAAAATACTACTTCTACTACACAGGATGATTTTGGAGGAAGATTGATAGGAAAAACTCAATGTTTATACGTTCAAAAATTATGTTGCTGGTTTATATATATGAGTGCTTTGTCCAAGGAATATCTCACTTGCTTCCATGATTGTCTCGGATAGTGTAGGATGAGGATGGATACTAAGAGCAAGATCTTTCGCAACAGCTCCCATCTCGACAGCTAATACTCCTTCTGCAATTAGATCACCAGCCCCTTTTCCCACAATTCCCACTCCTAAGACGCGTCCTGTTTGAGGCTCTAGCACTAGTTTTGTCATTCCTTCCGTTCGATCAAGGCTTACAGCCCTTCCTGAGGCACTCCAAGGGAAGGAGGATATTTTGACTTGAACGCCTGTTTTTTTTGCCTCGGTTTCGGTAAGTCCACAATAAGCCAGCTCAGGATCCGTAAAAATGACCGCAGGAATCGCATAAGGCTCAAAAACAGCTTTTTTCCCATGAATTACTTCTATGGCTATTTTCCCTTCATGACTTGCTTTATGGGCAAGCATAGGACCTTCAGTTACATCACCAATAGCATAAATATTTGGCTCTACTGTGCGACGAGAACCGTCTACATGAATGAATCCTTCGTTGGTAAGACGAATAGCTGTATTTTCAAGACCAATACCTTTTAAAGAGGGACGCCTTCCAATTGCTGTAAGTATAGAATCATAACTTTCTTCGATTATTTTACCTGATTTATTCTCAAGCTGTACCTTGATTTTATCAGCTTTTTGAGAGGCTGTTTTGAGAGATGTATTTAGATGAATTTTATCCAAAATATTGGATAAACGAGAAGCAAGTGGTTTGACCAGATCCATATCCGTCCCAGGAAGGAGCTGATCGGACATTTCTACCACGTGTACCACACTTCCCAAGGATGAATATACCGTGCTCATTTCAAGACCAATATACCCTCCCCCTACTACTAAAAGTCGAGAGGGAATCTTTTTGATCTCTAGTGCCTCTGAAGAGTCCAAGATATTTTTTGCTTTGGGAAGATGGGGCAAGGATACAGGAACAGAGCCTGTGGCGATGATAGCATGTTCAAATTCCAGAATCTCTTCTTTGCCAGAAGAAAGCTTAATTTTAAGGCTCTTTGGGTTTACAAAAGAAGCGTAACCCTGCAGGTAGCTAATATTCCGAGCTTTGCAGAGCTGTCCAAGCCCTCCTGTCAGTTTTTGGACAACCTCTTGCTTCCAATTACGGAGACCTTGTATGTCGATCTTTGGTTTATCAAAGTGAATTCCAAATTTTTTAGAGTGAGAGGCATCGTCTAAAATTGACGCTATATGAAGATAGGCTTTAGAGGGTATACAGCCCTCATAAAGGCATACTCCCCCTGGGTTAGGTCTTGTATCAATTAGACTTACCTTACTTCCAAGATCTGCAGCAAGGAAAGCAGCAGAATAACCCCCTGGTCCAGCTCCTATCACAGCAATTTGAGTTCGATTTGTCATAGCTTATTTTAGCTCTTGAAAGAAGCTCCTTGCTGTAAACCGATTTTTAGAGAGACTAAGTTTTTTTATTCATAAGGAACTTACAAACAGAGCCTATAAATCCAAGTAACCAGTGAGACTATGAACAAAAGAGGGACAAATATAGATTACACTATACAATAGTCTGCTATTTTTTTGGGATATTCCAACATCTAAAAGTAAGCCGAACCTCCTCGTAAAAGATGCTTGTCCTTAGCAGGAGGTTTTACAAAATATCCTTATCCCCTATGCAGTATCATGACTACTACATAGGTCAGAAGTTAGTCGGAGTTTATTCCCTGCTGGCTTTTCTTATTATTAGCTAAATTTAGCTGGTATAGTAAAACAAGACTTTTTTGTAGGAAATAAAATTCCTTAATATTTATTTTTTATGTGTAATAATAATTGGGTGGATATTATGACTCTTGTTGTTGCTGCTTGTTCTTTAGCTATATCTGGAGTTTTTTTATATTACATAAGAAATAATTTAAATTTGCTTAGAATTGAAACTTTGATAAAGTTAGAAGAAAAACTAGATCGTGCAGAGGCAGTTCTATTGGCAAAACGAAAAAAATATACTAAGTCTGAAAGCGAAGAAAACCTTACATTGGCTTATCATTCAGTATACAAATATCTAAATATTTTAGATAGGATGTGTTTCTTTATTATACAATCGGGCAAGGGATACAGAAAGAATATGAAAAGTGAACTTTACGATTTGGTACAAGGTGATGTAGAGACACACAAAGACTTGCTTGTTGCTCAAAAGGCATCCTACCAGAATATACAGAATTTATGCAAGATTTGGGGAATTAATTTTCCTTCTTAGATTCATCCTTGTTGGTATTTTCAGGTGAATTGTTTTGCTTGATAGGAGGTAATTTAATATTCCTTATTGGTTCTCTGCGAAACGTGAACGATTTCTCAATCATTCTTTCATTTTTAGGTAATTTCTTATTATCACTCATAATATGAGCAGTATTTTTTTCAGTTCAAAATATACTACTCTTTTTTGCTTTTTTTTATCTATTTCTAGTTTTTTTTCGGGACAGAGATTTTTTGCCTCAAGCTGCCTGTATAGGAGCGTATTCTCAAGAGATTCGTATTAGAATTGCTTTTCAAGACAAGGCAATATTTTTGATAGAGCTTCTTAGGAGTTAAAAAGAATGAATCACTTGCTACATCAAGCAAGAAAAGAAAAAACCTATCCTCTCTTGTTGGGATAGAGCCTTCCTGTTCTCCTGTGATTACTCAAACTCTCCATTTCTAAAATAACGCTAGAGTTCAGCTGCTGTGTTAGCGGTCAAGTGGAATGATTTGTTATGATGTTTTCATCTTCCTGATTTAGTTCGGTTATCGTGCTTACACAAGAGCTGACAATTTTCAGTAGTAGTTTTGCCTCCCTTGTGCCAAGGAGTTATGTGGTCGGCTTCCATTTCGTCTATTGAAAACTTCTTTCTGCACTTTACGCAAATCGCTTTTTGCCTTTCGTATGCTTCTCTTTTTTGGTTGTCTGTAAACGCACGGATGTTTAAATATTTTTCATCTCTAGTTAGAACATACGAATAGATACCTGATTTTTTAGTTACATCTTCATCTTGCATTAACTTGGAAATTTCTTGTTCTAATTTTTTAGAATCGGATTCTTTATTTTTATCCTTGAAATCATTATATAAAAACCCCCAATCAACGCCTTTCATTTCGTTGCGGTAGTCTGGGAAAACTGCTTTTACCCAATTTATTGCACTTTCAAAATATAACCATAAAGTTTTGGCATTTTTATCGTGCTGATGTTCTGACATATAGTCTTCAATTTTACCCTTGTTTATCCATTTGATTGCTGTTTCTAAATATTCCTGACGAATTGACGAGCCTTTTAAATATTTACTACCAATGCCATAAGCAGAACAACCTTGTTTACTAAAATACTTCTTGGCATCGGATACCCAAGAACCAGCGTAAACGGCGTTTCTGAGCTCTTGGTCGGTAAGTTTTTCGCCTGCTATATTTACTATCTTAAACCAATCCAATTTTTCGCTATCTGTTCCACTGCATCTATAAATGTATAGTTTGTAGTTAAGAATGTCTTCTTGTTTGTTATTTTGTAGATTGTGGAAATACAACCCTTCAAGGGAAAAATTGTCTTTGACATATTGACAAATAGAAATAGTTCGTTGTTGTCCGTCTATCACTTCAAAGTTGCCATCTTTTTTGACCGACCAATACATCACATTCAAAGGAAATTTTTTTTTCAGGGTATCAATTACAGCATTTCTTTGTTTTTCTTTGTAGATAAACTCTCTCTGGTATGGCGGACGAATATCTAGCTTGCCACCAAAACCAACAACGCCACCTTCAGCGTTATCTTTATAACCTTTTGCTAATTCACGAACAGTAATTTCTTTTAATTCTACTTTCATAGTTTTTTATTTTTTATCAAAATTCTAAAGTATGGGTGTTTTCCATTTATACTTAAATCTTTGTCATCATCACCTTTGCGGAATTTTATTATCTCAAACTGCTCAGGATTGTATTTATCCATAAAAGTAATAGGAACACCCATAAACCCGTCATAATCTTTTGGAATATCTTTGGTTTTATCTACATTGATTGCCTCATGATTATCATATTTTGGATAATCTGTTTTGTTGTAAGTTTTATATAAAATTAAATCTTCGTGACGTTTTTTAATATCTAAATTGGTAAACCAATTCACACCAGAAACTCTAACCATTCCTTCTTTATGATTGCTTGCTGT
>JABABJ010000067.1 GCA_014238275.1 Leptospirales bacterium | reverse complement strand
CTTCAGCTCCACTACATTCGCAACTTTTTTACGATAGATTTCCTGTAATTCTGTCATTTTTTGATAGAGGACATCTAATTTTTGAACAATGCGTTTTTGCTCTGCTAGTGAATTAGGATACGATAATAAATAATTTTCAACGAAGTCTTTTGCTAGCCTTTTATGTCCAACAGCACCACCCATTCTCCTTTTTCCTTGACTGCGAAATGATTTTTGAGACAAAAAATAATATAGATAATCTTGTAAAACTTTACCTTTATTACGAAAAACAATAAATTCACTAGAGCCAAATCCAAAGCCATTGAGAAGGTTTTTGGCAATACCTATCTTTCCATTTTCAAAGCAAGGCGTAATTTTTGCCAATAAAACATCATTTTCAGCAAAATAGGTATACCCTGAGTAGGCTTCTTTTAATAGTTTAGTTTGCTTTAATGTGAGATTTTTGTTTCCTATATTCAAGCAGTCCATAGGAACAAATGAAACATGATCTTCCTTTTGTAGATATTCTAAGACATCTTTTTTGGGTGGTTGAATATTAAAAAGTTTAAATAGCTTATCCTTCTCCCAATTCTTCGCAGGCTTGGCAAAAACTCCATTTAAGCAGCTCTCCCATAGCTCTTTGGCATTGGCGAGATTTTTTTCGTTGTTTGCTTTGATCTGGTCTAGGGCTTGGAAAACTTTGTCTAGCACGGAAGCAATACGTTTTTGCTCTGTTTGGGGTGGGAGTGGGATGATTACATGAGAAAGTGCATTGTTAGAAAGCTCTTTAAAAGTAGCTCCTCTACCCAATTGATTAAGTAAGTCTATAGAATTTTTAAGAAAGTAATATAAAAAAGTTGTTTGAATTTTATTGCTTGGCACTATTCCTCGACAGCCTTGGTTTGTTGATATTTCTTTTTTATTTATAGCAAGATGGCCAATAGGGGCTCTTGTCGATAGTATAATAGAATTTATCGGAATTAATTGTGCGGAAGATTTTTTAAGTCCTAAGTTAGTTATTTTTCTCGTAGTATTATTAACAAAAGTATTCTTATTTTTACCTAAATCTTTAGGAGTAATCCACAAGATATTTCCATTCCAATATTCTTTAATATTTGTTTTTGGAGTTCCTCCATTTATCACCTCACATACCTCCCCCAAATTCTTACTTTCCCAGCCAGCAGGTAGCTCGCGGACTTCTTTTTGATAAAAGCTCTTACCCACCCTTAGGATGTGTTCGATAAATTCCAGATCGCTTAATTTTGAAAAAATAGAAATATCAAAGGTATAGGGTAGATAGAGTTTGTCTAGCTCTCCTTGCAGGGGGTAGATGTGTTCTCGTAAGCTGAGGTTTTTTCCTAAGAGGGTGAGGTCAATATCTGAGCTGTTCTTGTAGTTTCCTTTGGCACGAGAGCCATAGAGAAGAGCCTTGTCGATCTGCGGGAATTTTGCAAGGCAGTTTTTGATATCTCTAATCGTGTTTGTATCTAAGCCGAACATTGTAATATTTGAGAAATAATATCCAAGAGCTTTACTTCATATAATCCAACTTACTACTGCAACCCGCATCTTTATGAAACACGTCATTTATATTTCTAAAGACTTGTTCAAACATATTTTCTATTCTATTTTGTGGTGTCTGTCAGGAAATAGATATTTGTTATATGCTAGGGCTATCAGCCTTTTTTGCTTTGAGTAGCAGAAGAGATATTCTGGAGTCGTGTAAGAGATTTGACATGAATAAGTCCAGCAACTGCTGTTGCAAGCCCATCAGAAGCATCATCTGCTTGTATAGGGGAGGCTAGATTCAAGAGACGGCAGACCATTGTCATCACTTGCTCTTTATCTGCATGGCCAGAACCTGTAAGGCTGAGCTTGACTGTTGTCGGGGAAAGCTCTGTAAAGAAACAATTCCTTTGTCCTGCAGCAGCTAGAATGACTCCCTGAGCCTGAAATACTCCTGCAGCAGTTCGTTGGTTTTTACTAAAGTAAAGCCTTTCCATAACAACTACATCAGCCTGCACATTTTCCATTAAGAGAGAAGATTCTTTATAGAGAGTAGACATTCTTTGACTAGGAGATTGAAGTGGAGGGGTCTCAATCGTGCCGTATCCAATAGTTTTTGCTTTTTCTATACCAAAACCTTCTAAAGAAGAAACAGCTCCCCAGCCCATCCGAGCATAGCCAGGATCAAATCCTAAAATCCGCATCAAACTCAATAGATATTATGTCACATAATAACGTCAATACTTATTGATTAGGGAGTATTATACACAGTGTATTTTTTTCGGTGTTTCACGAAAAAAATTAAAAATACACTTGCTTTATTGAAAGGGAAAAAAAGAAAGTCTCTTGTCTGGTTTTTCTTGAAAGAAAAGGAATCTGGGTATAACTATAAATTAAAGGAGGTAGTGGTCATGGATAAAATTTTAGAAGGAGTGTTAAATGCAGGGATTGCGTTGTATCGTACAGGAGAGGATTCTGTAAGTAACGCTGTAAAAGAGGTTCAGCGTAACTATCACGAGCTTAAAGAGAAAGGGAGTGCAGATAGCAGTGAAGCTGCACAAAAGCTTCGCTCGATTTTGGAAGATATTAATGTTCGTGCGAGTGGCTTGACAAACAAGGCTGGAGACGCGTATAAGGACGGTTTGAAACAGCTTGAGGAGCAATATGCGAAAGCTATTGAGCAAATCAAGAGTATCGTTCCGACAGATCGAATCAACGAAGTAAAAGAAAAGGCTGATGAGTTAACAAAAGCCATCCGAGAAAGGATAGGAAAGTAAGAACTAGATCTTTTTTATCATTCACACCCGGATTTCTGTGAGCTTATACTAATAAGTCTCAAGGATTCCGGGCTTTTGGCTTTTCACTAGGTTTATGTTGTCTAAGCAGCAAGAAACGTCGGAAAGTTCTGCTTATGAGGGAAAGCAGGGGAAGATTCGTTCTCTAAAGACGCCCCCCATAGAAGTATTTCAAAATATCTATATAGACCGCTCCTATAGGATCGATCTTGAGATACCTGAGTTTACTGCTGTTTGCCCCAAAACCTCACTTCCAGATTTTGGAAGGATCTATATCTCTTACCGACCTAAGGAGTGGTGTATAGAGCTCAAAAGCCTCAAAGAGTATTTTCTTTTCTTTCGCAGTCTTGGTATTTTTCAAGAGAATGTTGCAAACAAAGTACGAGATGATCTTGTAAAGGCTTGTAATCCTTTATGGATACGAGTGCTTGTCGATTATAATACACGTGGGGGAATTCATTCTAAGGTTTCGTCTGTTTATCAGATAGCAGAAGGCTAGCATTTGATTTATGTGAGTGAATCCTTGCATTCATTCTATCTAATGAGATTACTTCTAAATACAAATTTGTGTCCAAGAGAATGAATATACCACCATTCAATCCCTTGCAAAAGAAAAGTTTAAGGAAGACCTTTCAGGATATTTCCTATCGAGATGAGACAAGACTCCCTCCTCGAAAAACTATAGAGAATTGTAGTAATAGCCCTTCTCACCATGAATCTATCTGGAATACTGCTGAAGGGATTCCTGTAAAACCTTCTGCTTATACAAAAGAAGACCTTGAAGGAGTGACACATCTTGGCTATGGGGCTGGACTTCCTCCTTATCTTCGAGGACCCTATGCTTCAATGTATACCTCTCGGCCATGGACGATTCGTCAATATGCAGGCTTTTCTACTGCCCAAGAATCCAATTCATTTTATCGCAGGAACTTAGCAGCTGGACAAAAAGGGCTCTCTATTGCATTTGATCTTGCAACTCATCGTGGATACGATTCCGATCATGAAAGGGTATTTGGAGATGTTGGGAAGGCTGGAGTTGCTGTCGATTCGATTCTTGATATGAAAATACTTTTGGATCATATACCTTTAGATCAAATCTCTGTTTCCATGACCATGAATGGAGCTGTGATACCTGTGATGGCATTTTTTATAGTAGCTGGGATGGAGCAGGGAGTTCCTCCAGAAAAACTTACTGGGACTATCCAAAACGACATACTAAAAGAGTTTATGGTGAGGAATACCTATATCTATCCTCCAAGACCTTCGATGAGAATCATCAGTGATATTTTTTCCTATACGGCACGAAAAATGCCTCGTTTCAATTCTATCAGTATTTCGGGCTATCACATGCAGGAGGCTGGAGCTACTTGCGATCTAGAGCTTGCCTATACTCTTGCAGATGGATTAGAATATCTTCGCACCGGTATAAAGGATGGAAATCTTTCTATTGATGATTTTGCTCCTAGGATATCCTTTTTCTGGGCTGTAGGAATGAACTATTTTATGGAAATTGCCAAGATGAGAGCGGGGAGAATGCTTTGGGCAAAGATCGTAAAGGAATTCCATCCCCAAAACCCTCATTCCATGAGACTCAGGGCACATTGCCAAACCTCTGGATGGAGCCTAAGCGAAAAGGCTCCCTTTAACAACATTGTGCGGACTTGCATCGAAGCCCTAGCTGCAACAATGGGTCATACTCAATCTCTCCATACAAATGCCCTCGATGAAGCAATTGCTCTTCCCACGGATTTTAGTGCTCGTATTGCGAGAAATACTCAGCTGTATCTTCAAAAGGAGACAGGAATCTGTAGAGAAATTGACCCATGGGGAGGTTCTTATTATGTAGAATATTTGACTCATTCTCTAGCACATCGTGCCTGGGAACTCATTAGCGAGGTAGAAAAGGCTGGAGGAATGGCTCAGGCGATTGAAAAAGGGATACCCAAGATGCGGATTGAAGAGGCAGCAGCAAGGAAACAGGCTCGTATCGATTCTGAAAGGGATGTGATTGTTGGAGTCAATCAATTTACCTTCTCCCAAGAAGAAGAAGAGATAGAGATCTTGGAAGTAGATAATGAAAGCGTTCGAAACTCTCAGATTGAGCGTCTCAATCAACTTAAAAAAGAACGAAATACACAAGATGTAGAAGAATCTCTTCAGGCTCTCACACATTCTGCCAATACAGGGAAAGGTAATCTTTTAGAGCTTGCTGTGAAGGCAGCTCAGAAAAGGGCTTCTTTAGGGGAAATTTCTTCTGCAATGGAACAGGTTTTTGGCCGCTTTCAGGCACCCATTCATATGATTTCAGGAGTTTATGGAGGAGAAATGAAGGATCGTGAAAAATTTACCACTATTCAAAGGCTTACAGAGTCCTTTTATCAGCGAGAGGGACGTCGTCCTCGTATTATGGTGGGCAAGATGGGGCAAGATGGGCATGATAGGGGGGCAAAGGTAATTGCTGCAGGATTTGCTGATATGGGTTTTGACGTGGATATTGGTCCTCTCTTTCAGACTCCTCGCGAAACAGCACTCCAAGCAGCTGAAAATGATGTGCATGTTGTTGGTATTTCCAGTCTGGCAGCAGGCCATAAGACCCTCCTTCCTCAGCTCATCCAAGAACTCCGAGCTCTGAAGCGAGAAGATATACTTGTCACGGCAGGGGGAGTGATCCCACGCCAAGACTATAGCTTTTTATATGATCTAGGAGTCAGCATGATCTTTGGTCCAGGGACAGTCATGACAGACGCAGCCACAAAGATACTGGAACTCATTTCTATGAAGAGAAATCAGTCTTGATACAAATAAGTATTGATACAAATAAGCATTGATACCAATAAGCCTTGATACCAATAAGCCTTGATACCAATAAGCCTTGATACCAATAAGCCTTGATACCAATAAGCAAGTGCTTGTTTGTTTGAACTATTTATGAAGGTTTTTGCGAAGCTATCCTTTATAGTCTTTTGGCTTGTTTCTTGAATCCTCAGGGCGTCCGAGTTTTGTCCACTTAAAACAGCTCAATCCCTTCATGTGTATCTTTACGACTTGTTTGAGAGATGTATCCAAGCTATCATATCTTTGACCAAACTCTACAGATTTAGGGTCAACAGCAAACTTTTCAACCTCTTCTGGACCCTTTCCCTTCATGATCCAACTACTACTTACCCCATATACTGCTTGCATAGCCAAAGCATTTACCTTGCGAAGAGGTGCTCCAGAAATAATCCACATATTCACTGCAGAAAACGATATATCGATCTTATGAGCTAATTCCTCTCTACTGCTTCCCTGCTTTTTTACAAATGCAAGAACTCTTCCGATGGGTGTATCGGAATTCTCTCTACGTTTGTTCTTCTTTTTTCCTTTGGCTGGTTTTTCTTGTTTTTTAACCATATCTTCTTATTTCTTATCTTGCTTTCTTCTGTTTGTGTCTTATTTAGGATATTCACTTTCTTCCAGAGAGTGAAAGTTGATGGTGAAATCCTCCTAACCAAAGATTTATTTTATCATGTTTTTTACTACCTTTTTTTATAAGGAATTGTATATTCGTTGTAAATTTTTAAAAAATATATGCTCCTTATGGATGATGGCTTTTGTATTGCCTTTGAGCTAGGTATCATGGTGAGAATGGGAGAAGGCTTTTGCTGCTTCCAACGATGGACAAATATCCAATAAAGGACACCCTTTACATAAAGGCTGGCGAGCTTTGCAGTATTTACGACCCAAGAAGATGAGTAGCAATGACCATTCACGCCAGTATTTATGTGGAATTACAGTCTTGAGTGAGGCTTCGATTTTTTCTGCATTTTTTCCCTTCGTGAGACCTAAAACATGGGAAATACGAGTGACATGAGTATCCACAACAATCCCTTCTACAATCCCATAATGCTCTTGAAGGATTACATTTGCTGTTTTACGACCAACCCCTGGCATTGATACAAGTTCTCTCATAGTTTTGGGAAGAGTACCATTAAATGTTTCAACTAATATTTTACAAAATTTACGAATGTGTCTTGTCTTATTCTTATAAAAACCAGTAGAATAAATCAAACCTTCCAACTCCTGAACAGGAGCTTGATAGAAATCTTCTATTTTAGAGAAACGTTGAAAGAGAAGGGGAGTAACTCTATTTACCTGTTCATCCGTGCATTGTGCACTGAGTATTACAGCTATCGCAAGTTCATGAGGATATGTATAACGAAGGGGAGTACGAGGGCTTCCAAATTCTGTCTTTAGACGCTTATATATCTGATCGACGAAGCTCAAGGTCATGCAAATAGTGGATTCCTCATTGCATAAATAAGCCAAGAAGCTATCTGTTTTTTGAGCTCGTAGCTATCTAATCTCTTTCTTTCAGCTTTTAGTTGGATTTGTAGGTGGATTCTCAACAGGAGATGAATTTGGTTCAATGTTTTTCTTTGGTTTTAAGATACTCAAATCAGAACCATAGCTTTTCATAAGGCTTTTTACACCCTTATGCCTGAGGGTCCGAAGCATTCGAGTACTAAGACGAAGCCTGACCCATCGGTTCTCATCGGGAAGGTAGACATTGTGGGTTGTTAAATTTACTTTAAACTTCCTTCTTGTCTTGACATGAGAATGAGATACAGTATTCCCAAAGGTAGTTCTCTTTCCTGATATTTGGCACACTCGAGACATACGACAAATGACAAGCTCATTTTTTTTTCGATTTTTGTCAAGAAAAAATTGCCAAATTTACTACCCTTTTTATATATTGGTTAAATATGAGTTATGTGCAAGATATTAAGAAAAGTGCTAAAGAAGTGATTCGTGTCGAATTGTCCGAATTTCAAGGTAAAAGTTACCTCAACATTCGAGTGTGGTATAAAGTTTTAGAGTCTGATGAGGTATATAAACCTACTCAAAAAGGAGTGACTCTTCGTCTCGATCTCTATCCAGAATTTAAAAATGCGATTCTAGCGGTAGAGTCTGAAATCGATAAGATTTCCAAAATCGATTCATCTCAAAAGCCTAATCCAGAGGCATCATCTCCAAACCGAGAGATGCCTCCTGTGCCACAGTAAAGTCTCAAAATCTACCAGTTTTTGAGCCTTTATAAGCATAGACCCTGCTAAATCACTTAG
>JABABJ010000070.1 GCA_014238275.1 Leptospirales bacterium | reverse complement strand
TTGCAAATCAGGAGGTGATTTCTCGCATCAAAACAGAGGTTCCTCTCTGGAAAAAAGAGGTATATTCTGATCAGAGTTGGTGCTGGGGAGGGAGCTGCTCTCATCAAAGCCTCAATAGTGCTTGATAGTGTTTGATAGTGTTTGATAGTGCTTGATAGTGTTTGACATTGCTTGATAGTGTTTGACAGTGCTTGATAGTGTTTGACATTGCTTGATAGTGTTTGACAGTGCTTGATAGTGTTTGATAGTGCTTGATAGTGTTTGACATTGCTTGATAGTGCTTGACAAAATTTTCTGTTTATAATTTAGATTACTGTATGGCAAATGTAATCCTTCATCCTGAGTGGCATCTGAAAGAAAAAGAGGCAAGCCCTGAATCCGTCTATTGGAGCCGAAAACAGATACTCAGGGGGTTTGGTACGGCTTCTTTGGCAACAATTCTTAGTAGTCCTGAGACTATTTTTGCAGGACCTCGTCGCTCGAATCCTAACCCTTCTCTTCAATATGATCCTTCTTTTTTGAAGAATCTATTTCCACCCAAAAGAAGCAGGTCTTTTTCGTTTGTGAAAGGAAGGACTGTGACTCCTGAGATTTATGCTTCTTCTTATAATAATTATTACGAGTTTACGGAAAGAAAAGAAGATGTGTGGAAATATGTTTCTCGCTTTCGTACTCGCCCTTGGACGATTAAAATTGGAGGATTGGTAAAAAAACCTCGTCGTTATGATCTTGAGTTTCTTATCAGGAAATTTTCTTTAGAAGAAAGAGTCTATCGATTTCGGTGTGTAGAGGCATGGTCTATGATTCTCCCATGGGTTGGTATCCCTTTACAAAAGCTAATACGATATGTAGAGCCTCATTCTAAGGCTCGCTATCTGAGTTTTATAGGATGGAATAAACCTTCTCAGGCTCATGGTCAGCGTTATGGGAACTATTCATGGCCTTATTATGAAGCTCTACGTATGGATGAAGCAGTAAACGAACTTCCTTTGCTGGTGGTTGGAATGTATGGTCATCCTCTCACAAAACAAAATGGAGCTCCAATTCGCCTGATCGTCCCATGGAAGTACGGATTTAAAAGCATGAAGGGGATTACTCGGATTGAGTTTAGCTCTCGAAAGCCACATACCTTCTGGAATGATGCTGTCCCTAAGGAGTATGGTTTTTATGCAAATGTCAATCCAAAACGTCCTCACCCTCGATGGAGTCAAGCCTATGAGAGGGTTCTTGGAGAAAGACGAAAAATACGAACTCTTCCATATAATGGTTACGGGAAATGGGTCGCGAAGCTCTATAAGAATGAAGTATAGCCTGTCTATCCATCTCTTAGGATTCGTTGTACTTCAGCACTGTCTTTATCTCCCCTTCCTGAAAGACAGATGAGGAAACGTCCCTTTCGTTTGTGTGTCTTTCTGTAATCCTGAGCCAATTCTTTTGCAAAGGAGAAGCTATGCGAGCTTTCTAAGGCAGGGATGATTCCTTCCAGTCTGCTTACTTCTTGAAAGCATTCCAAAGCATTCTGATCACTGACTCGGTAGTATTCTGCCACCCCAGTAGATGCCCAATGGGCGTGCTCTGGTCCTACTCCTGGATAGTCCAGTCCCGCAGAAATGCTATGGACTTTTTCGATCTGTCCGAAAGAATCCTGTATATACAAGGAACGAGTACCATGAAAATAGCCAATTTTTCCGAAAGAAATGCTTGCCGCATTCCTCCCCTGAATGTCTGACTCTCCTCCAGCTTCAATCCCAATCAGCCTTGTTTTTTTTTGTTCATTCAAGAAGGCATAAAAGATACCTGCAGCATTGGAACCCCCTCCTACACAGGCAAGAACAGCATCGGGAAAAGTGCCTGTTTTTTCTAGGAATTGACGTTTTGACTCGACTCCAATAATAGATTGAAAGTTTCTTACAATGCTTGGAAAAGGATGAGGTCCTATCACAGATCCAATGACATAGTGAGTATCTTTGGAAGAGGCTGCCCATGCTCTCATTGCCTCATTTGTGGCATCCTTGAGGGTAGCTGTTCCTGAGCTTACAGGGCAGAGAGTTGCTCCTAAAAGTTTGATCCGAAAGCAGTTGAGTTCTTGACGTCGTATATCTTCTTCTCCCATATAGATGCTACAGGAAAATCCGAGATGAGCTGCTGCTGTAGCTGTTGCTACTCCATGTTGTCCAGCTCCTGTTTCTGCAATGAGATGCTTTTTGTTCATTCTACGGGCTAAGAGGGCTTGACCAAGAGCATTATTAATTTTATGAGATCCTGTGTGATTCAGATCCTCTCGCTTGAGCCAGATCTCTGCACCCCATGCCTCGCTCAAGCGAGGAGCCTTAGTCAGAAGTGAGGGTCTTCCAGCGTATTCTCTCCAAAGATGATGAAGTTCCTCTTGAAAGCCTTTGTCGTTCTGGAACTTACGATACGATTCTTCTAGTTCGTCTAGGGCAGGGATCAGTATCTCTGGGCTGTAGCGTCCTCCAAAGTCCCCAAAGTATCCGTTTCCAAGAGGAGAAGGTGTGAAAAAAGGAAATGATTCTTTTGATTTCATCTGCTTCGATCTGCTTTTTCTCTTAATGAAAGCACCTTCTCACATAGTTTTTTCATGTCTCCCTGAAGGATCAGTGATGTAGAGTCTTTACGAAACTGTACTTCTAGCTCATTAGATTGGAAATATTTTTTCCCCATTGTGATTCGGATAGGGAATCCAATCAACTCAGAATCACGAAACTTGACTCCAGGGCGAAGAGATCGATCGTCCCATAGAACATCGGCTCCTTGTTCTCGTAGGCTTTGGTAGAATTTTTCTCCTTCTTTCTCTTCTTCTTCTGATTTGGTAATTGTAATCAAAACAATTTCATAGGGGGCTGTATCAATTGGCCAAGACATTCCCTTCTCATCGCTATGCTTTTCGATAATGACAGCCATAATTCGACTGATCCCTATGCCATAGCAACCCATCAAAGGAGTGATTGCCTCTCCTTCTTGGTTCAAAACGCTCATCTCAAAAGCCTTAGAATATTTATCCCCTAGCTGAAAAATGTGACCTACTTCGATTCCTTTGACTTCCCTCAAAATGCCATCTCCATTCGGGGAGAGGTCTCCTGAGTGTGCTAGTGATATATCCTCTGTCTGAATTTCAGCCGGTAGCTGGTATCCCTTGTAGTGATAATCCTTTTCGTTTGCTCCTATGATCCATTCTTCCCGAGTAAGGACGGACAAATCCCATAAAATTTGAAATCGTTCTTCCCATTCTTGTGAGGGAAATTTCTTTTCTTTATCATTTCCCTTATGAGCGAGAAGAGGAGGCCCAACGAATCCAAACTCGCTTCCCATTGTTTGAATTTCTTCTTTTCGTGCAGGCCTAAAGCTCGAATCTTGCAAAAGATGGGCAAGTTTTACTTCGTTGACCTCCCGATCCCCACGGATTACCACAATGATTGCTCTTTCTTTGGATATATAAAGAAGGGACTTTAGTATTTGATTTGGAGGTGTTTTTAAGAGTTTCGCTACTTCTTCTATTTTACTGTGTCCTACAGTATGTATTTTTTTGAGATTAGTTTGAGAAGGGGACAAATGAGTAGTATCAGAACTTTTCTTGTTAGATATATCTTGTGGCATTCCTTGGGAAAGCTCTTTATAAAGAGTCGGAGTTGTAGATTGATGAGAGCTAAAGGTTTCATTTTCAGAAAGTAGGTAGGTATCTTCTCCAATATCCGCGGGAACTGCAAATTCCTGAGAGATAGACCCTCCCATCGCTCCGCTATGAGCCTTTGCTATTACCGTTTTGAGCCTAAGACGATCAAAAATTTTCTGGTAGGTCATTTCCATCTTTTTGTAGGTATCTTTCAGAGATGCGGAATCTAGGTGAAAGGAATAGGCATCTTTCATTACAAACTCGCGGGAACGAATCACTCCAAATCGAGGACGGATTTCATCTCGGAACTTTGTGTGGATCTGATATACATTGATAGGGTAATCCCTGTGAGATTTAAGGATTTGGCTCATCAGCTCTGTAAAAGGCTCTTCATGAGTGGGTCCAAGGACGTTCCATACATCCGATCGGTCTTTCAATGAAAAAAGCTCACGATTTGTAGATTCAAACCGACCAGACTTCTTCCACAATTCAGCTGGGATGAGGCAGGGAAGTCTAAACTCAATCCCTCCGCTCCTTTCCATTTCTTCTCGAATGATAGCCTCGATCTTTCTCAAAACACGGAGACCTAAGGGAAGAAGGTGATACAGACCAGAACGAAGTCTTCGTATCAAAGCTCCTCGAAGCATCCATTGATGAGATACAGCAGAGGCATCCGAAGGGATCTCTCTAAGGGTGGGGATGATGGTTTGAGATGCTTTCATGGCTTAGTGATTCAAAGGAAAGTTAAGGATCCCCACAGGAGAACTCAATATCTATTTGACTCGATTCTTCTGGAACACTGATCTCCATGGAATTGAGCATTGTTTCGGGATAGCCGTCTTGAACTTCATCATAGCGGCATTCTAGCCTATATTGCCCTGGCATGATAAAGTTCAAAACATTATTGTCTCCACCTCGTGCTGGAGTTGCCGCATAAGGAAGATGGTTTACTGAGTTTATTTCTTCTTCGATTCCATAGAGTCCATAGTAATGTCTACTGCTATCTTGGGTTATTGGGTTTTGGATGCGTATTTGTGAGACAAGCTGAGGATAATAAAATCGAGCTCGTGTTAGTACATTTCCTCCAAGATATTGACTGTTTGTTCCATCTTCGGTGTGTTGATGTCCCTTCCTCCAGTCGCTAAAAGAAATTACTCTTAAAGATCGATTGGAAATATCCTGATAGCTATGAACCATCAGGTTTTCTTTGATATTAAAACGAATTTCCAGAACTGCAGGGATATTTTCTGGAACGAAAAATAACTCTTGTCCTTGTCCAATTCTAAAATGTAAGGGAAACCATTCAGAAATTGGGCCCGGATTTAGGGCTGGAGGTTCTGGTTCTTCGGGGTTAGAGAATCCAATTAAGGGAAGGAGCTCTGCACCTCTTACGAGCGTGCTATCAAAATCTGAAAAAGTAGGGCGAGTAGGGAGCTCTGCAAAATTTCCCCATCCCGTAACGATACTTCGGATGAATACTCCCGCATGAAGGTAATTTTGTGAGCTTATGTTGCTAGCAGGATATTCAGCTCCCTCTCCGTTCATGAATTGTTGGAATTTTTCTATACCATTGTTATCACTACAACTGTCTATACTACCGTTAGTGGCATAGGTTTGGCTACAGTAGACTTGTCTTCTCACGGCAACAGTTTCCCAGAAATCATCGGAGTCGTTTACGTTTTGGATCGAGTCAATATTATTTTCTTGAGACGAGAGCCTAACACCTCCTATGTCAATATACATTGGGATATTGTCATAAGAAGGAACACATCTGAGGTAGTCTATATCTCCTTCTTGTTGTTCTTCTAAGCTACATTCGTCGGATGCTTGGTGACGGAGATCAGTTAGCTGATCATCTGTGTCAACAAAAATCCTGTTCTCATTGATCTGCGTAAATTCGAGAGGGTTGTCTGTTGCATAGGTTCCTTTGAGCAATATTCTGACACGACTGCTTACAAGCTGGGAAAAGAGACCACTTCCTTGGTAGCCACATCCTATTTGAGCTAGGGTGAAACAAAGGAAAACAGAGACTCGGAAAGCCATGATGAGTGTGTATCTAAAAAACATATGCAATTGTCAATCCAAAGACAAAGAAATGACCGTTTATCATCTGAAAAGGAGTCTCTTGTAGCCTTGGATCGGCTTCTATAACAAATTCCGGAATGGGTCTATCTGGTCGTGCATTTGCAGGGGCAGATAGGTTGGATTCAATGATTAAGAGGTAATCCAAGCGAACTCCGATACGGATAAAGTTGGCTGCTGAAATGGAAAGCTCTGTTCCGAGCGTAAAAAGTGGCTCCCATCCAGATATTTTCTGCGGTTCTATGTAAATATGGGCTGCTCCAAATCCAGTTTTCAAAAAAAGATCAAGCTTTCCTCTTAGAGGAAGGCGGTATCCAAGAGCCCCATACATGGGAAAGAAGCGGGCACTCAAATCTTCTTTAGATTGTAGGCGAGCTCCGCCAAAAACAGCTTCCAAGTAGAAAACCCATGGCCAGTTAATTCGGTACCAAGCCCCTCCCGTGAAATCAGAACTTAGCGTTCTCCCAAGAGTTGTTCTCGGAACAGCACTTGCGATCCCAAAAAAGCCTCCAATTTCCTGTTTGTATTGAGAAACAATACTTTTTTTGTCTTCCTTTGTCTTTTGTGCTTGTAGAGGGCTTGAGATGAAAGATATTCCTAATGTACTAAATACGAAAATACTCAGTACAAAATAAGCATTCATGAGCGAAGTAAGTACAGAAAAAATCAATGCTCCCAATAAGCCTTTCTGACAGAATCCTTTCTGATAGCTATTTTTTCTATTGCTTTGATTTTCCTTTGCTTGAGGTGTACTTCTCATCTTGTGTTTATACCTTCTCAAGAAACTTCTTCCTCAAAAAACCTCCTCTTGATTTCTTGATCATCTTTACGTCTTTTCTGATTCATATTCTGCCTCATTCCATACAGCTAAGCAGTGAGCAGAAGGATCAAGCTCAAATCCCGAAGGATAATAAGCCTTACGAAGATATAATCCCTCTGCAGGGGCAGTTTTCCCTGCAACCCTTCTGGAACGAGATTTTAATACGTCTATAAGACCTTGTATGAGGTGTCCACTATTCCAGTCAAGCAGAGTTCCTATCAGGATCCGAATCATATGATGAAGAAAGGAATTTCCGCAGATGCAAAAGTTGATCAGGTATCCGTTGTCCTCGCAGTTTTGATTAGATGTGAAATAGGCTGAATATATCTGACGGATTGTTGTAATTTTGGAGTCTTTTTTTGTATAACGAGCTGGTGTGAAAGAGGCAAAGTCATGGGTTCCAATGACAGTCTGAACTTCTTGATTGAGTTTTTCTATAGAGAGTTTTGGTCTATACCAGAGAGCCCTTTGATTCCAATAGGCTGAACGTAGAGAATGATTCCAAATTAAGTATTCATATTTACGTGCTACACAGGAATAACGGGGATGAAAGGAGGACTGCACCCTTGAAGCACATCGTACCGAAATATCACGAGGGAGTACTCCATTGAGGGAATTGGCAAGTATCTTGGCATTGAGCTCTTTTGGGCTTTTGAGGGAAGGAAAGCTGATCACTTGACCCGAAGCATGGACACCAGAATCTGTTCTTCCTGCAAACTGAACTCGTATTTTTTCTTTTAAGATAATTTCAAGGGCTTTTTCAATTTCTAATTGAATCGTGGGTCTATCCTTTTGAATCTGAAACCCTGCGTAGTTTGTGCCGTTATATTCTATGACAAGAGCGAATTTCTGTGTCATGGATTCAGTTTTCTCTGGGAACTTGACTTCCAGTCAGCTCTTCTAGGGTCTTCGTTATATTCTCATGGAGTTTTCGGGAGAATTCGATTAACATAGAGGGTCTGGAGAATGAAAACTTTCCCATTCCATACAGCTTGCTCACATTGAGGCGAGCCTGTTCTAGGAGTTTGACTTTTTCATGATTTTCCTTAGCAAGTTGTTTGTAGTTCTTATGTTGAAGATAGCTATTAATGTATATTACTCCATCCAATCCCCAGTTTTTATCCGTATCTGGACCAAGAATATTGATAAATCGACTCTGAGGCTCCTTCCCATTTTGGATGATTTCTAGGGTTCTCTGATAGTACTGTGCTGCTTTCGTATAGAGGAAGGTTCTGACCTTATCAAAACCAATTTGAGGAAATTCCGAGTGGAGTTCGGAAAAAAGCCAGGCTCCTCTTAAAGAGCAGACAGCTTTTTTGGGAGTGGGTGCAGCATTACTTTCCTTTTGTTGGTAGCATTCTACAGCAAGAATATAAGAAGCTGCTCCCAGTATTAGATCACGGTCTTTGTGGAAATCTATTGCTCCTACAATTTTCGTAATACCCTCTCTTCTATGCTTGTTGAGTTTTTCGATACGAAGTTTCGAGTTTGCTTCGACAGACTTAAAATCATCGAGAAAAGCAGCATAAAGGCACTCAGGGCATACCAAAATGCTATAGGCTGGAGGATAGATGGGACCGTACCCCTTGCCAGATCGATAGATTCTTCTCAATTCTTGTGTCACATCTCCAGATATAAGCCTTCCTCTGGCTGTATGAATCTTTTCTTTTAAGATTTCTGCTGAACATATAGGGCATTGATAGGGCTTTTTTTCCCGATAAGAAAGAGGACGAGCTTTTTCTTGATTTTCTTGCGTCTGTGGAGGCATTTTCTTGCTTATCTTGCGTGAGGAGTCCAATTCTCCAACTCAAATCTTCTCTAAGAATTATACCATAAAATAAAAAAAATTGTTTGCAGACAATCAGGTTTTATTTTTCAATTGCCGAAAGGTATGAAAAGTATTGATCTATTTCTCGTCATAAGTAATTCTAAGATGCTGGTAGACAAACAAAATAATTTAATGAAGAAAATAAAAATGAAGGCTTGGATGCCAACTTGGAGTGCTCCTAGCACTATTTTTGCTATTTTGCTTGCTATTTTGATAGGGGGGAATGTTAGCCTTCGCTCCTATACGATAGCAGAGAAATCTCGTGAGCGAAGAATTGATATGGTTCATTATTTGAGATTTCTAAGGCCTATGGTCCTAAATTTTCCTTGTGAACCCCTCCCTGAATGCCTACAGAGCCACGCAGATGAGCCAAAGGGTCCTGAAACTAGTTGGAATCGTTATCAGAAGTACCAGAAAATCAAGGAAATTTACGGTGCGGGGATGATTTATTTTTTTCAGGGAGAGTATTCTAACGCCTACAATCGCTTGTTGGATGCCCAAAGACGGACAGAGCTTCTTCTCGAAGATATGAGCAAATTCTATCTGGATAGAAGTCGTGTTTTTCTTCGAGAATCCATCGAGAAGAAAAGAGAGAAGGATCCGAGCGATAAGACAGCTGTTGACATTAGTATTGAATATGGTCCCCTTTCTTATAGAAG